>NZ_CAWPOA010000031.1:223958-267232 GCF_963889365.1 Vibrio sp. OPT20 | reverse complement strand
TCTTCATGGCGGCAGGCGGTGCAGAATCGGTTGCGGTTTACGTTAACGACATCAAAGGTGGTCACAAGTCTTTCGTTAAAGTGATCATCATTGCCGGTATCTTCATTGGTGCGCTTTACTCGGTGGGTTCAGTACTAGCAAACGTGTTTGTGTCGCGAGAAGAGCTTAAATTTACTGGCGGCTCAGTGCAGGTATTCGAAGGGCTAGCACGACACTTTGGGTTGTCTGAAATCCTAATGAATCGCTTTGTGGGCGTGGTTTCATTCACGGCGATGCTAGGCTCTCTGCTGATGTGGACAGCGACACCCGTTAAGATTTTCTTCTCTGAAATCCCTAAAGGTATCTTCGGTGAGAAAACAGTCGCTCTAAACAAACAAGGCGTTCCAGAGCGTGCGGCTTGGATTCAGTTCTTGATTGTGATTCCACTGATGTTCATTCCGACACTGGCGTCCGATACGGTTCAAGATCTGATGAGTACCATTATCAACATGACAGCTGCAGCATCGATGTTGCCACCGCTATTCATCATGATCGCGTACCTTAATTTACGTTTGAAGTTGGATCACTTACCTCGTGATTTCAGAATGGGCTCACGTATGACAGGCATTACCGTGGTCTCGATTCTGATCGGCATTTTCACTGTTGGCTTCTTTGCGTCAACCTTCCCAACAGGTGCTGACATCATGACCATCATCTTCTACAACGTGGGCGGGATTGTTATCTTCCTTGGCTACGCGTGGTGGAAGTACGGCAAATATGAAAAAAGCTTATCTCCAGAAGAGAAAAAACTAGAAGAAAAACCTGAACCGGCGAACGCTTAGTTTTCCCTGCACTCTGACTTAAACTTCGGGCACTCTCATTTAAACTTCAGGCACTCGCATTTGGTGAGTGCCTTTTTATTTGTCGGTACATTTCCACTAACCATCTCGATTAAATCAAAGCCATTCAAGAATCAAAGCATTCGAACCAACAATCTAACCACCCATCAAACAATTCACCTCCCGAATACTTACAACCCTAGCCATACCTCTGCAAATTCAACTGAAAGTCAAAATAAAAACAAAGTAAACATTTACTAAAAATAGATCACACTTTTAAACTTAATTAATTTTAAACATCAAAATTATCATTAATATTGGTTTTGCGATCGTAAGTAACCTGACCAATACGCCTTGAAGAGCACCCCACATTAGAAGTCAGAACTGCTTGCGAACCTTCATTTATAACCCCGACACAGAAGTGATTAAAATGAAAAGTAGTTTTACTAAAAACACTCTTATTACAAGCTGTATTCTTGCTGCCTTAAGTACCACTGCCCACGCGGAAGAGTCCGCAGCAAACCACAGTGATACTCAGCCTCCTCAGACAGAAACTGAAACCCTATTTAACTTTTATGGTGAGCTTGGCCTTGGTGGTCACGTGGCACTCGAAGGTGATGATAAAGGCCGCTACGCAGACGGTACTTACATTGAAGCTGGCTTGGCTATCGAGCACGGTAATTGGTTTGGTCTTGCTTATATGGAAGGCTGGACAGTACAAGCCGACGACGAAGGCAATGCTTGGGCAACGGGCCACGGCTGGGGCGGCTTTGAAGGTGGTTTCAACCGCTTTTACGCTGGCTACCGCACAGATAACAAAACAGAATTCATGATTGGTCGTATGGACTCTTCATTAGATGACGTTCAATGGTGGGGTGACCCTACGGTTGAATACGGCTACGCGATCTCAAACACGCGAGACGTGCACCTTGGTGTGAAGATTCAAAACCTAGAAGGCAAGCTTCGCTACAGCGTTTCTTTCGCGCCAGAGTCTGACTTCTCTGAAGACGATGCTCTTGTTCACTTCGGTAAATACGACAGCTTCGCAGACCAATGGAAAGATAAGAACGCCATGGTCAATGGTTACCTCCAATACGATCTGACCGACGACTTAACCCTAATGGGTGGTGGTGAAGTTCGTAACAACGATGGTGGTGAACTATTGCTATTGGGTGCTGAGTACAAAAACTTCGCCACTCGTGTTTGGCACGATACAGATAAAGGTAACCAAGAGTCTTTCGGTAGCGAGTCTGGTATTCAAACCAGTGCATGGTACGAAGCGGCACAAGGCGTTTACCTATCTGCAGCCTACAACTACGCAAACTTTGACGGTGACAATGGCGACAAAGAAATCACCTCTTACATCAATGCTGGCGTTTGGTATGAATACGGCAACGGCGCGTTTGCGACTGCTTTCGATAACCGCTTTGGCGTAGGCAGCGACACTGAAATCGGCGACGCTCAGGTGTTCGCAATGCAATACTTCTACTGGTAATAACAGGAATTGATCATGAAACTGAATAAATCATTCGCAGCTCTCGCTATCGGTGCAGCCCTTGTCGTTACTGGTTGTGCTTCAATCTCTGGCTCTGGCTCTGACACAGAGCAACTGCAAGCCAACGAATTTAAGAACGTTATCGACCGTACTGGCTCACCTGAATACATGCGTGACTACGACTTCGATGACCACCAACGCTTTAACCCATTCTTCGACCTAGGTGCATGGCACGGTCACCTGCTGCCAGACAGTGCAGAAGGCATGGGCGGATTCCCAGGTACAGCACTGCTTACCGAAGAATACATCAACTTCATGGCTGATAACTTCGACCGCCTAAGCGTGTTCAAAGACGGCAAAAAAGTGGCTTTCACTATGGAAGCTTACAGCCTACCGGGCGCATTGGTTCAGACGCTAAAATCTGACGATGTGACCGTAGAAATGACGATGCGTTTTGCTTCAAACCGTACCTCTCTGCTAGAAACCAAAATCACTACCGACTCACCGGTTGAATTGGTGTGGGATGGTGAACTACTAGAAAAGACGCACGCTAAAGAAGGCGTGGCACAAACCGACAAAACAATCGCTGAAACTTACCCTGAGTATGACCGTCAAATCGTCGCAACCGACGATGGCTTAAAAGTGACCTTCGGTAAGGTTCGTTCGACATGGGATCTACTGACTTCTGGTGAGTCTGAATACCAAGTTCACAAGTCGATTCCAACGAAAACCACGGTTGACGGTTTAGCGTTTACTTCAACGGCAAACATTGAAGCATCGACGACTATCTACACCACATACTCGCATGTTCTAACGGCAGAAGAAGCGCAAGCGGAACAGCCTGAAATCAAAAAGATCATGGCAAACCCTACCGACTTCTTAGCGGCATCAGCAGAACGTTGGGAAGGCTATCTTGAGATGGGTTTAACCAACCCGAACGCGACACCAGAGCAAGAGCGTGTTGCGGTTAAAGCGATGGAAACCCTAAACGGTAACTGGCGTGGCGCTGCAGGTGCGATGGAGTTTGACTCTGTGACACCATCCGTGACGGCGCGTTGGTTCTCGGGCAACCAAACTTGGCCTTGGGACACATGGAAGCAAGCCTACGCAATGGCTCACTTCAACCCAGATGTAGCGAAAGATAACATCCGCGCGATGTTCGCTTACCAAATTCAGGCTGACGATGCCGTTCGTCCTTGGGATGAAGGTTACGTGCCCGATCTACTCGCTTACAACCTAAGTCCAGAACGTGGCGGCGATGGCGGTAACTGGAATGAACGTAATACCAAACCAAGCCTAGCAGCATGGGCAGTAATGGAAGTCTATAAGACCACCAGCGATGAAGCTTGGCTCGAAGAGATGTATCCAAAGCTCGTGGCATACCACGATTGGTGGCTGCGCAACCGTGACAACAACGGCAACGGCGTACCTGAATACGGCGCAGCACGTGATAAAGCACACAACACACCGGAAGGTGAAATGTACTTCACCGTGGTTCGTGGCGATAAGCACGAGACAATTATAGGCCAAGCTGCACTGGATAAAGTGATTGCTGAAGGTAACTACGATTACATCGAAAGCCCAGCACAAACTGCCGCGTCTTGGGAGTCAGGTCGTGACGATGCAGCCGCATTTGGCTTCATCGATAAAGACCAGCTAGACGCGTATGTAGCGAATGGCGGCAAGCGCAGCGATTGGGATGTTGAGTTCGCTCAAAACCGCGCTGAAGATGGCACATTACTAGGCTACTCACTACTGCAAGAATCTGTCGACCAAGCAAGCTACATGTACAGCGATAACAAGTACCTAGCAGAAATGGCTGACATTCTTGGTAAAGACGCAGAAGCGAAAGAGTTCCGTGAAAAAGCTGAGCATCTATCGAACTACATCAACACCTGTATGTTCGACGAAGGCACTAACTTCTTCTACGACATTCGTATCGAAGACAAACCACTAGCGAATGGCTGTGCAGGTAAACCGATTGTAGAGCGTGGTAAAGGCCCTGAAGGTTGGTCACCATTGTTCAATGCTGCTGCCACTCAAGCTAACGCTGATGCAGTTGTCTCTGTAATGAAAGATACAGAAGAGTTCAATACCTACGTTCCACTAGGCACAGCAGCGCTTTCTAGCCCTGCATTTGGCCCAGATATTTACTGGCGTGGACGTGTATGGGTGGATCAATTCTACTTCGGCCTAAAAGGCATGGATAGCTACGGCTACCGTGACGATGCGATTGAAATGGCAGGTGCGTTCTTTGACCACGCCGATGGATTAGTTCAAGACGGTCCAATCCGTGAAAACTACAACCCACTAACTGGCGAACAACAAGGCGCACCAAACTTCTCTTGGAGTGCGGCTCACTTGTACATGCTTTACAACGATTTCTTTACTGACGCAGAGTAAATTGAACCTTTTTACCTGTCCTCTGAGATTCATTAATACACCGGTTCAATAAGATACTGCGAATTAACAAATTTCAGGCTTTGGCACTCAGCGTTATGTTGAGTGCCTTTTTTATATCTGAAGCCAAATAATCGAACAAACAAGCATTTAGACTATTTGGCCTACTATGATCCTTTTACTCTATTCGCTGTACTTTAACCGTTCTCACCACAATAGAAGCGCACCTGATAATGGTACTGCTCTTTCAATAATTTGTATTCATCATGGACACTTGGCGTCCATGAGTCATCGCCGCCGACGCCCATATGAAAGCCATCGACATAAACAAACAGCTGTTCTTGTTCGGTTAAATCACAAGTATGTTTTGCCTTCTGTAGCTGCTGTAACCCAAAACGACTGACTGAGAAATGGAAGTCTCCTTGCAGTTCAAATTCACTAACCTTTGCCTCACGAACATCACAACGCAAGCCGCAATCAGAAGGGAAAATATACGGGGTATGCATTTGTTCAATGTTCTGCTGATATCGCCCCATATGGGCTGACATTTTTCTATCTGGGTAGTTTTCGTGTGGCCCACGACCAAACCATTCCACCCCATCAGGCACATGGTTCAAAGCAAACTCAAAACCGACTCGAGGCAGAGATGGCAAACCTTTCGCCGCTTGTACATCCACACCTAACTTAACCTCACCATCGGTAAATAATTGGTACCGCCAAGTCGACAACAAACGAACCTGCCCTTCCACTGTGTGAGCAATGATTGCCGTCACCGTTACCCCGTTTTTCTGAGTGATGGATGAAAATTCGATACACTCTGGAGTGAGCCTATCCAACCTCATAGCCTGCCAGCGTGCTATCCATGAATTGGGGTCGACGCGGTTTGCTTCACTGACACCGATATCGTTGTCTAACGGTGCACGATAAAAGTTATCTCGAAGACCACTCGCAAGCTGTTCCACCCCTTTGATTTTCCAGCTCTCTAATGTCCCAGATAATCTGTCGAACTCAACTTGATAAGCATCACCACTCACCGTCAGCAGCGCGTCAGTTTCAGTTACTTTCGGTGGAAATTGAGAGAGGTTGGCATCCAACATCAATTGCGGCTGAGTGGGTAAGGTAAGCTGTTCAATCGCCGTCACATGGCCTTTATTCGCCCACGCAGTATTGGCATTTAATACCACTTCTAGATTAAGGTAATTAAGCGCATTGGCCGTATGAGGAATAGTCACACCATTGAGTTCTATCTGAACACTCTCACCCGCACCAACCATCAATTCGATACAACCATCGCTCGTCACCACACCATTCTGGGTAACCGTCCAATTCAACGTTTCAATCCTACTGGTCACAAATAGGTGTTCGCTGTGTACCTCAATCACCAGTGGTGATACAGAAACCAGATTGAACTGATAAAACTGTTGCGCCTTTTTCACTTCATGTAGCGTTGGATGTACCGTTCTGTCTGGGAATACCAAACCATTAATGCAGAACTGGCGATCATTAATATCGTCGTCGAAATCACCACCGTATCCCCAATATGGCTTGCCGCTCGAATCGGTTTTTGTGATCCCTTGATCGACCCAATCCCAGATAAATCCGCCCTGTAATCTTGGGTTATCTCTAAACGCTTGCCAATATTTATCAAAGCTACCCAGACTGTTCCCCATTGCATGGGCGTACTCACAGAGAATAAGAGGACGATGCTCGTTTGGCAGAGCGATCGCTTTGCGAATACCCACGCGAGGTGTCACTTCAGGTTGACTCTCAACAACAGGTAAATCCCAATCAACACGCGCATACATAGGACATAAAATATCGGTCGCTGCTGTATCTGCCCCGCCACCTTCATACTGAACGGGACGTGTTGGATCCGTTTGTTTCACCCATTGATACATCGCATGGTGATTACGAGCAATCCCCGACTCATTACCCAACGACCAAATGATCACGCTGGCGTGGTTTTTATCGCGCTCCACTAACCTTGTCATTCGTCTCATGTACGCATTCAACCACGACGAATCATTAGACAGTCGACACATCGGAAACTGACCATGGGTTTCCACATTCGCTTCATCAACCAGATACAGGCCATACTCATCACACAATTCATACCATAATGGGTGATTCGGATAATGAGCGGTTCTAACGGCATTGAAGTTATTTTGTTTGAGCAGTTTGATGTCTTGAATCATCCCTTCACGAGTCATGGTGTGACCCAATTCAGGGTGATGTTCATGGCGATTCACACCACGAATCAACAACGGCTTACCGTTAACTTTGAGTAAACTATCGGTAATTTCAATACATCGAAATCCGACATCGTAAGCCTCACAATCGACAAGCTCATCATGTTCATTGAGCAATGACACCACACAGCGATATAAGTAGGGTGACTCGGCACTCCACTTATTCGGATTCACCACTGAAATGCGGTGTTCAGCGACTTCAGACCAAGGTCCTTTCTCATCCACAACTTGCTCACCAAAGCCCACGATTTGAGGTTCACAAACCAACTGTCCTTGAGCATCATAAAGTTCAGCTTTCAGCTTATCGCAGCCTTCTACATCATTGCTGTGCTTGGTTATTTGCGTAGAAATATTTAAAACAGCATCGCGATAGCAAGCATCTAGCTGCGTCTCAACACCAACATCTTCAATGGCGACCTTGGGCTTTCTCAATAAAGTCACATCACGGAATATGCCGCTGAGCCACCACATATCTTGGTCTTCAAGATAGGAACCATCAGACCAACGCAGCACCATGACGGCTAGCGTGTTCTCGCCTGCTTGTAAGTATTCAGATACGTCAAATTCAGCCGGTAATCGACTGTCTTGCGAATAGCCAACCCACTTGCCGTTGCACCACAAATGAAATGCGGAATTCACGCCACCGAAGGTCAGCCTATGGGTATCTAATAGCTCCGGTTCCATGCAGTTAAAATGCGTTCGGTAGAGCCCTGTCGGATTATCGCTAGGGACGAAGGGAGGGTTATCAGCGAAAGGATATTTCACATTGGTATAGATCGGTTTATCAAAGCCTTGCATCTGCCAGTTGCTTGGCACTGCGATCGACTTCCATGAGGAATCATCAAAATGTTCAGAGACAAACTCTTCGCCGACCAACTCAGGCGAATCGAACAACTGAAACTTCCAAACCCCATTGAGAGACAAGGTGCGTGACGATTTCTTCCCCACAGCCTCAGCCAACGAGGTGTAACCATTCAAAGGAGCATGAGCCTCAACAACGTTATGATGAGTGATGTGTTGGTTTTCCCATTCGCGGGCAGAGATGATTTGAGAGAAAGTTCTCATTGAGTGTTCCTTACGATAAACCGTTCAAAGTGAATCATTGCAAGTGATACTCAGTGCTCCATAACATTGAAACATGACGAACACCAACGAATCAGCACTGGCAATAATCCCTAGAGAGACAAAAGAAAAGCCGCAGCCTGAACCGCTGCGGCTATTGAGATATTACTTAAAGGTACGCTTGCTCACCTTATCGAGTTTCTTTAAGATTTTTTCGATTCGGTCAGGGTGAACCATAAACTCTTGGAAACCTTTCATGCCCTCTTTGGCCATCGCAGGATCGGTATCACGGTCATAGAACTGAGCCGTACCATCGGTAGAAGCGAGCATTGCTACACCTTTATCTAAGAACGGATCAGACTTGGCTTTGGCTTTATTGTTGGTCGGAATTTGTAACAGCATCTCATTGATCAGCTGTTGGTTTTCAGCGCGAGCAACAAACTCTAGGAACTTACGTGCATCTTCCTTATTTTTCGCTTTTGAAGGAATGTGTAGCGTATCCATAGGCGCATCTTCAGACATAGGAACACTTGGATCGATGACAGGGAATTGGAAGAAATCCATCTTGCCATCTAACTCAGCAGGGAAGTTAGGCGTGATGAAGTTACCCATCAGGTACATCGCCGCTTTACCGTTGTACAAGAAAGGTTGAGCTTCTTGCCAAGAATAAGAGGCGTGATTTTCTAGATAGTAACCAGGCTCAACAAGCTCAGCCCAGTTAGCGAAGGTTTTCTTCACACGTTCGTCAGAATAAGGCACCTTGCCTTCCATCAACTGAATATGGAAATCCAAGCCGTTGGTACGCATGTTGATGTAATCAAACCAACCCGCAGCAGTCCACAAGTACTTAGTACCAATAGCAAACGGCGCCACACCATTTTCTTTCAGCGTTGCCGATGCCGATTTCAGATCATCCCATGTTTTAGGTTCAGCAATTCCATACTGCTCAAAGATATCTTTGCGGTAGTAGATACCCCATTGGTAATACGTGTATGGCACACCAAATTGCTTGCCATTCACCGTCATTGCAGGTGCGGCTGACGCAAAGTCTTGCTTCATGTTGTTGTCAGTCCAAATATCACTCACATCTTCAAACAGGCCGCGATCAACAAAGGCTTTCATTCGGTTACCCGCATACCAAAAAACCACGTCCGGCGGCGAAGTGACCAACCAATTACGAATCGTTGTTTTGTACGACTCGTGATCGTACAAATTGTACTTAACCGTAATATCTGGGTTTTCTTTTTCAAAGCGGTTAATGATCTCACCCCACGCCTCTTTTGGCGCTGGATCAGAAGCATCTGAGTTGATGACTAAGGTACCTGCAAACGATGTTGCAGACATGGAGGCAGCGAGCACTGCAGAGGCAGCGATATGTTTCACGTATTTCATATTGAGGTCCTTGTTATGGAGCTAAGCTCTCTAAGTCCAATTCTTATTGTTTTCTCTCGTAGGGTTGTTCGTGTTTTAGTTTCTCTTCAATGATTCATCCATTCGGGATGTCGGTAGCAATAACGACTAAAGCCGTCGCTATTGCTAGATTCGTGTATCGATTCTTATCTCGTTATTTACCCTTTGGTCGCACCTAATGTCAGGCCTGCGATAAAGTGCTTTTGCATGGTAAAGAACAGCACTACCGGTGGGATAGCCGCAACCACTGCACCCGCCGACATAAACTGCCAAGACGCCAGCCATTGGCCTTGAAGTGAGCTCAAACCCGCAGTTACAGGGCGAACGTCATCACTCTGAACCAGTACTAGAGCCCAGAAGAAATCGTTCCAAATAAAGGTAAACACCAATACGGCTAACGCCGCTAAAGCTGGGCGAACCAGAGGGAGTACAACATGCCAAAATATTTTCCATTCACTCACCCCTTCAACACGCGCCGCTTCGATCAAGGCATCTGGGATCCCGACGATAAAGTTACGCATGAACAAGGTACAAAATCCGGCTTGAAAAGCGATATGGAAGAAAATCAATGCCCAATGGGTATCGTAAAGGCCAAGTCCAATCGTTAAATCACGCACTGGAATCATCAAAATTTGGAACGGAACAAAGTTGCCCGCAATAAACATCGCAAATATCCAAACGTTGGCTTTGAAGTTGTATTTCGCCAAGGCATACCCAGCCAGAGTCGAGAGTGCGACAGCCCCTGCGACCGCTGGCAGTGTGATGATCAAGCTATTGATTAGGTACTGCCCCATTGAGGTCGAGGTAAAAACTTGGGTGTAGTTCTCAATGAACTGAATCTCGCTCGGCCAGCCCCAGTAATTACCTTTGTTGATGTCATCCATCGACCGAATCGACGTCATCATCACGGCGATTAGCGGTAATAACCACATCACGATCGAGATAGGTAACGCGACTCGGTAGCTGATATTAGTAAAGCGACCGGCTTTTTGAATTGGTTGCGGAAACATTATTTTTCACTCCTTAACATACGCCACAAGAAGTAAGCGATATAGATATCCATAATCAGAAACAGCACCACAGAAACCGCTGCACCGTAACCCATTCGATAGTTAAAGATAGACTCTTCATACATTTGATACGCCAGTACCGTCGAGCTGCCCCAAGGTCCACCCGCCGTCATGGTTGCCACTAAATCGAAAGAACGCAGGGCACCAATCACGGTCACGACTACGGCGATAAACGTCGCCGGTCTTAGTTGAGGAAGAACTACATACCAGAGCATGCGCCACTTCTTTGCACCATCAAGTCGCGCCGCTTCTAATTGCTCTGGGTCGAGATTGTTCAACCCCGTGAGATACAAGATCATGCAGTAAGAAATTTGTGGCCATAGGCCCGCGGCAATGATCCCGTAGGTCACATAGTCTTCGTCAGCGAGTATTGAAATAGACTCAAAACCGAACGCACCCAATACCATATTGAAAAGGCCAAATGACGGGTCATAAAACCAAGAAAATACGAGGCCGACCACCACTTGAGAAATAACAAAGGGGAAAAAGAATAAGGATTTTACGACACGAATGCCTTTCACTTGTTGGTTTAAGAAAAGGGCAATCGCTAAGCCACACGGTGGCGCAAGCATAAAGAAGATCAACCAAAGGAAGTTATTCGTTAACGAAGTATAAAAAGCATCAGAGTCAAATAGCTCACGATAGTTCTCAAGCCCTACCCACTCTTTTTCACCTAGCCCGTCCCACTCAAAGAAGCTCAGCCAGATACTGTCCAAGATGGGGTAGATAACATAGAGAGAGAAGATAGCGATGGCTGGCGCCAAGAACAGCCAAGGCGACACCTTAGAACTAATGCGCCTTTTCTTTTTCGCCGATGGGATGCGATTTTCTGGGTATATCGTTTTCACAGATTGCTCCATTTCCCGAAATTCCTTGTATTAAAAGCTTCATTTACTATTTGATTAATTTCCACCTAGGTTTCTAAATTTAATCAAGCAACGCAGCATTTATAGTAATTACGTTCAAATATTAGGCTTATTGATAACATTGCGCACAGTTATGTTTTATTTTTGTAAACGTTTCCACAAAAATCGGTATAGATCGCCAAATTTATATGACCACGATCAATAAATCATGCGAGGCACCTAACAAATTTCTGATGAAAGCGTATGTTTTAAAGGCAAAGAGATGCAGTCCAACGAAGCAAGGAGAGAGCATGGCTGATATCAGCTTAAAACAGGTCATCAAACGATATGGTGATGTTCAAACGATCCATGGTGTTGATCTAGAAATAAGTAACGGCGAATTCGTAGTATTCGTTGGGCCGTCTGGTTGCGGTAAATCAACTCTCTTACGCTTAGTTGCTGGCTTGGAAGAGATTACTGAAGGTGAGATCCATATTGGCGATGATCTGGTTAACGATGTCGATCCTGCCGAGCGTGGTGTGGCGATGGTATTCCAATCCTACGCCCTTTATCCGCATATGACGGTTGAAGAAAACATGGGCTTTGGCCTGAAAATGAACGGTGTAGCTAAGGAAGTCGTCGAGAAACAAGTCACCAGTGCAGCGAAAACGCTTCAACTAGACCCTTTGTTGAAACGTAAACCTAAAGAACTGTCAGGTGGACAGCGTCAGCGTGTTGCTATTGGTCGAGCGATTGTTCGTAACCCAAGAGTGTTCTTATTCGACGAACCTTTATCAAACTTAGATGCTGAACTTCGTGTCGATATGCGGTTACAAATCGCAAAATTGCATCAAGATCTGCAAAATACCATGATTTATGTCACGCACGATCAAGTAGAAGCAATGACACTTGCAGACAAAATCGTGGTACTGAGAGATGGTCGAGTTGAGCAAGTGGGTTCACCTCTCGAACTGTATCATTCCCCTCAAAATGAATTTGTGGCCGGCTTTATTGGCTCTCCAAAAATGAACTTCTTACCGTGTATCGTGAACAGCACATCAGAAACTCATGCCCAACTGACCGTCAATGGACTTAATAAAATGACTCTACCATTGCCAAGTGATGGCCTTGCCGAAGGACAAAAATTGACTCTTGGTATTCGACCAGAACATTTGGAGATCAATGGCGAGTCAGATATCACTATTGAGTTCCAGAGCGAAGTGGTAGAACGATTGGGCAATAGTACTTACATGTTTGGCCAATCATGTGGTGTTGATAGCTTTAAAGTCCACCTACCCGGAGATCAAGAGGTCGCACGTTATCAGTCTCTCAATCTAAATTTCTCATCAAAAGATTGCCATCTGTTTGATGCTGAAGGTCAGCGGATTAACTAAGTCGTTAAAAACGGTAAAGCTAGATATCGTTAGCTTTACCGTGTTATTTCAAACCCGCTTTTCATATCATTCCACACAGCCACAATCCTCGCCCCCTTGTTCCTTAATTTATGAAACTGCTTTTAAAATTTCATAACACGTCCCTAAATGTTGTCTTCTGAAGCCTTATTCGAAATTAATTTATCCTTCAGAGTCTTCCGGACATTAATTTGATAGTCGTTTACGCAATAATGGCTAAACTATAGTGTCGCCTATCCCTTTTTTGAGAAAACCTAAATGCCTAATGCTGATTCCACCCTAAATAAACGCATGGGAATCGTTGCGCTCACCTGGCCAATTTTTATCGAAGTTCTTCTAAGAACCGCACTCAACACCAGCGATGTATTCATGTTATCGGGATACTCAGACAAAGCCGTGTCCGCCGTTGGTGTTATCTCTCAGATATCCTTTTTTCTGATCATCGTATCAACCATGGTCAGCAGTGGTACAGGCATCCTAATCGCACAGTACAACGGTGCTTCTCGCACTCAAGAGAGCGCTCACGTGGGCGTGGCGAGCATTATCTTGGCCATTATTACCGGTGTGTTACTCAGTATGATTGCGATTCTTGGTGCTGAATATTTTATTCCGCTCTACCAACTGGAAGCTCAAGTCGAACAGTACGCTCAAGAGTATCTGTTTATCAGTGGTGCTCTCACCTTTAATGTCACGATAGGTGTCGTTCTCACCACGATTCTGCGCAGCCATGGCTATTCAAAATCACCGATGGTCATCAACATGATTGCAGGTGTGATCAACATCTTCGGCAACTACTGTGCACTTTACCAACCTTTCGGGTTGCCAGTGTACGGCGTACAAGGGGTTGCAACAGCGACAGTCATTAGCCAAGTGATCGGCTTATTGATCTTAATCGGTGTCGTAAGAAACAAAGGCATTGACCTACCGATGAAACAGTTCAAATCTGTGCCTAAAGCTATCTATCAAAAAATCATGAAGATCGGCTCTATGAACGCTGGAGAAGTACTCTCTTACAACATGGCGCAAATCAGTATTACCTTCTTTGTGGTTCAGATGGGAACGTCTTCACTGGCCGCGTTTACTTACGCACAAAACATCGCACGTCTCTCTTTTGCCTTTGCCTTAGCCATCGGCCAAGGTAGCCAAATCCAAACGGGTTATTACATTGGTAAAGGTTGGATAGATGAGATAGCCAACCGTGTACAACGATACTTTGTAGTAGGCTTTATCGCCTCTATCACCATTACCTGCGTGGTCTATATTTTCCGATTCGAGATTTTGGATTTATTCACTCAAGACCCAGAGATCATCGCACTGACTGCCGCACTCATCGCAGGCTCGATACTATTAGAAGCTGGTCGCGTGTTTAACCTAATTTTCATTTCTTGCTTAAAAGCCGCAGGCGATATTAAGTTCCCTATCAAAATGGGCATTCTTAGCATGTGGGGCATTGGCGTTGCGATGAGTTATTTACTTGGTGTGCATTGGGGTTATGGCGTATTTGGTGCTTGGATGGCAATCGCGATGGATGAATGGTTCCGCGGAGTCATCATGGCGTATCGTTGGAGAACAAAAAAGTGGACTCGTTTTTCTTTGTAAGTAGTAAGTAGCCAAACAATAACCAGTATAAAAACAATATTTTAGGCATCTCACTCATTACGATTGAGATGCCTTTTTAGTTATTGGCCTACTATGATCCTTTTACTTAGCAAGCTCATTCTAAAGGAACGAATGGCAGGCTCTGTGAAGGTTATGCGGCAGCTTCAAGTGCTTTCTTGCGCTTTGCCAACCGTGCAGCAATTCCGAACAACATTACAATGCCGCACACACCGTACACCTGCATGATGGTTGGATCATCCGAGACAAAACCAACATCAGAGAACATCACGTAAGCACCTAATACCATGTAGAGAATGATAGCCGAAGCTTCGAAACGGAACTTCCAAGGTGTGACATCGATGTTTTCATTCACAGGCATCACGTAATCATCTTCACGTGGCATAAAGTAGCCAATGATGAACATCAGCGCTGTACATACAACAAACAGAATCGCCAATTGGTGTAAGAAGTGAATAGGTGTTTTGAACACTAACTGCATCGCAGCGTATGAACTTACAAATACCACCAACGCCACTTTAGCCGCTAGAGCTGGCACACGTTTAGAGATGTAACCCACAAACACGATAGTGAAGATTGGCACACTGAAGAAGCCCGCTACCATTTGTAGGTATTGGAACAAACCTTCTGGTGCGTACATGATGAATGGTGCGATACATACCGAGATAATCGCGATCACAACGCCAAAGATACGGCCTTTACCCACCAGCTCTTCATCTGTTTTACCTTGGCCAAACAAAGGTTTGTAGACATTCAATGCAAATAGAGTGGTCGAACTGTTAAGCACACCATTAAATGTACTTAGGATGGCACCAAACATAACCGCGACAAAGAAGCCAACCAACGGCTTAGGCAAAACTTCGTTTACCAAGCGCGTGTACATGGTGTCAGGGTTACCGGCATCAGCGCCAAACATGTGGAACGCGATGATGCCTGGAATAATTAGGAACAGCGGAGAGATAACCTTAATTGCACCAGCAAGGATAACCCCTTTCTGACCTTCTTTCAGGTTCTTAGCACCTAGTGCACGTTGAATGATGGATTGGTCAGTACCCCAGTAGTACAAGTTCACCAGAAGCAGACCAGTAAACAATGTTGAGAACGGCAGTGGATCGGTTTCTGTACCCACCGATTGAAGCTTCTCTGGCGCTGCATAAAGCAGAATATCCAAGCCAGCACCAAAGCTGCCCTCGCCCAACACCATCAAACCAAACACGGGGATCATCATGCCGCCAACAATCAGGCCTACGCCATTAATCGTATCCGCAATCACAACCGCTTTTAGGCCGCCATAAATCGCGTAAAAGAAGCCAAGTAGACCAATCGTCGCCGAAATAAGTGCTATTGAACTAAACTCTGAAATATTTAGCAGAGCTTGAACATCAAAGATCTCCCCCAAAACAACGGCACCAGCATAAAGTGTGGTTGGCAAGATATTGATGACGTACTGGCACAAGAAAAGTAACGTCACAAACTTCTTCACCGACATGTCGTAACGGCTCTCTAAGAAGTCTGGAATCGTCGTTATCCCTTGCTTCAGGTAACGCGGTACCAACATCAAAGCGATGATCACCAAAGTGACACCAGAGGCCACTTCCCACCCCATGACACTCATGTTGTGGGTATAAGCTTGTGCACTCATGCCAACAAAGCTAGTCGCGCTCAAGTTGGTTAAAATTAGGGAGCTGGCAATCAAACCACCGGTTAAGCTTCTTCCGCCAAGAAAGAAACCGTCTTGTGAGGTGTTCTTGTCATTTTTAACTTTGTTGTAGGTAAACGCGACAACAAAACCAGTAAATAACAAGAATGACAGCAGAACTGTAATAGACATTTTGTTTTCCTTAAGTTTAGTTATTGCGGCAGCAATTCCTCGCTGCCGATTATATTTTTATATTTAGAATTTTATTTGTAGGGGGAGCTCAGAGTTAACGCTTCATATTTTTTTCAGATGAACAATCAAGGCTGACTCTGGGTCTAGAATCGGTAAGGTCAATCCAATTTCCTTGAGGTTATCGCCACTCAGGGTCAACGTTTTGTCGAGCCATTGGGGGCGCTGTTTCATCAACTGGAAACTGGTTTTTGGCATGTCCACTAACTTCACTTGATACATCGCGTTGTCTTCCACACAGCTAATACGAAGTGGCGAAGGCAGAGCATATTCAGGCATCGCCAATTGGCACACGGTGATCAGCATTTCATCGTCATTTTCAACGCCATAAATATTCTGATTTTTGTCCGAAGGATCCATTCGGAAACTACGACCAGAATGCAAAACATGACGAAATTGCTTATGCAGTGAAATGTAATGTGAGAATGCTTGTTTCTCTTCCGGTGACTCTTTAACAGGGTCAAGCTCAACACCCATATGCCCCATGAGTGCAGTTACACCACGCATATTGATGCTGTGACGACGGTTGGTTGAGTGGCATTCTGCTGGGCCAATGTGCGCCCCCATCACTTCTGGTGGGAAGAAGTAACTCATGCCTTTCTGAATGGCTTGGCGCTCTAAGGCATCATTACAATCCGATGCCCAGAAACGATGTGTTCGTTTTAGAATTTCAAAATCGATACGGCCGCCGCCCGAAGAACAAGATTCAATCTCGACTTCTGGGTGCGCTCGATTCAACTCATCAACAAGGCGATATAGCGCTTTAGTTTGACCATGCACAGCAGCTTTACCTTGATGCCCAGGTTGAACCAACTCTCGGTTCATGTCCCACTTAAGGTAAGTGATGTTGTATCGAGTCAGCAGCGCACTGAGGCGTTCATACAAGTAGTTAAAACACGCTTCATTTTGTAGGTCTAACACGTATTGCCAACGACCAGATGGTTGATGGTACCCTTGTAAACCAAGCACCCAATCCGGATGGTTTCGGTAAAGGTTAGAATCTTGGCTTACCATCTCAGGTTCAACCCAAAGGCCAAACTCCATACCCTGTTGATTAACATGTTCAATCACAGGTTCTAAGCCATTTGGGTATTTCACTTCATCCAAATACCAGTCGCCCAGTGCGGTACGTTCACCATCACGCCCCACAAACCAACCATCATCAATAATGAAACGTTCAACGCCCATCACGCCCGCTTCCGTTGCCATCTTCATGATGTAGTCAGGCTTGTGATCAAAATAGATCCCTTCCCATGTGTTTAAATGAACGGGACGAGGTTTTTCGGTTGGGAATTTAATAATGTTGTCGCGAACAAATTGCTGAAAACGCTGAGCAATACCGTTCAAGCCAGAATTGCTGTAACAGCCATAGAGCCAAGGTGTCTGATAAGTAGCCTCTGGTTCTAGAATCGATTCACCCGCTAGCAATAACTCTCCCGCTTGAACAAAGCGGCGACCATCACTACGAACATCCGCGCGCATTTGGTGGTTACCGCTCCAACCCAAATGAAATCCCCACACCAAACCGTTCTGCTCTGAGAACCCTTGAGTGCCTGCAAACATGCCAGGGAAGTTTTCATGTGAAGTACGACCGCGACGGTTCTCTTGCATGAAGCCGCCGTGTTCAAAACGCTGGCGTTGCGTTTGAAACTCATGACACCAACGGCCATGGAACGTCATAAGTTCGTTGGCATGAATTGGCAATGGCAACGTGGAAGAAAGCTTATTCAGGTAGTATTTATTGCTACCGTTATTGGTGACAGTTACACGCTTTTGGACGACGTCAGATTCGAAATCCAGTTTGATCTCAACCTTAAGATCCAGTAGAGCAACCTTGTCTTCAAGGAGGAAACTCACTTCTTGATCTTGAGCATCGTAACGAACTGTCTTAAAGACGGGAGCCCAATCAAGCCCTTCTCTATGACCTTCAATGCCCGGAGCGTTAAAGTGCCCACTGCCTAACTCAGGACAAAGAGAGAGAGGCACATCCACATCTAGTCGCGCTTGAGAAATCGGTCTCTCTGTCGAAAGCAGAAGATCTTCATCAATACTTGCGATCTTTGCCCCCCAATGCAAAACCTCTGGAACGCGCCCTGATTTAATGATCAAACTATGGTTTTTACTCTTTAAGTGAATAAATTCGTTCATTACTAATCTCTATTGTTTTCGTAAACATAATATAGAAATAATAGTGAACCCATCACGCCAAATTAGTATCCAAAACCGACAAAATCGTGATGTAAATTGGCTTTAACATTCGAGAAACTTGCACAAGATCGACTGTTTCCGGAAACATTTTTAATGTTTTGAAAGACATTTATTTGAAAGTGAGCAGAGTTTAGTTTGGTAAATTTCGGTAGGCTTATTTCACTCTAAAATATTCGATGAGCAGAGCGATGAGTATCACCTTCAAAGACGTAGCAAAACTGGCAGGGGTATCCACCCAGACGGTATCTCGAGTAACCAATGGCTCACAAGACGTCGCGGAATCCACCCGCAACAAGGTTAACGCCGCCATAAAGCAACTTGGTTATGTACCCAATAAAGGTGCTCAAATGCTCAGTCGAGCCAAGTCCACCAGCGTTGGCTTAGTCACTCTCGATATGGCACTGCATGGCGCAGCAATGATCGCCAATGGCGTGCGAATGCAGGCTCATGATATGAGTTATGGCGTCGCTTTCTCTGTTGTTTCCGAGCCTAATCTCGCGAACACCCGTGAGGCCATTCGTGAATTGATGGCTCAACAGGTCGACAGCATTATTCTGAATGTGCCATTAAAGAGTGCCGATGCAGAATTGTTAGTGGAACAATATCAGCACCTCAACCTAATCTTCATTGATGTCCCTTCTAACAGCCAAGTGAACTATGTTTGCGGTGATCATGCGGAAGGAGCAAAACTGGCGGCTCAACATCTACTTGAGAGCGGACGAACGGACTTCCTGTTAATCACTGGTCCGAACGAATCCAGCGCCTCAAAGATTCGTCACCAAAGTTGGTTAGCCGCGTTATCAGATGCAGAGAGTAAGGTGCAGTATCAATATCAAGGAAACTGGCAAGCAGAGAGTGGTTATCTTGGCGTTCGAGAAGCTGTCGCTAAACAAGCCGTATTTGATGCCGTGTTAGTGGCAAGTGATCAGATGGCATTGGGGGCTTTACGTGCACTGCAAGAACTGCAGATACCTGTCCCTGATAAGGTTGCGGTCGTCGGCTTTGATGGAATCGAGGACAGTGCGTTTTTTAATCCACCATTGACCACCGTCAAACAAGACTTCACCACGATTGGTCGACAAGCTGTGATACTTGCAGAGAAGCTCAACGCCAACTCACAAGATGCTTTACTGCAGCACCATATCGAAACGGCATTACTCCCAAGAGAAAGCAGCCAACCGAAAGTGACGGCTCACTATGAAAAACAAGAGATCGAGCAACTGCTAAAAAGGATTCAGACCCTTTTGCCAGAATCGACATAAAAGAAAAAGCGCTAGGGGGAGCTAGCGCTTTAAGACCAACTAAGTCCGTTTAGCCTGGTAGTTTTTTAAGCTATATCATGAGGATATAACCAATTTTTTTACTTAGGTAAATCAAAAAGCCTATTCTTTACGACTGCTTTGAGTCGTAAATTAAGTATAGTCACGTTCTAGTAATTAACCGGATTTTTTTAGGGATAATTTGGACAAACTTAACGTCAAATCACAGCTCATAAATTTAGTCACTAATCACAGATGAAATAGCTTTAGCAATCAACTTTCTAAGTAATTTATTTTTATCATCTAGATGCTTTGCCTTGCGATAGACAAGCTGTATATCAAAGTCTGGAACATCGATAGGTGGTTTCACCGCCAGTAAAGTATCTTCGGTATCAATATCATTACGCGCCACGAGCCGAGGAACAATACACAGCAACTCTCGACCACGAATTAATCGTTTTACTGTCAAGAAGTTACTTGAAGATATAGCGACTTTTCGACTGAAACCTAGCTCAGCCAATCGAACATCAACACCCGTTTTTAGAGATCCCGCAGGAGAAACTAATGCATGTTCTACAGACACAAACTGATCTAAAGACATTGGTTGTTCAATAGATAAAACCGACTGATCGAACAAACACACATGTTGCTCTGTATACAAATGCTTTGTTCGATAAGGCTTTGGTACCTCACCAAAACTACCGATCGCGATATCGAGCTTAGCGTCTTCAAACACTTGTTGATAGTTGCTTCGATTGACATTGAATAACGTCACTTGGGAATAAGGCGAAGATTGCTTAATGAGATCAAACAACATTGGAGCGAACATCTGCTCAGCATAATCAGTCAGACCGATCTTCCAAGTGCCTTTATAGGTTGCTACATCAAACGATTTAGACAACAGTACTTCTGACTGAATGGTATTGAGTAAGGCATCGACGGTGCTTGATAATTCAATCGCTCGGTCGGTCGCTTCCATCTTGCTACCGACCCGCTCAAACAAAGGGTCATCAAACAGCTTTCTCAGTCTTTGTAAGCTATGACTCATCGCTGATTGGCTGACATAACAACGTTCTGCCGCCTTACTCACACTGTTGGTTTTATATAGAGCTTGCAGTGCAATCAATAAGTTAAGGTCAATTCCTTTCCAGTTAAAATCAGCCACAAATCAATCCCATATCATTCATAATTATAATTAAAACAATTAATTTGAATCATAGTTCAACTCCACCTAAATTACGCTAAACATTTATCTGGAATCGATCATGCTTTCAATTTTTAAAACCTTTTTCTGGCTTGGCTGGATTAGCTTCGGTGGACCAGCGGCACACATTGGCTACTTCCGTAAAACCTTTGTTGAGAAACTGAATTGGTTATCCGACGAAGAGTACGGGCAAATTGTCGCCCTCAGTCAATTTCTGCCGGGTCCAGGCTCAAGTCAGGTTGGCTTCGCGGTTGGTTACAAAAAAGGTGGCTTAACCGGTGCGATTGCCGCATTTGTAGGCTTCACCTCCCCTTCTGTCATCCTAATGTTGATATTGGCCTTAGTGAGCAACCAGTTGTTGGAAGCACCGCTTTTCATTTCAATCATCCACGGACTTAAGCTACTCGCGGTCGTGGTTGTAGCTGACGCCACTTTCGGCATGTACAAAAACTTTTGCCAATCAAAGATAGCAACAGCACTGTGTGTGATAACCGCGATTGTTCTGCTTTTAATTCCTGGGATCTGGCCTCAGGTATTAGTTCTATTGTTTGCTGCTATGGTTGGCAGTAAGTTCTTAACCTCACACGAATTAAAAACAGTACCTTCGACGCACAAGATATCGTTAACACCACTCGTGATTTTCGTTGCTTTACTGGTTGGTCTGCCTCTATTCAGTGCTTACTCTCAAGGCATTGAAGTATTTGGCTTGTTCTACCAAGCAGGCAGCTTGGTATTCGGTGGCGGTCACGTGGTTCTTCCGTTGCTACAGAATGGCATTGGTGACCAACTGTCTCAAGATGCCTTCCTAACAGGCTATGCCGCAGCGCAAGCCGTACCAGGCCCGATGTTTACGTTAGCCACTTACCTAGGTTATGTATTAATGCCATCAGCACCGATCACAGGGGCACTGCTCGCAACGATTGCGGTGTTCTTACCGGGCTTCTTGCTGCTACTGGGTGTATTGAAGAACTGGCAGGCAATTGCGAGTAAACCTTTGGTGGCTGGTGCTCTTACTGGTGTGAATGCAGCAGTAGTCGGCTTATTACTTGCGGCTCTATACCAACCCATCTTCACAAGTGCAGTGAGTAGCGGCTTAGACTTCGCTCTGATCATTGTTGGTGTTTGGCTATTGAAAACCGTGAAGATGCCGATTGTAGGTTTAGTGGGGATCTTCATGTTATTGGGTGCGATTACCAGTCTGGCAATCTAAGTAATAATTGAGAGTAAGAGGTAGGGGAGCTAGTCGCCTACTTCTTACTTTAATCAAAATCGTCATCACAGCAGCAGCTATACAATTGCAACTCCACCTAGCACTTCAAGCACTCGAGTGCAGCTCCCTTGGCCAAAAACCTCAGCCTAATTATTTATCGTCCTTAAATCTTAAAATAGAGAGTATTCTCATCTCTCGCCTACCTCGTGATACGTTATCGAGTATCAAACCGCAGAAAAAAGACATCACAGCGATCAAAGCTATTGAGCTAGACAAAACAGCTGTAGGTAGCCTTGCCACTAAACCCGTGTCAACGAATTCAACAATAACGGGAATACCTAAGCTCAATGAAATAAGACCAAGCAATATCGAGAGCACGCCAAAGAAAAACATTGGTTTTACATCTCTCAATAAGAACAAGATAAAGTTGAGGATCTTGAAGCCATCACTCAAGGTGTTCAGTTTGCTAGCGGTTCCTTCCGGCCTAGATTGGTACTGAGTTGAGACTTCTTTAATGGACATATTATGGTGTAACGCATGCACGGTGAGTTCTGTTTCTATTTGGAAGCCATCGCTGAAGATAGGTGCGGTTTTGACAAATCGATGGCTCATAATTCGATAGCCAGAAAATACATCATTCAATTGTGCATTGAATGCTAAATTAATCAGTGTTGAAAACATCTTGTTGCCAAGGATATGTCCTTTAGGATAAGCCATTGAAGTTCGCTCGCGACTGCCAATAATCATATCAAGATTTTCTGTCTTTAATTGCTCGATCAAAGCCGGGCATACTGATGCATCGTAAGTGTCATCGCCATCAGCCATCACATAAATATCAGCGTCGATATCGGAGAACATCCGCCTCACGACCTCCCCTTTACCTTGGCGAGGTTCATGTCGCACAATCGCTCCAGCTTGTAACGCCTCATTGACCGTGTTGTCGGTCGAATTGTTGTCGTAAACATAAATGGATGCACCCGGTAAGGCTTGTTGAAAAGAGGTAACCGTTTCGCCAATGGCTCCGGCTTCGTTATAACATGGGAGTAATATTGCTACTTTCTGTTTATTCATGCTCACTCCTTACTTTAAAAACTCGGTAACCATCCTCAATTCCATCGTATGTAACATCTAGCCAAGCAGGAATGTTATCTCCATAAAGCCTTCTAATTAAAGAGTCCTCGCTTCCAGAATTCTTGAGGAGAGATAAGTGAGGATCATTACCGATCAATATATAATCAACCTTTTTATCTACTATTTTTTTTCTTGCCAGAAACATGTTCTCTTCTAACATCACTTCGATTAAAAATTGGTTGCCCACAATATTTCTATGATAAGGAGCAGCAATTATACTGTTGTTCGTTTTAGCTAATACAGGTGCGCCAGTTTCTATTCCAGAAAGGATAGTATGTGAATTGATACCGTTATCTTTTAGTACATTAAAGATACTTGGTGACTTGTATTCATCATCAAAGGTAGTGGTAATTCCCCCTGTTGGAGACAATGCAATAATGAAAAATGCTACCGATAACGGAGATCCAGAAAAAATAATGATGATTTTTAATATTGTGGATCTGACATATTCAGATAGTTTAATAATAAAATATGCTTGAAAAGGTGCAGCTAAAACAAAGCACAACCTTATTACTCTAACCTGCCAAAATATCGCAAGAGCTAAATTAAACATGAATATGAGATACAGTACTGTACAGTGGTGATTTTTAATTCTTAAAACTGGGTATAGAATAGCGGGTACCAATAGTAAGGCATAGTTATCAACAGAAAAAAAACCTTTAATTTCTATGTAATCAACTACAGATTTAGCCTCGGTGACCTGATCTAGCCAATAAAGTTTAAGTATCGGTGGGTAATCAATAAACAAAGCACTGGTCAGCGAGGGATAAAGAACCCCAACAGGAAACAAACACAACAAACCAAGGGAAACAAACAATAACATTCTTTTATTTAAGCTCATGTCATCATTAGCCAATCGATTGTAAATATTAACAAACACCCAACCACTAAGAAAAAGAATAATGAGAATGAATGATATTT
The DNA here is from genome assembly GCF_963889365.1 of Vibrio sp. OPT20. Lineage (NCBI taxonomy): Bacteria > Pseudomonadati > Pseudomonadota > Gammaproteobacteria > Vibrionales > Vibrionaceae > Vibrio > Vibrio sp. OPT20. Next base: position 243,033 of record NZ_CAWPOA010000031.1, on the reverse strand, counting down.
CATCATATTTTAAAACAAAAAACTCATCGTAAGGTCTATTTAATAAAACAGCAAAAATAGAAAACATAGTACAAGTTACGTATAGCTTGGAGATGTAACTAAACCATCCGTTATGAAAAAAGCTGCAATAAACCGTATAAATGACAAAGAAAGCCATAAATAACAATATATTCTCCATTCCTGTCCACAACGATAAAGACAGAAAAGCAGATTGAGCGTAAACACGCCATGATTGTTTAAGGTTGTGAATAGTAATAGGTGTTAAAGACAGAAACAGTGTTGCTAATATAAGTTGAATATTGTGATGATCAATAGAACCGGGTAAGAAATGAATAATTGAAGGGGAAGAAATAGCGAACATCATGCTTATGAAGCGATACTTACCTCCAAAGTAATGCTCACATAAATAAAAACATGACAGTGCGTAAAACAACAAATAAAACAATGGGACAATAGAAATTGAGATTGCATACGCAATACTGTCATCGACCATAAATAGCAATGGGAAAGCGACTAAAGATAGTATTAGGTCAGGAAATCGAGACCAATGAATAATAATACCATCAGCGGTATTGAAGTTGCTCATCGGCTCTAGATACCAATGGCCGTTCTTCATCCACTCTTGAAACTGAACAAAACGCATATAGTCGTCATTGTCATTCAAGTTGAGTATTGAAACGCTTTCCCACTTATAAAAAAATATCACTGTGGCACAAACTAGCCAAAGAGCAGAAATTGTAATGATATCTTTATTAAAGCTTTCGCTTTTAGGCAATATGAATATCCTTTTCATTGAGCCAAAATCAAATCCCTATTGTTCCATCTCTCTCACTTCCGCTAGTGCTCTGTTTAAGTTTTCATTAGCCACTTTATAGTAAGATGATTTTTTATCGATAGCTTGTTGTAAATATGGAACCGCCTGATCGGGCTTTCCTTGTAATATTAGGAAATAACCAACATTATTCAACGCCTCCGGAGCTTCCATATGTCTCATAAATACGTTGGTTGCTTTTTTAATATCCCCAGACGCTAAATAAATAAGTGCCAGATTATTCTGAGCTTTTTCATTATTCGGATCCAACTCTAAAGCTGAACGCGTGTATTGATAGGCTTCTTTGTAGTTACCGTACATGTAATGAGAATAGCCCATATTCAACAAAGCTTTGACTGAACTTTTATCTATCGTCAGTGACTTTTTAAAGTACTCTTGTGCAATCTGATGCTTACCGTCAACATCTTCCAGTACCCCAATCCCCATATAAGCCAATGCAGGAGACATACTATCGACCTTCAAACTGGCCACTTCACTTTGGCTCAATGCTTGGTAGTTCTGGATAGTTTCACTGCTTTTTAAACGAACTTGGTCTGAATTAATCGCTTTAAAGAAATAACTCCGTCCTTCATCTGTACGACGTTGTTTGGTGTATAGAACGCCTAACTGCTCCAAAACTTCAGTGTGAGCGGGGTTAAAATCTAGCGCTGCAAGGTAAGCTTTCTCGGCCAACGCATAGTTACCGCGAGACGAATGTATTTGGCCAATAGTGAACAGAGTTTTATCGTGAAACTCTTTTTCAGGGAAAGACAAAGAGCGTATGTATTCATACAACGCCAAGTCTATATTGTTGTCTCGCAGAGCAATGTCACCGCGCATAATTGCTTCTTTTTCATTTAGCGGTGGATCATCACTAGTCAAACTATCGATTGGTTTACCCGAATACAATTCGGCATCAAATTGGTTGGTTGGTTCGTCAGAAGATGCACAACCAAGTAGCAAAATGGGCAATAGTAGTAGAAGAAACTTATTGTATAACATCATAAACTTGCTCCCGGCGCACTTAATGCGTCCATTACGATCAAGAGTCCAGGGCCAAGTGCAACAATGAAAAAACAAGGCCAAATAAATATCAACATGGGGAATAACATTTTAGTCGGTATTTTCGCAGCGATTTCTTCAGCGGCTTGCTGACGCTTATCTCTAAAATCTTCAGTATAGTCACGGAGCGTTTGCGCTAAACTTCCGCCCATTCTCGATGCATGAGAAAGCAAAGAAACCAAGCCTTCCAATTCAACTAAACCAGTTCGTTCGATAAGCTGCCTAAGCGCATCAGGCATAGTGACGCCCGCTTGAATTTTAGCAAACACAGTCTCTAGTTCATCCGCAAGTTCAGGCTGAGAGATATAAAGCTCTGATGCAACACGTCCAAGAGCTGCATTAAAGCCAAGCCCTGATTCAGTACATACAACAAGAAGATCAAGCGCATCAGGGACGCCGTTTCTGATTTTTTTCTGACGCTCTTTTTGCAGCTTACTTAGAATAATATTAGGTGTGAATGTGCCAAGAAAAACACAGGTCATGATGAGTAATTTATTATACTCTCCGCCTAACGCTATGTAATAAACCATAAAGCCCGCGACGATACCTATTAAGCTAGATAAAACCTTCAACGCATAGAAAACCGATAACGAGCTCTTCTCATGAAACCCTGCATGCATCAACTTTTCTGAGTAAGTTTCATTATCTTTTTTATTACCTTTACTTATAAAAGGGCTTAATGATTCTAACGTATTCGAGAAGTCGTATGGTTTTCTGCCGGTAGGTGCCCCATCTTCTGATATCTGTCTCAGTTTTTTGTCCAAGGGAGAACGAGCTCCTAAAAAAAGAAATCCAAGCGTTAGCGTTAACAACACTGTTGTAAGCAAAATCATCGAATAGATAACCATCTGAGAGCTAACTCCAAAGTCTGCTAACATCTGCTTCCAAACTTCAATATTTAATAATTCCATAGGTTATATCTCTATGCTGATGATCTTTTTAATCCACAAGGCCCCGATAGCCAAAAGAACAATACCGACACTCACCATGGATAGGCCGCGGGGATCTTTATAGAGTGGCTCGATATACTCAGGACTAGCGACCCTTAATGCGAAAAACAAACCAAAAGGAGATAACGTTAAGATCCATGCTGATAAACGACTTTCAGCAGAGAGCGTTCTGACTTTCCTTTCCAGTTTAAAACGTGCTCTAAGTACTTCAGATACCTTTTGCAGATTCTCAGAGAGGTTACCCCCTGTCTCTTTTTGCAACATTACAGCACTAGAAAATGCCAACATTGAGACGGTTGGTACTCGTTCTGTCATTTGTAGAATCGCCAAACGTAAGTCATAACCATAATTAAGCAGGTTATAGGTATTTTTAAATTCAACACCGATTGGATCTGGAAGTTCTTCGCCAACCTCGTTAAATGATTGAACGAGGGGTTGTCCTGCTTGTAATGCACGTCGAATAATATCTAAAGCCTCAGGAAGCTGTTCTTCAAATCGAGCCATTCGGTAGGTCACTCGATTTTGCACAAATAGATAGGCGATAACCCAAACAAAAATGAATGCCGCGACAGTAAGGAACCATACTTGGTTGGTCATTATCGATATCAATGAGAGTATTCCGGCGCAAAGAGAAACAACAAGTAAGAACCGGCTTAACGTCACTTTCATACCGGCAAGTTCCAACATTTTTTTCAAGCCAGCGAAGAAAGGAATAACGATGAGCTTACGATCCAGCGGAGAAAGCTCTTTGTTATAGTGTTCCTTAAGTAATGACAAACTCTCTGCATCGATATTACGCTGCGTTTCTTTTAAGCGGCGAGACAACTCTTTATGTTTCGCTTTCTTACCGGCAGCAGGTAATAACAACGCCTGTGAAATAAAAAGTACTGCGATAAATAATAGGGCTAATGAAACGCTTACATTATCCATATTCCCTCCTTAACCTTTGGTCTCACTAAAGAGCTCGAAAGGCAGGTCGAGTCCACGTTTGACTAACTGGTCATGGTATTGAGGCACAACCCCCGTTGCTGTGAAATAACCGATAATATTGCCGTCTTCATCAATACCTTTACGCTGAAAACGGAATATTTCCGACATCGTAATCACCTCACCTTCCATGCCGTTGATCTCTTGGATACTCACCATACGACGCTTACCATCTTCTTGTCGCTCCATCTGTACGACGAGGTGGATAGCCGAAGCAATTTGAGCTCGTAAGTTTTTGGTTGATATGTTCCACCCTGCCATCGAGAACATGTTTTCAACACGACTCAAGGCATCACGGGGGGTATTCGCGTGAATGGTAGCCAGTGAACCATCATGACCCGTATTCATCGCCGCTAGCATGTCAACGGCTTCGCTACCACGCACCTCCCCAACCACGATTCGGTCTGGTCGCATACGCAAGGTATTTTTAACCAATTCGCGCTGGCTGATTTCTCCCTTCCCTTCTAGGTTAGCAGGGCGGGTTTCGAGACGAATAACATGTGGTTGTTGCAGTTGTAATTCTGCCGAGTCTTCTATGGTAATAATTCGCTGGTCTCGCGGAATGAAACCAGAAAAGATATTCAGTGTGGTTGTTTTCCCTGACCCCGTCCCTCCTGAAATCAAGATATTCAGCTCACCTTTCACGGCAGCCTCCACAAATTTAGCCATCTGAGGCGAGACTGAGTCGTAACCAATTAAGTTATCCATGGTCAGACGATCGACAGCAAAACGACGGATCGAAACGGAAGGGCCATCGAGTGCGAGAGGCGGGATAATCGCATTAACACGGGAACCATCAACTAAGCGGGCATCTACCATAGGTGATGCTTCATCTATCCGACGACCAACCTGGCTGACGATACGGTCAATAATGTTTCTTAAATGGCGGTCATCAAGAAAAGTATAGGGCGTTTTTTCGAGTTTCCCCCTTCGCTCAACGTAGACACTTTTAGGGCCGTTGACCAATATATCCGATACAGTTTGATCAGCTAATAAGGGCTCCAATGGACCAAGACCAAAAACTTCATCTTCTATCTGTTTGATGACCCGCTTACGACCTTCTGCGCTGAGTGCATGACTACCATCATCAGCCATCAACTGAACGATAGCTTCATGCAAATCTAGCTTGGCGCGCTCTTTCTCCAAGCTAGAAAGTAACCCTAAGTCTAACGTTTCAAGCAACTGCTTATGAAAGAAGTGTTTGATTGATAATTCTTGCTCCAGTACTTTTCGAGCTTCATCGATCGCTTTCTCCTTTTCAACGCTCGCTTCTGTCCGAGAGTGACTGGACGTCTCAACACTTGATAAACGTTCAACAGGATTGGCATCTTCTGAATCATGCGAAATCTGTTCTACTTTTTTTTCAAACTCTGGATTTACATTTTTTCGTTTAAAGAACATCACAATCCCTCGTGTTTACTTTTCATCAACTCATTATGAAAACAACTTTTTCAGCCACCCTTTCTCTTCCTGCTCCGGTGGTGAAAGAACATGAGATAAGTCGATGATAGAGCGAGTAATAGAGCTTTTTTTTCTCGACTGAACTAACGGCTGCCCCAAGTTGGCACTCTCTAGCGCGACTTTAAAATCATTTGGCATAAGGTGTATGTCGTGGTTACCCACTGCTTGCTCAATGTCTTTCAACTTAATTGAATGTCGCTTTTCATAACGGTTGAGAATGACCTCTATTGAGTCACTTTGTAAGCCGTACTCAAACTTCAGAGATTTAATTAGTCGGCTTGTGTTTTTTACTGACACTAAGCTCTGTTGCAAAACCAAAAGTACTTTAGTCGCGGGTGATATTGCTGATGCAAATACGTGATCTAAGCCTCTAGACAGGTCAATGATCACATAAGGGTAGAAACGACGCAGAATTGGAAGTAATCTGCCAATTTTCTGAGCCTGCTCGAAATCATCAGCGTTATTTTCATGTTTAAAGCTTAGAACATGGAGACCTGATTCGTGTTTATTTACCAAAGAGCCCAAAGACATTTCATCCAAATCATTAGAACTGTTGATCGCATCAGAAACGCTATAAGTCGGAACTATGTTCAAATAGTCTGGAATCACGCCAAACTGAAGATCGATATCAAGTAAAAGAACTTCATTAGGATGTTGAGTCGCCATCTCAATGGCAGTATTTAAAGCCAAGGTAGTTGCCCCCATCCCTCCTTTGGTATTCAAAAACAAGATAAACTCTCCGTAACTGGAGTTCTCAAGTTTTTCGGAAGCGGTTTTCTTCAATAATGGAAGTAAGTCCGATAGAGTCACATTATGAGACAAAAAATCTGATGCCCCTAAACGAAGTGCTATTTTTAGTGATCCGTTATCACTTTCATCACCAAGCACAACTAAAGACAAATCCTTGTCTTCTAAAGACAAATCATACCCTTGCAACTCAACCATTTTTTGAGCCCAATTCCCATTAGCTTCAACGAAAATAAGCTCTGGGACATCTGCACTTTTTAGGTATTCCTCACTCATTGCCGCAAGAGAAAACGACGTTACATGAACATTTCGGCATTTTTTTAGTTCTTTACTCATATGCGAATGAAAGCCGTCAGTACTGTAGACTAACCAAACCTTTAGATTCGTTCTTAAACGCGTCATATCTTTATCGTTTTCATTCGGCGTTATTTTGATCGCTTCCCCCATACCGCTACTCCCGTAATAAATAACTTATGGACACCGATTCCTTTTTTCAGAGTCCGCCCTAACCACACCTAAGCTTTCAGCTGGTAATATTGTTTCAAACGCAGGGGCAGCAAGAAATCCATTCACTCCTAGAAAGCTTAGGTTACTGATTAACTGAATGCCATAACCCGTAGCCCTAGCACGCACAAACTTAATGGTGCCAAAGTTCGCTTCAAAATCAGAAGCAACCTCTCCCCCGCTCGCGTCTAAGTAAGCCACTTCTAAGTTCGCATTAGTAAATCCAACAAGAGGAATATCATCCACCACCATTCCTGCAATATTGTCTCTATCTAGGACGTAACATACCGTCGCTAACCGAGCCGCCTTCCTAGTCGCTTCACTAACCATTTGTAGCGAAAATATATAGGCACCCAACGCTAAAATGAGAAAGAGAAGTAGAAAAATTAGCGATGAGACCAGAGTGAACTCAATAATGGCCAGCCCTTCAATTCGTCTTTTAAGCCTTGTCATCACAGCACCCTCATCACTGAAGTCACACTTAATGGAACAGCAAAACTCTCATTCGAAAAAGGAATAGACAAGAAAAGTGGAACATAATCATACGTCACACTAACTCGTACATAACTGTCGCCTGAAGGCGGGGTTACCGTCACATCCGATGTCGTCAATGAAGATAGTACAGCTGTCCCCGCGCTGTTCTGACCATAGACCACGACATTCTGAATTTCAGACGTCGGTGCGATGGTTCCACCAATGGTTCCATATACTTCACTAACCGCATAACGAGCGCCATTTTGTACTGACTTCGATATCACATTGTAGTGAACCAGAACATTGCCAAGCTCTAGAACTAAAACTAGAAAAAACAATAAGACGGGAGTCACAATGACCATCTCTACAGCAGCAAACCCCTGTTGAAATTGATTAGATTGCTTCATGATCAAGACTCCCCACTATTGGGGTCCTTATACAAAACAATCTTATAAGTCCCTTCCGTTGTCGACGTTGTACTACCAGAACCACCAGCAACACTGCAAGAGTGGATAAACTCACCAAAAACGGCGGGTGTACCTGAGTTATTAGTTGGTGCTTTTTGCAACAAGAAAAAACAGCCAATTTTGTTTACGGTAAAGTCGGTTGCACCACCACTTTTACCTGAGCAATCAACCATAGGAATCGGTAAAATTCTTCGCCAAGCCACACCATTAGATGCACACCCTGAACCTCCGCTTGCTATACAGGCGTTAGTCTCTGACTCATATTGAGCGTAGGTATAACTTCCGTCAGAGTCGATCTCTCCCGTACCGGCATCAATCGTTATTTCGTTGGTAGGTTCTGTGGTTACATAATCTGAAGGATAATCTGATGCAGATAAGCCACCACCATAATCACCAAAACGAGTATTCAGGCCATCGCCTGTGGGACCAACCGTGCCACCTGGTTTAGTGGTTATATTGTCACCAATCGCTACAGGATAACTATAATTCCCACCTAAGCCTTCTTTGACGGTTTTACCACCAGAGCCAAAGTCTAATAGGTGATAATTACCATTACCCATTTCAGATAGTTTGTTATCCCCTACCTTAAGAGCATGAACGGTACCGACCTCATAACCAAACACATTGGTTATTACCTCACCGGTGTCATCGTGAAAACCATCTTCAGGATCAATATCGTTATCCGAAGTGCCATCACCAATACATACGCCAATGGGTACAACGTTATTAACGACTTCTTGCCCTGAGCTTGGCCCAGCAACGGCACTTGCCGATACTGCCTTATCAAGACCAAACATATGAATGAAAAATTCATCCATCTCTAGTGCATCCACGCGAACTCGCACATAAACATCATCACTTGCACCGAACGTCGCCGTGCCAGTAAAATCCTGTGGGTCATTCGAATAATCAATGCTTATAGAAGCGGTCGAAAAATCAATTTCTTGGTTCCCTGTTGAAGCCGCCATAGCATTGAGCGCCGTACCGACTTCCGCGTCTACCGCGTCTTTATCTTTGCTATTGTCTAATATGGTTGCGGCAGCCAGCGCTGCAGAATCAACTGCATTTTGTAAGCGCGTTTTATTTACAACCATATGGTTTATGTCTACAGCTAGCGCTGAGACAGCTAGAAAAACCAACAAGGCAGCAGTAATCATCACCACAACTAAGCCTTGTTGCTTTTTAGGGCTTTGTGATACTCGATACAACATATGAGTACCTCCAGATTTAGTTAAAATCTTCTAAGATCTGGCTACTACTTCCGGACAGTTCGTTTTCACCTCTGCCAACATATCTGTCGTAACCAGTCTGCATCCGCTCCCCTGTACCATCAGGTACTTCGAGTAAATTCTCTTGGGTAGCATTAGGGTTATACGTTTGCTCTGTTTTCACTAGTGCTACCGAATGCCCTAAACGAGCATCGTTCGCACAGCCAACTAATAACATTGCGAGAAAGATCATCATTATTTTAGTCATATCTATCCCCTTATAAATCATGCCCAAATGAGCCTTCGCTACCACCATCGGTCGGTGATATATCCTGTGAAGCTTGAGATTGCTCTGAATCAGATTCAGACGGTTCAGCTATGTAAGCGCTTCGGCCTAACAAGTAATATTCCAGATCATTAGGATCAACAAAGGCATCAGTTGGCAGTGTTACCTTACTTCTATCCACCGGTTTGGCGAGTCGAGGCGTAACAAGAATGACCAGCTCAGTTTCTCCAGACACATACTCTTGACTATTAAAGAGCTGACCTAAAATAGGCACATCACCAATACCCGGCATTTTGTTGCTGACATCTCTGACATTCTCACTGAGTAAACCCGCAATACCGATTGTTTGGCCATCGGCTAACTCAAGCGTCGACGAAGCACTTCGTCTAGTAATTGGAGGGATAAGATAGGTCGCATTGGTAGTTCCAGGATCAATAGTTAACGAACTACTATTAGCGATTTCACTGACATCAACAGCCAAATTCAGATTGATTTTTTTATCGCTGAGTACGGTAGGTATGAATTTCAACCCGACACCGTATTCCTTGTACTCAATGGTAATTCCATCATCGTCGGGAACAGGAATAGGAAACTCACCACCGGCTAAAAACTCAGCCTTGGAACCGCTTAGTGCGGTTAAATTTGGTTCAGCTAAAACTTTCGCCACACCGTTTTGTTTCGCAACATCCAATGCGAAAGTAAACAAGGTATTACTATCAATGAAAGACCCTAAAATACCGTAATCAGTAGAGGTTGGGATATCGAAGATTGGGGTTGCTCCTAACACACCCGCAGGTACTGAAGACGCTCCCCAAGAAAAATTCGAACCACTTGTTTGGAAGAAATGAAAATTCGCATCAAACTTTCTCACTAAGCTTCTCTGAACCTCTGCAACCGTCACCTCTAACATGACTTGTTGAGCACCACCAATAGACATTAGGTTAATAACGCCTGTCGCTGCAGCTTGTTCACTGCCACTTTCTTTTGATTCGTCAGCAGCCTGCCCCGATGAATAAGTTTCCGCGATTCGCATCGCCACATTCATTTGTTGCTGGTTACTGACCTGACCACTTAGCAGTAAGCGATTCTGCGCACTGTGCACTTCAATAGTTTCATCAGGAAGGAACTCATATAATTTAGCTTTGAGGCTATTAAGATCATGAGTAACCTCAATATTAATAGACTCGATCAACTGACCTCGTGAATCCCAAGCCATTAGGTTTGTCGCACCTAATTTTTTACCAATTAAAAACAGTTCATTTGACTTTAAAATTACAATATCTAAGACTTCAGGATCACCAAGAGAAACCTTCGCCGCTTTTCCCGACAGAACCACATGCGTAGATTTATGATGTGGAACCGTGACTGTTTTTCCTGTCTGCAATGCCGCAACACTGGCCGTCGAAAAACAAATCAGGCTCAAAACACACGCAATTAATATTTTCATATTTCACCTCAATCCTTGACGCGCACATTAGATGTTTCTGTACCTTTGATAATGGTGACACTTGGTCTAGGCACATATCGACGAACCACTTTTTTCTCTACTTCGTGTGGGTTTCTCAAGGTCAGCTGAATACTGCCTTTGCTTTTAGCCGTGAGAAGTTTCTCGGCCTCTTTCGGCGTCATCTCAAGAGTTACCGCTCGTACAATAATCGGACTGTTTTCTTTCGTTTTAGCCGTTTGGTCTACAGCCAAAACCTTAATATCTTTAAGAACGGTTTGAGTCGCTGCAGAATTTTTTCCGTAAGAAACGGTATTGAGAATATCAACCTTATTACCCGGTAATAAGAACCCCGCCACACCAATAACATCATCAACACGTATCGTTACCGCACGTTTATTTTCAGGGATAAGAGCGGCAAGTGTTGACCCTTCTCCTGGTACAGTAAATCGTAACTTGTGAAGCACCTCTCCGGCATAGATAGTATTCGCAACAACCTTGCCAATCAGATCCGCTTTATCCGAATAGTTATTTTCATTAATCCAATCAACTTCCATCAACCTGGTGGTTAAAAACTGATCCTCGATAATGGTTCCGGCTTCAATTTCTTGTGATGCGACAACAACGGGGTGACGCTCGACCGTTTCAACTTCAACGGTTGGCTGAACTTGATCATCCATCCACTGCTTAGCAAAAAATACAGCCGCTAAGCCGAATACTACGGACAGTAAAAACAGTAGGAAAACTTGACTCTTATTCATTATTCTCTTCCTCGTGTCCATCAGAGGTAAAATAGACTTCCCATGCCATGGAAAGAATATCGAATGTGATAACAGGTGGGAGTTGCTCAAACGAAAGAATGTCTTTGCTTATACCAACGAGATCTTTCGGCAAACAGGGGAAAAGTGGCACCTTAAGAAGCGTGTGCATTTGAGACAAACGCTCAAAGAAACCATCTTGAAGCTCCATCTCTTTTTCAGCGACGACGCTCATCCATAAAGCTTCATAATCTCGCTGATTCAGCGGCTTGAATTCAATTTTGTAACCTAAACGACGTAGAAATGCAGGGTCGCTTATTTTCTTGGGATTTAGATTGGTAGAAAAGGCAAGCGTTAGAACAAACGGCATCGTGATTTGCTGGCCATTAGGTAGCGATAAATAATCAAAGGAATATTCCATTGGTACAATCCAACGATTAAGCAAAGCATCGACAGGCATGGGCTGACGACCAAGGTCATCAATGATAAAAATCCCATTATTTGCCATCATTTGTACAGGCGCTAACCAAACACGACTGTTCTCAGAATGATTGACTTCAAGCATATCCATAGTGAGCTCTCCACCCACCTGAATATTCGGCCTTTCACAATTAAGCCAACGCTTGTCGTATTGATCTTTGAGGGAGATACTTTGATCGCTACCGTTACTGTCTAACGGTTTATGATGTTGTGCAGAAAACACCTTGATAATGTTGCCTAAGGCATAGACTGCATAAGGAATGAAAACAGACGTATGCAGCGCATTGACAATACGTGAAGCTACAAATGTTTTACCCGTCCCCGCATGCCCATACAGCAACAAAGCTCGTCCCGAATTTATTGCTGGCCCCAATACCGAAATCATTTTGTCGACACCATATACATCATTCAGTGCAGCTTCGACATGTGGCCGAGTCACTAGCTCTGCTCTTAGATCCTGCTGCTTTACCACATCACTATATTGAGTAAGTGAAACGGGGGCAGGACCTAAATAAGCATCACGTTTAAAGGCAAGATCAGCTTCTTCAAGTCCTTTCTCAGAAAGGGAATAGCGGACGTGACTATGAGATGCAGATGAGAGAGAAAGGTTCGAGGTTGGTTGAAAAACTTCAATCAATGACTTTGTTCTCAACACAGCCAACGCACTTTCAACAATATGTGTCACAACACATAAATAGTTAGAAAGATCTAAAACATCCGACTTGGGGTAGGCTGACAGGTGCTTCAACACAAGGTTTTCTATAACAACTTCAGGAACACCCAACATATCAATAGATGTAGGAACGGCTGGGGCTGAAATTTGAGGCTTCAAAGTTGTTGGATCAGTACGCCCTATAATATCCATATATTATTCCTCTCCATGAAGCTAACCAACAACAGATTTAAGTAAAGTAGCTATACATCGCCAATCCCATGACAACAGAGGGTGCAAAAGGCATCGTCACCTTATTTGAATACCTAGCGTGCAAACTCTCACTTTCATCCAATACTGGTGTCACTCCACCAAGCACGATCAGCTTATTTTCAAAATAGCCTTTAATACTAAGACTGTTCGAGTTGGAAAAGTTATATAGCAGGTAGAAAGTCCCGATCACTCCAGAAGAAAGTAAGATAAAGTACGACGCATCAAGTAACTGTCCCCACCCGAGATACATCCCCACAATACCTAATAGCTTCACATCTCCTGCAGACATAGCTCTTACAAAATATAAGAGTAATCCAAAACAAAAAAACACCACAAATCCAACGAAGGACATTAAAAAAACATCAAAGGTGTAATTGCGGTTAAACATTGATAAAAAATACACAAACAAAAACAGTATCAATATTTTGTTTGGTATACGATGCTTCTCAACATCGTATACCGAAACTGCAATTAGCAATGCCCAAAAAACTGAAGGCTCATTAATCATATATTTAATTCATACACTCAAAATAATGCTCTGGATTTTACTAAGTAAGGCTGTTGCCATCCCAGAAAAAACCAACCCTATCGCAATAACAAGTAAGGCAGCAGCGATAATATAGGAAACCGAAGTAAGCCCTCTTTGCTGCCTCACTCCTTTCCGATCATAAACCACCAACGATTGTATTCAGTTTGGCTGCCAGAGTATTCCCTAAACCAGAAAATACGGTTGTCATACCTAATACTAATAATGCTGCACCGATTACGTACTCGATAACAGTCAACCCTTCTTCATCTTTCATGAATTCTTTACAATTATTCAAAAACTTATCCATGAGAACCTCTCCTTGATTTACGTATCAGGCTTTGTTTACCTGTAAACTAAATCTAGAGGTGAGAGATATATTCGGTTAGGATTTTTTTGCCATTCACTTGCACTTTTTTGTGGTACTTCTAATCTAATTGTTACGTATAGTAATTTAGCTAATTTTAAAGCCACATTTAAATATGAAATAGAGTTGGTATTTATATGAAAGTAGTAACACCTTTATTATCAGATAAGGATAGTGATTTTAACGCTGTTATTATCAATAAAATAAGCCACTACTTTCCTATTGAAAACTTTGGACAAGATATATCTATAATCAGTAACTTAGATGTAAGGTTAGTGTTTTTCATATTGAATAAGCCAGATAAACTTCAACTACTTACAATGGCTTTATCTATTTGCGAGAACCTAAATAAAAGAATAGTCATTATTTGCTCAGACCCGTTACCTAATATCGTTCGAAATCATAAGAATATATTTTTTATTATCGAAACAAACAGTAAACATCTGACCAGTAAGTTCGAAGAACTACAACGTAAAACACAACATATCTTCGAGCCTCACTTTGATCTAGACCGAGATACAAACAACAACAATCAATTACCTGCAAAGTTGTTTACCTCTGAAGTCGTTAACTTTGTTATGGACAACATCAACAAAGAAATCAGAGAAACAGAAATCGCAGAAAAGTGCCATTGTTCAACAACCTACTTTTCTAAGAAGTTTCATCTACACTTTGGAGTAAGCTTTAGAGACTTTGTATGCGATAAACGAATCCTGTTAGCCAAAAAGTTAATCGAAGCCGATACCGAATCAAAAATAGCTGTTATTTCTTACCAATGTGGATACAAGGATGTGTCGTATTTTTCAAGAATCTTTAAGAAAAGGACCGGAGTAACACCCGCAAGTTACAGACGTGCCTGCACGGATAACAGAAAACGCTAATTTTACTCCCTAAAAGAAAAAATCATGGTACATTTAACATGATTTTAACAAAAATAACTTAGCGAAAAACATGGAGTTAGACAATGATTCAGCCTAACGAGTTTAGCCAAGAAAAAGCAACAGCTCTCCCTACACCCAATGACATGATTTTAAAATGGGCAGAAGAACGCCCAGATGAAGTCTATTTAAAACAAATCATCAACCGCCAATTTGTTGAATTTACTTATAAAGAAGTGGCCGACAAAGCACTAAAACTGGCGTCAGCATTAGAAGGACTCGGAGCTCAACCCGGCGATCGAGTCGCTCTCGTTTCAAAAAACTGTGCAGAGTGGTTTATCTGTGATCTTGCCATGATGTTAGGAGATTTTGTCAGCGTCCCAATCTTTCCAACAGCGGGTGCAGACACTATTCAATACTGTATTGAACACAGTGAAAGTAAAATTGTAATTGCCGGTAAGCTTGATGATCCTAAAGCCACTCAAAAAGTACTCGATGATAATCCGAGTCTAATTAGTATCTCGTTACCCTACGATACTGCCGCTAAGTGCCAGCACACTTTTGAGCAACTTATCGAAACACATGAACCCTCAACCAAAAGACCTCAGCATCACGATGATAAGCTGATGTCGCTTGTTTATACTTCGGGTACGTCTGGGTTACCGAAAGGCGCAATGCTCACGTATGGTGCCTTTACATGGTCAGTTCAGAGATTAATCGATCACATTGGTATCCAACCTGGCGATCGCCTGTTTTCTTATCTGCCGCTTGCCCATATAACCGAACGAGTGTACATCTTTGGTTCTTCAGTGATGGGTGGGGTGGTTACTGCTTTCCCTGAATCTTTAGACACATTTATTGATGATGTAAAAATGCATCGTCCAACTTTGTTTATTTCAGTTCCTCGTTTATGGACTCTATTCCAACAACGAATCCAAGATAAACTTCCACAGAAAAAACTGAACTTCTTACTTAAAATTCCGTTCGTGAATAACCTCATTAAGAAGAAACTGGCTGATGGTCTGGGGTTAGACCAAGCTCGCGTTCTTGGCTGTGGCTCAGCTCCGGTATCACCAGCTCTACTTGCATGGTATGAGAGTGTTGGCCTACACATTACCGAAGCTTGGGGAATGACTGAGTCTTTCGCCTACAGCACGATTAACCACCCGTTTAGAGCAGACAAAATTGGCACTGTAGGTAATGCAGGTCCGGGCATTGAACTCAAAATTGCAGAAGACGAAGAGATTTTAGTTCGAAGCAAAGGCATGTTCTCTGGTTATTACAAAAATGACATTGCAACTCAAGAGTCTTTTAACTCAGAAGGTTGGCTTCATACGGGCGATATTGGTGATATCGACAGCGAGGGCTATTTAACGATTCGTGGGCGTAAGAAAGATACCTTTAAAACCGCAAAAGGCAAGTTTGTCGCTCCTGTACCAATCGAAAATAAACTCTTTGAGTACAGTCGTGTAGAAATGATGTGTTTGATAGGCTTAGGCTTACCTGGCCCTATCCTGCTCGTAGTACCGCATGACTTCCCTAATTTTGATCGGGCTCGTTACGAAAGAACAAGCAAACGCGTCATTGAAAAAATGAACGAACAGTTAGCTTCGCATGAGAAGATCAAAGGCGTACTGATGATTAAAGAACCATGGAGCATTGATAATGGTGTTCTTACTCCAACTCTCAAGATAAAGCGACATATCCTTGAGCAGAAATACCATGAAGTCGGTCATAACTGGCCGAAAGATAAATTGGTAGTTTGGGAAGAGTAATCAAAATCGAGAAGGAGCCAGTACGGCTCCTTTTTTGTAAGCTCAACTTATAGGTATTTAGTGTAATCAGCCGCATCATTGCTCCCATTGTCCAGACCGATGTCCTCCCTCATTCGACTGCTCAGCGATTCCGAACTAATAACTTGTCTCGATTTAACCGTCTTACTCATCTTGGTTTTATCATTAACTTTAAGCATCTGATTAACAAATCTGCCGATCCAACAGGTTATTGTTTTCATTTTATCTCTCTTGTATTCCTTGTTTATTTGTCGCTATTATGAAAACAACCTGTTCGATAATCGAACAACCATTATTAACAAGAACTATAAGCTGAGATTATGGACAATAGACTGCGTCACCTTTCAGGTCTCCGTTACTTTGAAGTTGCGGCTCGCTTGAGCAATTACAGCAAAGCGGCTGAAGAGCTGTTCGTCACTCAAGCAGCCGTCAGCCAGAAGATTCGACAGTTAGAAGAACAGCTTGGATGTAAGCTCTTTATTCGTAAGGGCCGTGCAATGACTTTGACGCATGAAGGGCACACACTTTTTAGACATGTCTCTGATGGATTTCAAGAGGTTCTGCTGGGGTTAAACAAGATCCAATCAGAACCTATTCAAGGGCTGCTTGTTGTTAGAAGTCCCCCTTCTTTTGCTTCTCGTTGGTTACTACCTAGGCTGTGGAAGTTCTCGGTAAAGCACCCAGAGATCCCAATTAAGATACTAACAGGGTGTGATACCCCAAATTTAAAACATGGCGAGATTGATGTTGCTATTCGACAAGGCGAAGATCTATGCGTTGAAGAAGGCTTGACTCTTGAGATGCTAATCAACGAACCGGTTTACCCTTTTTGTTCCCCTGAACTCGCAAACTCTTTGAACTTCACATCACCTGAACAACTCCTCAAATGTTGGCTGATTCAGTTTGATAGCGGTTGTTTCCCGTGGGAGGAATGGTTTAGGCAAGCAAACATATCGACTCAAAGCAGCACCATTCAGTGGATGGAAGTCGGTACCTTTGATATGGGCTTAACGACTGTCATGGCGGGACATGGGGTTTGCTTGGCAACAGACAGCTTAGCTGGTGACTTCATCGAACGCGGCTTGCTAGTGAAGCCCTTTGATATAGGCATGACACCTGGGGTTCAAGTCAACCTATGCTTTGACCCTAACTCCCCGAGAGAAGAGCGTATTACCGCGTTCACCAATTGGTTGCACGAAGAAGTAAACGAGCTATTGGATAATTAGATCTCACCTACTAATTTCTTAAACAAGGAATAGGCTTAAATAAGCAATGAGCATAGAGCGGCAACGTAAACCTCCCGACACCGACAAATTATGTTGAGTTAAAGCAACGTCGAGTTAAAAGCTACGCTGTCTTGACTCACTCCCAAAACGATTTCTTCAGTTCTTTATCGACTTGATTCTGAGTAATCCCGACATCTCTCAATAAATACTCTGGTAACTCAGACAGCTGTTGTCTGGTTCTACGATTCTGAAGATAACGCTCAAAGTTAGAATAGAATTTCTTAACTGATAACGATGATAAGAATAATTGGTTAGCCCTTGATGTCGCTGTTATCGTATTCATAGCCTTTCTCCTGTTGATCTTTCGCTTTGTTATGGTCAATAATCGACCAACAGAGCAACATCGACAAACGATAGATACTGACATTCAGTTAAGGAAAACTAATGTGAGAGAACGAACTCCACCATTTCAAGGGATCTATTACTTTTACACTGCAGCTGAAACTGGCAGTTTTAAACTTGCGGCAGAAAAACTGTTTGTCACAGCAGCAGCAGTAAGCCAACAAATTCGCCAACTTGAAGAGTGGTTAGGTGCAGACTTGTTTATTCGTCAGCACCGAAAAATAGTACTCACTCATGAAGGTGAAGTGCTTTACCTGCAAGCTAAGAAAGGCTTTGCCCACATTCAAGATGGTGTGAGGCGAATTAACCAAGACCCAAATCCCACTCAACTGTCTATTTCGACCGTGCCATCATTTGCCCAACACTGGTTGGTACCTAGAATTGGTGACTTTCGCGATCGTCACCCAGATCTATCCATGTTGATTGAACCGACCAACAAGCTCGTGACGTTTGAAGACTCTAATGTCGATGTCTGCGTTCGATATGGTCATGGTAGTTATCCAAACATTGAATCGCGTTGGTTAATGGACGAAGTGGTTTACCCTGTCTGCCACCCTATCTACCAAGAGAAGCATGGTATTTATGACATCGACGATCTACACAAAGCTGAACTAATTGAAGACCGCTGGCCTGATATGGATTGGAATCTATGGTTAGATGTTGTTGGAGCAAAGGCAGGACGTTCATCACTGCAATTTGATGGTTCGCATTTTGTTTTAGAAGGGGCGTTATCCGTTCAAGGTGTCGCACTGGTCAAACACAGCTTGGTTTATCGGTATTTGCAGGAAAAGAAGTTGGTACGTATAGGTAACATCGCACTTAAGCCCAAGTACAATTACTTCTTGTGTGCACCTGCGGGATACTTTCATCGCGAGAAAATCAAACGCTTTGAAGCTTGGATGCAAAGTCAGGTTCAGTTATTTGGAAATAAAGGTCGAGAAGAAATTTCTATTATCGAGACAGATTACGAGCTTAAATGGTCTGATAATTCATAAAGCGAAACTGATATACTGAGCTCAAATAAATGGCGAGAACATCTCATGACACAAGAAAATAACCCACTTCACGGCATCACATTGCAGAAGCTACTGACTGAATTGGTTGAGCATTACGGTTGGGAAGAGTTGAGTTACATGGTGAACATCAACTGTTTCAAAAAAGACCCAAGCATTAAATCTAGCTTAAAGTTTTTGCGTAAAACAGACTGGGCTCGTACTAAAGTAGAGCAGATCTACATTGATTTGAAACGCTAGTCCCTCTCTTTTTAGCTCTATCTAAATTTGTCCCGTATCTGCTTAATACGGGACCATATCACCGTA
>NZ_CAWPOA010000031.1:197930-223883 GCF_963889365.1 Vibrio sp. OPT20 | reverse complement strand
CTCGCATCTCGCATCTCGCATCTCGCATCTCGCATCTCGCATCTCGCATCTCGCATCTCGCATCTCGCATCTCGCATCTCGCAGTATATTACAAGCAACAAAAAGCCCCGCAAGCTTTCACTTGCGGGGCTTTTTTAGTTAATTTAGAAAAGGGCTAATTACTTACCAGCTTCTTTTTCTGCTTTAACTTTAGCGATTACTTCTTCTGCCACGTTCATTGGACATGGAGAGTACTGTGCGAATTCCATAGAGAATTGGCCACGGCCTGAAGTAATTGTACGTAAGTGACCGATGTAACCAAACATTTCTGAAAGTGGTACGTCAGCTTTAATACGAACGCCAGTTACGCCAGCTTGTTGATCTTTGATCATGCCACGACGACGGTTAAGGTCACCGATAACATCACCAACGTGATCTTCTGGAGTAAATACGTCAACGTTCATGATTGGCTCAAGAAGTTGCGCGCCAGCTTTAGGCATAGATTGACGGAATGCACCTTTCGCTGCGATTTCAAATGCGATTGCAGATGAATCGACTGCGTGGAAACCACCATCGTAAAGTTCAACTTCAACGTCTAGCGTAGGGAAGCCAGCTAGTACGCCGTTTTCCATCATGCCACCAAAGCCTTTCTCAACAGCAGGCCAGAATTCTTTAGGTACGTTACCGCCAACAACTTTTGAAGAGAACGTAAAGCCAGAACCAGGTTCGCCAGGCTTGATACGGTAATCGATCTTACCGAATTGACCAGAACCACCAGACTGTTTCTTATGCGTGTAGCTATCTTCAATTGCTTGAGTGATAGTTTCACGGTAAGCAACTTGAGGAGCACCAACTGTTAGGTCAACGCCGTAAGTACGCTTAAGGATATCTACCTTGATGTCTAGGTGAAGCTCACCCATACCTTTCAGGATAGTTTCGCCAGTTTCTTCGTCAGTTTCAACTTGGAAAGATGGATCTTCTGCAACCATTTTACCGATAGCGATACCCATTTTCTCAGAACCGCCTTTATCTTTTGGAGATACAGCGATAGAGATTACTGGAGTTGGGAAAACCATTGGCTCAAGCGTTACTTGATCTTTAGGATCACATAGAGTGTGACCTGTTTGCACGTTCTTCATACCAACGATCGCAATGATGTCACCAGCTTGTGCGCTAGTTAGTTCGTTACGGTCATCAGCTTGCATCTCAACCATACGGCCAACACGCTCAGTTTTACCTGTGAATGAGTTAAGAATCGTGTCGCCTTTGTTCAATTTACCAGAGTAAATACGAACGAAAGTTAGAGCACCGAAACGGTCATCCATGATTTTGAATGCAAGAGCTTTAAACGTTTCTTCAGTAGAAACGATAGCGTGCTTACCAGTTTCTTCACCGTTCTCATCCATTAGAGGTTGAGGATCAACTTCAGTTGGAGAAGGTAGGTAATCTACAACTGCGTCAAGGATGATTTGAACACCCTTGTTCTTGAATGCAGAACCACAGTAAGTTGGGAAGAACGCTAGGTCACGAGTACCTTTACGGATACAACGCTTGATGTCTTCGATAGAAGGCTCTTCACCTTCCATGTAAGCTTCCATTAGGTCATCATCTTGCTCTACAGCAGTTTCGATTAGCTCTTCACGGTATTGCTCTACGTCGTCTACCATGTCCGCAGGAACATCTAGGATTTCGTAGTTTTCAGGAAGACCAGTGTCATCCCAAACGTATGCTTTACGGCTTAGAAGGTCTACAACACCCACGAATTCATCTTCGCGGCCGATTGGTAGAACCATAACTAGAGGAGTTGCGCCTAGAACGTTTTTAACTTGGTCAACAACGTTGTAGAAATCTGCACCCATACGGTCTAGTTTGTTAACGAAGATCAGACGAGATACTTCTGATTCGTTAGCGTAGCGCCAGTTAGTTTCTGATTGTGGTTCAACACCACCAGAACCACAGAATACACCGATACCGCCATCAAGTACTTTAAGAGAACGGTATACTTCAACTGTGAAGTCAACGTGTCCAGGAGTATCGATAACGTTTAGACGGTGACCGTTCCAGAAACAGCTTACAGCTGCTGATTGGATAGTAATTCCGCGCTCAGCTTCCTGTTCCATGAAGTCAGTAGTTGATTCGCCATCATGTACTTCACCAGTCTTGTGGATCTGACCAGTTAGCTTAAGGATACGCTCAGTGGTAGTTGTTTTACCCGCATCAACGTGCGCGAAAATACCAATGTTTCTGTATTTCGATAAATCTGCCATTGTCTTACTCTGTTAATAGGATATAAAATGCGCGCAGAGTATATCACAATCTGTGAGGACTGATAGCTTTGCATGCATTTGGGACTAAAAAACTTTGCCTTTTCGTAACAAAAACGAAAAGGCAATCTGTAGAAACAATCTAAATGATTGTTAGGTTTAGTGCTAACCTAAAGCGCAATTAGCGTTTAAGTTAGACTGAATTTCTGCTGTATAGAGTAGCTGAAGTGAGCTCAATTACAACTCATCAAAAGCATTAATTGCCTCTGATAATTTTTTCACGCCATGGATCTGCATTCCTGGAATGCCCCCTTTTGGCATGTTGGCCGCCGGAACAATCGCTCTCTTAAAGCCATGTTTAAATGCCTCATTTAAGCGCTCTTGCCCGCTCGGTACAGGTCGAATCTCACCCGCTAGACCTACTTCGCCAAAAACCACCACATCTTTTGGTAATGCGCGGTCTCTGAAACTAGAAAGTAGTGCCATCACCAATGCGAGATCGGCACTGGTTTCGGTTACTTTAACACCACCGACGACATTCACAAACACATCTTGGTCAGCCATTTGTAAGCCGCCATGTTTATGCAGCACGGCTAATAACAGTGAAAGCCTGTTTTGCTCTAGACCAACAGCAACACGACGTGGATTAGCGAGCTGGGAATAGTCCACCAGCGCTTGGATTTCAACAAGAAGTGGACGTGTCCCTTCCCACACAACCATCACCGAACTGCCCGAGGTTTCTTCTTCACCGCGAGACAAGAAAATAGCCGATGGGTTGCTGACTTCTTTTAGTCCTTGGCCTGTCATCGCAAACACACCCAACTCATTGACCGCACCAAAACGGTTTTTATGGCTACGCAGGGTTCTAAAACGACTATCGGTTCCGCCATCTAACAGCACGGAACAGTCAATAATGTGTTCCAGTACTTTTGGCCCCGCTAATGTGCCGTCTTTAGTTACGTGTCCCACCAAGAACACCGCAACGTTGTTCTGTTTCGCATAGCGCGTTAATGCGGTTGCTGACTCACGAACTTGAGCAACACTGCCCGGAGACGATTGAACATCAGCGACATGCATAACTTGGATTGAGTCGATAACCATGATCTTAGGTTGCTCTTTTTCGGCAACCTGACAGATCTTATCAACATTGGTTTCAGAGAGCATTTTGAGATGTTCTTTCGGTAAACCGAGTCGAGAGGCACGCATCGCGACTTGTTGCAGTGATTCTTCACCTGTGACATAAAGTGTTGGCAACTGAGAAGAGAGCTGACACATGGTCTGCAATAACAGCGTTGATTTACCGGCACCAGGGTTACCACCAATCAGAATTGCAGCGCCAGGTACAACACCACCACCGAGCACGCGGTCGAGTTCTTTGAAACCACTGCTAAAGCGAGGGACTTCTTGCAGGTTAATTTCCGATAATGTCTGAACGCTCGATTCTGTTGCCCCACCTGCGTAACCACCACTGAGTCGTTCATTACGCGCAACTTGAGGTGAAGCCGCTAGCCTAACTTCGGTAATCGTGTTCCAAGCACCACATGCATTGCACTGCCCCTGCCAACGTGGAAAGTCAGCACCACAGTCATTACACACATAAGCTCGTTTTGCCTTTGCCATAAAACCTCAATAATTTACTCAGTTACACAATGATGTTGTCAATTTGTGACTTATTTGACCGTACGGGTGAAAATAAAAGTTGCAGTCATACCACTTATACTTAAAGATCGATTTAAACTAGTCGATAACATAAACGTACCGTCCATTCTAACAAGAAAAGTATGCAGCAATCTGAAATTCTATCTGTAGCAGAGCGACTCATCCCAGCCTACCACGCTGAGGATTTCGACTTCCTTCTTTCTCAAATGACAGAAGGTGAATCCCCGTCTCTGAAATTGCTCGTTAAAATGGAACTGAATCGTATCATGGCTCCGTGCACAAAGAGCATTGATTTACGCGGACGTATTGACACTGAATGTCGTCAATTTACGTTAGATGGTCGTAAACACTGGCTTGATGATATTGCTTTGAACGCGTATCAACGTGGTACTAAAAAGTTTAAAGGCTATACAGAGGGCGCGTGGGAGTTAGTGATGACTCCGCGAACTCAGCCACTTCGTAATATCGTTAAAACCTCGTCTCAACATAATCAAGATCTCACTAACGCTAATAGCCCATATGAAGCGGAAGCCATTAACCTCGGTTACGACTTAAAGCGTCAAGAAAACAGACTCAAGATTAGCTCACAGGTTGAGATCACCACATCTAAAGGCCAAAGCCTACACGGTGTGACGGTTGATATTTCCCCGTCGGGTGCAAAATTCAAGGTACCAAGCGCCTTTAAGTACAACCTCGGTGAGATCATCAGCGTTAAGTTCACAGAGCTTATCGAAAAGTCGCAAGAAAACGATGTTTACCAAGCGGTCGAATTCCGCGTTCTGGGCATTGATGAATCTTACGAGAATAACGCCGTCAAATTCTTAAGAACCATCAAAGTAAGCAACAACAATATTGTAGCCCGCTTGCTTGATGAGTCTTTGAATAGCTCAAGCAAGAAAACCAGCCATGAGAATCAAGATAGAATCATTCGAACTCGTACTCGAGGTATCGAACACACCTATCTCAAACACACCTGTAATCTTCCTCTTTTCTTTAGCGGCAGTGAGCTAAAGCTTGCTCTACTTACGGATAACAACCATCCGCTGTGGCAATACTGGCACGATGAACGAAACCAACAAGCATTGGGTACCCTGTTCAACGAACAACGAATGAACTTGCTGGCTAAACCTGGCGTAAAGGGAACCAGTAACGTTATTTACTCGTTTACTCATGAGCATCAAGACAAGACCTTGTTCTACTCAATGATGCTTCCTGAAGCCTCTCGTGAGCAAAGACAGTTGTTCTGGCACATCGGTGGTAAACGTAAAAGCTGGAAGGCGTTCAAGTTCTCAGTGTTCGAACTTTCAGACACCGAGCGACAAGCCTTAGCCAAGCACTCGGATACGTTAGCTCAAAGCTCAGCACAACTGACGCATTGTGGAATCTTACAAGAGATTGGCGATCACGAAAGTGCGGCTGACTATCTATTGAGTGAAAAACCGCGCATTCCAAGCAGTGAACTGAACCGCTTCCGTCATCCGCGCTCTGTAGTGGGGAATATTCAAAGTATCTACTTCGACTCTCAAACTCGTCGCAAAGAACCGAGGTATCAATTTAAGTCACCGTTGCAGCTCACCTCACAAGATGGCGCCGCGGCTAACGGACATACCTTAGATATCTCCAAACGTGGACTCAGCATTGCTCTTGAGCATCCAATGGTACTCAAGATTAATGACCCGGTATTAGTGAACTTCAATGAACTGCAGCTCTACGACAAAAACCTGCCATTAAGCACCGTGCCTTACCACGTGATTCGAGTCAGCCCGAATGGTCGCAACGTGCAGTTGGTTATCGCCGAGAACACGAAGACAATGCGTACTATCGCCTTTCTCAATGGGCTTATCGATCAAAACCAAAGCAAGTTGATTAAGAAGAAAGAGATACTGCCAACACACTCTCTGCTCGAGTCTCTACACAACATTTTGTTGAGCAAGATGGTCAGCAACCCAATATTCATTGATAAACCGGGCTCAACACTGCGTTGTAAGATCATTGGCGTAAACTTCCCGCTGAATAAACACTTAGCACTGCTCGCTAAGCTTGGCCACAACCAAAAGTTCTCACTCGAACCTATTTTCAAAGGGCACTCTAACTCGCTGCTGGCTGAACCACTGAAAAGAATTGAAGGTGCAGAACCGAAGCATCATGACGTGTACATTGCCGCAGTGAAGTTTGGTGACAAGATCCAATCCGTACACACGAAGTTGGTCAAAGACTTCGCCTCGGCAAAGGAACGCATCTTATTCATCAAGAAAGCTCAACATTTAGGTGACGTGTATGTACTACGAGTCACTACTGCACCTATTTTTAATCCGCTAACGAGTTTATTCCAGTCTGATTTAGAAGAGCTCTCGCGCATCAGCATGCACCAAGCTAAGAAGCTAGAGAATGAGGTCACGTCTTTTATTGGTTATGGTGAGATAGAAGATATTACCGATGAAGTGTTGATTCGATTGGAGCTGACACGCTAGCCTCCAGCTGCGTTTTAACTTGAACATAAAATAGAAAAAGCAGGCTGATAGCCTGCTTTTTTTGTATCCGTTATACCGCCCTAAATATGACTAAGGCTTCGCTTGCCAGCTGATTTTTTGCTGCTTAGCTAACACACCCGACAAGATGCAAAGTACCCCGCCTAAACCGGCATAACGCACAGCGGTTTGAGCTTGTTGCTCTACTTTTGGTTTCGCATGATAGGCGATGCCTAAACCTGCAGAACCCATCATAACCAAGTCATTAGCACCATCACCAACGGCAACAGTGTTATGCAGTTCCAATTCGTATTCTTCAGCCAACTCTACCAAGATATCCGCTTTAGTCTGCGCCGAAACAACATCGCCTAAGACTTCACCCGTCAATTTACCATTAATGATTTCAAGCGTGTTTGACTGAGCGTGGTCAAGATCAAGCGTATCTTTCAGATAGTCAGAGAAGTAAGTAAAGCCACCTGAAGCAATTGCCGTCTTCCAACCAAGCTTATTCAGAGTATTCACTAGCTCAACCAAGTCTGGCATGAATGGCAGTGATTGACGCACTTGCTCCAAAATAGATTCATCCGCACCTTTCAGTGCGCCTACTCGTTGACGTAGGCTCTGTTCAAAGTCGAGCTCACCTTGCATTGCTCGCTCGGTGATTTCAGAGACTAATTCCCCCACACCAGCTAGCTTTGCAATCTCATCGATACATTCAATTTGAATCGCTGTGGAATCCATATCCATTACAATCAAACCTGGCTTAGATAGGTCTGGGACCTCGCTAAGGCAAGCATAATCAAGCTTTAAGACCTGTAGGATTTCTTCGTGCGCTGGTGTTAGGTTGCCTGACATCAAAGCCACTTCATAATGCCCTACCTTCCACGTATCAAGAATGGTGTTGTAAGTGCCTGTGAAAAAATCGATGTCATCGAATGATTGTGGTGATAGATACTCACCGAATACAATCCAGTTGGCTTTGGCTTTAGCGAGTTGAGAAGCGAAACGAGTCTCGGGGAGTCGAGTTAATAATGTCGTATGCCTTTTAATCGGCAGATATTTCTGAGCGTCCATGTGTATGATTCCTAATTAACTATGCTAAACGTTAACCTATTGCAATTTGAAAACGCAAGTCTCAATATGTCTTAATCATAACATTTGTTTATTTCAGGCTTCGTGAAACATGAATGAATCATTGTTCTCAATTCGTAACGCTTTACGAATGCTAGCCCTCATTTTGTTGGCTACTATGTTCGTTGTAACGATTAAAAATACAGTCGTGATCAGTAAAGGTAACGAGAAGATCCAAGCAAAACAGCTAGAAACGCTGACTAAGTTGCTTATCTCTCAGGCATCACTTTCTGCCAGTAAAGCGATCACACAACAAGACCAAGAGCGACTGCTTGATCTCACCAATCAGCTGTCTCAGGATCGCTTGGTATTCGATACCACGATATACGATGCAGAGGGGATTCGACTGGCTTCGAGTGAAAAAGCACTCTCAGTACGCGAAGTTCTAGGCTTAGATACGCCACTTTCAACAGCAAGTATCGGCAGACAGCAATTAGTTGAACCTATCTACTCTCCAGAGAAAGCGATCATTGGATTCATTCGTGTGACCTTTGAAACGGGTAAGATGACGGCGATTTCTGATCACCATTATCGTAAAAGTGATCGCTACATGATCGGCATGGTGTTGATGGGGTTTGTCAGTGGCGTGCTGTTTGTCATGCTCATTCGTAGAAGAAAAACCAAGTCTGGTGAGAACTTGCTGCTTAAGAATGCAAACTCATAAGCTTTGTCATAGGTCATAGGGTCTTGGGTCTTGGGTCTTGGGTCTTGGGTCTTGGAATCACGAAATAAAAACCTCGGATTAGGCAAGATGAATTATTTCGATTGAAATCACATAGCCTTCAGAATCCAAGAAATAGCGCTCAGTAAGACATCATTACCAATAAAAAGCCCCGACGCTCAGGCAGCAACGGGGCTTTTTGTTATCTGTTAATTTGGCTAGCTATATTTATTCGAGAGCTAGAAACGACTTAAACCACAAAGTAACTCTTACTCTTGATCACCAAGAAGCACAGAGTCTAGTGCGATAACCATCATGTCGTTGAAGGTCGTTTGACGCTCATCTGATGTGGTTTGCTCACCAGTTTTGATGTGATCAGAAACAGTACAAATAGTCAGAGCTTTTGCGCCGTATTCAGCACACACACCATAGATACCTGCAGCTTCCATCTCGACGCCAACAATGCCGTACTTATCCATCACCTCAAACATCTCTGGATCTGGCGTGTAGAACAACTCCGCTGAGAACAGGTTGCCCACTTTTACGTCTACACCACGCGCTTTTGCTGCATCTTCTGCCGCACGCACCATTTTGTAATCCGCAATAGCCGCGAAGTCATGACCTTTAAAGCGAATACGGTTCACTTTTGAGTCAGTACACGCGCCCATGCCAATCACCACATCACGCACTTTGATATCTTCACTCACTGCACCACAACTGCCGACACGAATGATCTTTTTTACACCAAAGTCTTTGATCAGCTCAGTCGCGTAAATAGAACAAGATGGAATGCCCATACCGTGCCCCATAACCGAAACCTTACGACCTTTGTAAGTACCCGTGTAACCAAACATATTACGAACATCACACACCTGAACCACTTCTTCTAAGAAGGTTTCAGCGATGTATTTAGCACGTAGCGGATCGCCTGGCATTAGAACTACGTCAGCGAAATCACCCATTTCAGCATTAATATGTGGAGTAGCCATTGAAAATATCCTTAATCTCAAAACAAAAAAGAAGAGAGAGGTTTCCCTCTCTCTTAGTTAACCATTACAGAAAGCTTGTACCGTATCCCATTGGCGATGTGCCAAAGTATGACGCTAAGCTTTGACCGATATCAGCGAAGGTATCACGACGGCCTAGAGAGCCTGCTGGAACCTTGTTACCGTAAACAATCACAGGGATATGTTCACGAGTATGGTCTGAACCCGGCCATGTTGGGTCACAACCGTGGTCTGCAGTTAGGATAAGCACGTCATCTTCTTTCATCATATCGATGATTTCATGGATGCGGCCATCAAAGTACTCAAGCGCAGCTGCGTAACCGGCAACATCACGACGGTGGCCGTATGCTGAGTCGAAATCAACGAAGTTAGTGAACACGATGGTGTTGTCGCCCGCTTCAGTGATCGCTTCTTTGGTTGCTTCAAATAGCGCTGGAATACCTGTTGCTTTGGTTTTCTGAGTGATACCACAACCTGCGTAGATGTCAGAGATCTTACCGATTGAGTGAACGTTGCCGCCCTTCTCATCAACCAGTTTCTGAAGTACCGTCGCCGCTGGTGGCTCAACAGAAAGGTCACGACGGTTACCAGTACGTTCGAATTGACCTTTACCTGCGCCAATAAACGGACGAGCGATAACACGACCAATGTTGTAGTCAGCTAGCTCTTCACGAGCAATCTGACAAAGATCTAATAGGTTTTGTAGGCCGAATGTCTCTTCATGACATGCGATCTGGAAAACAGAGTCTGCAGAAGTGTAGAAGATTGGCAGGCCAGTCTTCATGTGTTCTTCACCTAGGTTATCTAGGATTTCTGTACCCGATGAGTGGCAGTTACCTAAGAAGTCAGACAGACCAGCACGCTCAAGGATGCGATCAGTCAGTTCTTTTGGAAAGCTGTTCTCTTTGTCGGTGAAGTAGCCCCAGTCAAACAATACCGGCACACCTGCGATTTCCCAGTGACCTGATGGCGTGTCTTTACCAGAAGACAGCTCAGCCGCGTGACCGTAAGCTCCAATGATCTCAGCGTCTGCGTCCATACCAGGAGCAAAGCGACCTGTAGACTCTTTGTGAGCCATCGCTAAACCTAGCTTAGACAGGTTTGGCAGCGTTAGTGGACCTTTACGATCCGCGTTGTCTGCAAGGCCTTGATCACAATGGTCAGCAATGTGACCCATTGTATCCGAACCTACATCGCCGAATGTGTCAGCATCCGCTGTTTCACCGATACCGAATGAATCTAAAACTAAAATAAATGCTCTTTTCATTTTCTTCACCAACTTATTGCTCTTTGCACCAGAACTCTGTTTATCGGTATACACGAGGTATACCGATATCTGTTATTTACACGTCTTCAGAACGAATCTGACGGTAAACATCTGGCGTTGCTGTATATTCTCCGCCCACAGTGATTGCATTTTGTAATGCCGTCGCAGCTTCTTGCCACTGTTGTTCATTGCGAGCATGAATCATTGCTAATGGTTTATCATCGCTTGCTACTTCGCCAAGGCGAATGAAGCTATCAAAACCGACTGCGTAATCAATGCTGTCTGTTGCTACGCGGCGACCACCGCCCATACCAACGACAGCCATACCAATTGCACGCGTATCCATCGCTGATACTACACCGCTTTCGAGTGCGTACACTGGTTTAACAATTTCTGCTTTTTCTAGGTAGTTATCGTAGTTCGTTACGAAATCTACTGGACCACCAAGGCCCGCTACCATCTTACCGAAGCACTCTGCTGCTTTACCGTTATCCAGTACTGCCATCAGTTTTTCACGCGCTTCATCTGAATCTTTTGCTAGGTTACCCAGCACCAACATTTCCGCACACGACGCTAGCGTGATTTCCAACAAACGTGGATTACGGTATTCGCCTGTTAGGAATTGAACCGCTTCACGGACTTCAACTGCGTTACCCGCTGAAGAAGCCAGAACTTGGTTCATGTCCGTTAGGATTGCTGTTGTTTTAGTGCCTGCACCGTTTGCTACTGCAACGATAGATTTTGCTAACTCTTCAGATGCTTCATACGTTGGCATGAATGCGCCTGAACCGACTTTTACGTCCATTACTAGAGAATCAAGACCAGCGGCCAGTTTCTTAGATAGGATGGAAGCGGTGATCAGTGAGATGTTGTCTACTGTTGCTGTGATATCACGAGTTGCGTAAACACGCTTGTCAGCAGGAGCTAGATCGCCTGTTTGACCGATGATCGCCACGCCAGCTTCTTTGGTTACGGCACCAAACACATCGTTGGTTGGTGTAATGTTGTAACCAGAGATAGATTCTAGCTTGTCTAGCGTACCGCCAGTGTGGCCTAAACCACGACCAGAGATCATTGGAACGAAACCGCCACATGCTGCCACCATAGGGCCAAGCATCAGAGAAGTTACGTCGCCAACACCACCAGTAGAGTGTTTATCAACGATTGGGCCATCAAAGTTCATGTGGCTCCAGTCAATCACCATGCCTGAATCACGCATTGCACATGTTAGTGCGATACGCTCTGGCATCGTCATTTCATTAAAAAAGATAGCCATTGCGAATGCGGCAATTTGGCCTTCAGAAACCGTGTTTTTAGCGACACCTTGGATGAAAAAGTTAATTTCTTCTGTGGTCAGTACTTCGTTATCACGTTTTCTGCGAATAATTTCTTGAGGTAGATACATTAGTGCCTCCCAAACTCTAGAGAGTATGGTGTGTAGGGAAAGAGGTAATATGGAGTGACTTAACGCCACTCCATCAAACAGACTTGTTATTATCAATACTCTAAATATTTGGCGTTGCAGCTAGGCGACCAGTTAGTTCATTCCTATGAGCATAGAAACTCTATGTGATTAGGATGAACTTACGCAGTCAACAACGCTGCGGCGTCAAATATGACGAGTAAATTAGTATGCTGCTGGATCAGCAGTCTCGTCTGTCACTTCTAATGTATTAAGAAGGTTAGTCAGTAGGCTTGAAGCACCAAAACGGTAGTGCATATTGTCTGCCCACTCAGCTCCTAGTAGCTCATCAGCCATTGCTAGGTAAGCTTGAGCATCTTCAGCTGTACGAACGCCACCAGCTGGTTTGAAACCAACTGTTTTAGCAACGCCCATGTCACGAATAACTTCAAGCATCATGCGCGCGAACTCAGGAGTCGCGTTTACTGGCACTTTACCTGTTGAAGTCTTGATGAAATCTGCGCCCGCTTCGATACAGATTTGAGAAGCTTTCTTGATCAGTGCTTCTTCTTTAAGCTCACCAGTTTCGATGATCACTTTAAGCGTGATATCACCACAAGCTGCTTTACATTGTTTAACTAGCTCAAAGCCAACTTCTTCGTTGCCAGCAATAAGAGCACGGTATGGGAATACTACGTCAACTTCGTCTGCGCCGTACGCTACCGCTGCTTTTGTTTCTGCAACAGCAATTTCGATGTCGTCATTACCATGAGGGAAGTTAGTTACAGTCGCAATGCGTACTTCTGGAGTACCTTGCTCACGCAACGCTTTCTTAGCGGCTGGGATAAAGCGAGGGTAAATACAGATTGCAGCGGTGTTGCCAACTGCAGTCTTCGCGTCATGACAAAGCGCCACTACTTTCTCAGTAGTATCGTCGTCATTTAGCGTCGTTAGGTCCATAAGTTTAAGTGCACGTAGAGCTGCTGCTTTTAAATCGCTCATTTCTATCTCCGATCAATATATTCAAATAGTTAACTACTTCGCCACCCATCCAGTATAGATGGATAATTAAAAATGCTCAGTAGCCACAAATGAACGGACTTGGTTCCCTGAAGACTTGATAACTTTCGCTACCAATTGCAATCCTTGTCACCGCACAGTACCAGTTTGGTCTATGGCACAACAAATCAGTCATGTTGTGTCTAACATCTATAGCGTATCGCTAAGTTTGGCTTAATCCCAGAAGAATAACCTTTAGATAAATCCAAGCGGTTACTTTCTTGCCAACAGAGATATCCTATCCCTTAAGCTTATACATTATAGGTATCCATCAATAAATTGTAGTGCTCCTTAGAACGCAAACGGTTTGTATCTCAAAAAAACATTCTAGACCCATTTTCGACTCCGAGCATATGTTCATGCTCTTGCAAAAATCATGGGGCCTAAAAACAAAAAAGCCCCGTAGCAATTTCTTGCTACGGGGCGATATTATTATGGCGTCTATATATCGATTTCTAACTAATTAGAAAGACAGGAAGAAGCCAGCAATTGTTGCTGCCATCAGGTTAGATAGAGTACCAGCAATAACCGCTTTAACACCCATACGAGCGATGTCGTGGCGACGGCTTGGTGCAATACCACCTAGGCCACCTAGAAGAATCGCAATTGAAGAAAGGTTTGCGAAACCACATAGAGCGAACGAGATAATTGCTTGAGTCTTAACAGACATTACTTGGCCAGTCGCTTCAACTATTTGAGCGTTCTCACCGATGTATGGTACGAAGTTTAGGTATGCAACGAATTCGTTAACAACTGTCTTCTGACCAATGAAAGAACCAGCGATAGTTGCTTCTTCCCATGGAACACCAATGATGAATGCTAACGGTGCGAAGATCCAACCTAGAAGAAGTTCTAGAGTTAGGTGTTCCATACCGAACCAACCACCGATGCCACCAAGGATACCGTTGATTAGAGCAATTAGACCGATGAATGCTAGTAGCATTGCACCAACGTTAAGAGCTAGTTGTAGACCAACTGATGCGCCACCTGCTGCTGCGTCGATAACGTTAGCTGGTTTGTCATCGCCACCGTCCATTTCGTCAGCGATGTTATCGTCTGGCGTATCTGTTTCAGGCTTGATGATTTTAGCGAATAGTAGACCACCAGGTGCTGCCATGAATGACGCTGCAACTAGGTACTCTAGAGGTACACCCATAGATGCGTAACCTGCTAGTACACCACCAGCTACAGAAGCCAAACCACCACACATTACTGCGAATAGTTCAGAGTTAGTCATTTTAGGAACAAAAGGACGAACAACTAGAGGTGCTTCTGTTTGACCAACGAAAATGTTTGCTGCTGCAGACATAGACTCGGCGCGAGAAGTACCTAGAGCTTTCTGAAGACCACCACCAAGAACTTTGATTACAATTTGCATTACACCAATGTAGTAAAGTACAGAGATAAGTGCAGAGAAGAAAATCAGAGTTGGTAGTACTTGGAAAGCAAAGATGAAACCGATACCGTCAACTGAGAAGTTAACTAGGCTGCCGAATAGGAAACCAGTACCGTCTTTACCGTAGTCGATCACGTTTGCTACACCAGCAGAGAAACCTGCAAGTAGATCACGACCCCAAGGGATGTAAAGTACGAATGCACCAAGTGCGAATTGGATAGCGAAAGCGCCACCCACTGTTCTTAGATTAATAGCTTTGCGGTTGTCAGATAGTAGTACTGCGATTGCAATCAGTGCAACCATTCCGACGAGGCTCATAAACAGGCTCATAGTTTATGACTTCCTTATTAGTTATTTATTGGCGTGTTACAAAATGGGGCTATAAAGCGGAGGCAATTATACTCATGCGACCACTAATAAAGTAATGCCGTCCTCACACTTTCGTACAAGATTCATGTACCATTCACACGCAAATGTGAACCAAATCACAAGCTCAGTGCAATTTACGCAAACGATAAACAAAAACCTTCGATTTTATTCACATATACCGAATGCACGATGGCTACTTTGCCAAATTTGCGCTGCAACCGATTGCTTTGGCTCTTTTCTAAGCAAAAAAAGTTCATTTAAGATCGTAACTAAATGCTTGGAATGATTAACATTTCCTTGGTTTCCATACATGGGCATGTCCGGAGCATCCGTTTCCAATACCAAGCATTCAAGAGGCAGTTTTGCGATGGTTGTGCGTGTTTTTTGTGCTCTTGGGTAAGTAATCGTTCCACCGACACCAATATAGAAACCGAGCTTGATCCACGCCAAAGCTTGCTGTTCACTCCCTGAAAAACCGTGAATCACCCCGCCAAAAGTGAACTTGTGCTGCTTTAATAATTCAATGAGTCGGTTATAAGACTTCCTCTCATGGATGATCAAAGGCAGCTCAAATGCCTTCGCTAGCTCCATTTGTTGGATGAAAAAGCGTTCTTGTTTCTCCCGCTCGACATCGACAAAAAAGTCGAGACCACACTCTCCTATCGCAACGCATTGACCGGTTTTTGATGAAAGTAATTGGCGAAGTTCCGAAAATTGCTCATCCTTAGCTTGCTCTAAAAAGTAAGGGTGAAAACCTAAGGCGTAGTAAACATTAGGGTAAGATTTGGCGATTTTATCGATCTTCGACCAGTTACTTTGGCCAATAGAAGGAATAAGAATCTTCTCGACTTGAGCTTGTTTCGCTTCTTTAAGATAGCTATCAATACTTTGATCCGGTGTAAAACCTTGCTCAAACGCCTCAAAATCCGCATGGCAATGAGTATCAAACAGCGGAAAGTCACTTATTTGCTGTGTCATCTTCCCTACTCTCTGTTTGTTTCCCTTGGGGATCACGACGATAAGCAACACAACTGCGCTTGTTCTCAGGCGTTAAACCAAGCTCTTCACACCACTTATCGTATTTCTTAATCCAAGCTTTTATCCAACTGAACATAATTGCCTCTAACCTCAGCCTCTAAACCTTAAATAAAACGCATTAAAAAACGCCTACTGCAGAACAATAGACGTTTTTGTTTAACTCGAATAGATCGCGGAGAAATTAGTGCTCGCGCGTCGCTCGGAACTGAACGTCAGGGAAACGCTCAGAAGCTAGGTTCAAGTTCACCATTGTAGGTGCGATGTAAGACAGGTTATCACCACCATCTAACGCTAGGTTAGCTTGGTTCTTACGTTTGAACTCTTCTAGTTTCTTCACGTCATCACATTCAACCCAGCGAGCTGTTGCAACGTTAACACCTTCGTAGATAGCTTCTACGTTGTATTCCGCTTTCAAGCGCGCCACAACCACGTCGAACTGAAGGACACCAACCGCACCAACGATCAGGTCGTTGTTCTGCATAGGACGGAATACTTGTACTGCGCCCTCTTCTGAAAGCTGAACTAAGCCTTTTAGAAGTTGCTTCTGCTTCAGTGGATCGCGTAGACGGATACGACGGAATAGCTCAGGTGCGAAGTTAGGAATACCAGCGAACTTAAGGCTTTCGCCTTGAGTAAAGGTATCACCAATCTGGATTGTGCCATGGTTATGCAAGCCAATGATGTCACCAGCATACGCTTTTTCAGCTCGCGCACGGTCGCCCGCCATGAAAGTTACCGCATCCGAAATACTTACGTTCTTGCCAGTACGAACATGATTCATCTTCATACCTTGGTTGTAAGTACCCGAAACGATACGCATGAATGCGATACGGTCACGGTGTTTTGGATCCATGTTTGCTTGGATCTTAAAGACGAAGCCAGAGAACTTCTCTTCTGTCGCTTCAACATCACGCTCGTTAGCTTGACGAGTTTGAGGACCCGGAGCCCATTTCGTTAGACCATCAAGCATGTGGTCAACACCAAAGTTACCCAATGCCGTACCGAAGTAAACAGGCGTTAGTTCACCAGCAAGGAACAAATCGAGATCAAACTCAGGACATGCGCCAATAACCAATTCAAGCTCTTCACGAACACTGCTCGCCAGATCTTCGCCAACAGCTTCGTCTAGTTCAGGGTTATCTAAACCTTTAATGATGCGAACTTCTTGGATCTCATGGCCGTGGCCAGATTCGTACAAGATCGTTTCATCACGATGAATGTGATAAACACCTTTAAACTCTTTACCACAACCGATTGGCCATGAGATTGGAGCACAAGCCATACCTAGCTCGCTTTCCACTTCATCAAGCACTTCCATTGGGTCACGAACGTCACGGTCAAGTTTGTTCATAAACGTTACGATTGGAGTATCACGTAGGCGTGTTACTTCCATCAGTTTACGAGTACGATCCTCGACACCTTTCGCAGCATCGATAACCATCAAACAAGAGTCAACCGCTGTTAGTGTACGGTACGTATCTTCCGAGAAATCTTCGTGTCCTGGAGTATCTAGTAGGTTTACTAGGCAATCATTGTATGGGAATTGCATTACCGACGTGGTTACCGAAATACCACGTTCTTTTTCCATCTCCATCCAGTCAGATTTAGCGTGCTGGTTAGAGCCACGACCTTTTACGGTACCCGCTTTTTGAATTGCGTTTCCGAATAAAAGAACTTTTTCAGTAATCGTGGTTTTACCCGCATCCGGGTGAGAGATAATTGCAAACGTTCTACGTTTGCTCACTTCTTGTTGGAAAGACATAGTCGCCCTTTGCTGATCTAAAGCGTAAAAAGGGCAAGTAGATAATACTTGCCCTTGAATTCTGTGTGCGGATTATACAGAAAGCGAGTCACTTTCTAAAGGGTCAGTTTACACCCTATTTTGTGGCTAATTCTGTGGTTAGTTATCTAGTCGACTAAAAGACGTAACATGACTAGCTAAACGACATAAAAAGATAGCTCATAATGATCGCATCTTCGTGGCCTTGCTTGGTTGGGTAATAGTTACGGCGACGGTCAACTTCATTAAAGCCAGCCTTCTCGTAAAGATTGAAAGCATTCACATTACTTTCGCGAACTTCCAGCCAAGCACTTTCCGCGTCAGCTTGTTCACACATATCGAGAAAGTGTTCAACCAAAGCCTTGCCGTAGCCTTTACCTTGCTGCTTAGGGTCAACCGCTATCGTCAGCAAAGTCACTTCACCGACAATGTTCTGAGCATAGAAATAGCCGACAACCTTTCCATCGACTTCTAAAACACGGTGGCTGCCTCCACGACTATTAAGATCACGGATCATATTTTCAGACCAAGGATGAGAATGCGCGGTCTGCTCAATTTGCCAAATTGCGTCTAGGTGTTGTTCTGAAGTTGGTAAAAGTTGATTAGTCATAAGCACAAATTTGTTGCCATAAGTCGCGGCGATGTTGGTTATTACCGTTAATGTCAGACAGTAATGGAGATTGAAGTGTTTTTGCCTTCAGTTCATGGGCAGATTCGCAACCAGCAAACCATACCCATTCAACCGAACCTAAATCCACAGCAGACAAGTGTTGTGGTTGAAGGTGTAAAGCCTGAGATAAGTCGAACTTGATACTTTTAAGTACGCGTTCAAACATCACAGCGAGATCTTTCTGAGGTTTTTCAGGCGAAACCAGTAGCAACTTACAGTCGCTCGATAGTGGAATCAATTCAGATTCGTAGCCAACCAAACGCTCTGGGTGACTAAGCTCCCATTGGCTGATGCCCATCTCTTGCAGGTATTGTGCGTGTGTTTGTGACATATCTAGCGGTGTAACCTTAGGTTTGTTGGTATTGCTCTTCTTAGAGCGAACTGAAAAGGAGCTCATTGGGGCTGATACTAACAAAAAATAAAGGAGCATCAAGCTCCTTTATTTAGACTAAATCAGTTTGTATCGGATTACGTGGTAAATCAGCTTATAAGTCGTTGAACTCTGGGCTGTAAGCAATCTCACCAGAATGCCCAGCAAACACCCCCTCTACCAACTCAATCGCTTGGAAAGCACCTTCAGGTACATCCCAAACACAACTCAGGCCAAACTCGCTCGCAGCCTTAAAACCAAAGCGGCCGTAGTAAGCAGGATCACCAAGCACAACACAGGCTGGGTAACCGAAATCTACCAATGTAGAAAATGCGTCTTCAACCAGTGATTTGGCAATACCTTGATTGCGGTACTCTTCTTTCACTGCGAGAGGCGCAAGTCCCTGCCAGTTATGATCGTCACCATGGAGAGTGATAGGGCTAAACATCAGGTGACCAACCACCTCGCCCTCATCAGAACAAGCCACCAGCGATAGCGTTAAATGGCTATTCTCACGCAAGCTCATAACCAAATTAGCTTCTGCATCTGTTTCAAAAACAGATTTCAATAAACGATCAATGACAAGTATATCTGCCGGTGCTTCAGTTCGAATAAGCATTCATTACCTCACTTTGTGTATCTGGGGATTGTACTCCCTTCTGCACAAAATCAGCTAATTGATTTAACAAAGTTTTCATAGGAGTCGGCAATACGTCTAAATCTACGCTATCCATCAAGTTTTTGACTTCTAAACCAAGCTCTGTATCGCCCTCAATAGACAGTCTACGTTGAAAGAAAAGCGTATCTGGGTCTTCTTTACGCCCGGCAATCAACACAAGATCGTTAAGGTTTCCGCTAAAGCTTACATCTTCAACAACCTCGTTATCAGCTACAACTAGTTGCTCATTTTGATAGCTAATACACCAACTTAACCCCATATCTTTTATTGAGACTTTAAGCCACTTGTCTTCTAAGAATTCAAAGTCACCGTCCTCTAAAGCTTCCTTAAAGACATTCTTAAGCGCCTCCAATAAGGCTCTTTTTTGTACTGTTTTAGGCAATAACTGGACTGGAGATCGCAAAATTGATGCGGCATTTTGAACTAGTTGAGTGCGAATCTTGTTTATCACGTGACTTATCCGTAACTTTGTCAATAATATGGAATGCATCATAGATGATGTTGAAATCTCAGTTACTGTTATGTATCAAATTAACTTCGGTTTGATACTCGACCTTTAATATCCTGAAAATCACAGTTATAGTAACTCAGGTCATGAGAATTACAGCGGATCGCTGTACTCACAGGTAAATATCGATAACCACACAAAAAGTAATAAATATTTATCGATAGTGAATATTCAAGCTCTTGGAGAATTGGTAGTACTTTGATGCCTCCCCAGCAACTACAACATTGGTTTACCCAGCTAACAGCAAACAGTCCGTTCTTTTTTGCGGTACTTGACGCCCAACATAACTATTTTATGGTTAATGAGCGTTACTGCGATATTGCTGGTTTGAGTAAAACCGAGCTTGCTGGCATGAATGACCGCCAAACATTAGGTGAGCAATTCTACCAACATCTTAAGCCTTACTATGAGCGTGCATTCAATGGCGAAACGATTGAGGCCGAAGTCACTCTCAACGAAACTGACCTCGATACCAGCCTTCATTTCAGCCTATCTCCGCTAACGAATGGCAACAAAACCGACTACATTGTCTTTCATGCCTTCGACACATCAGAAAACCAAGTACTTGCCCGTTCTTTAGAAGAATCCGAAGCGAAATTCCACAAGCTATCTCACCTACTCCCAGACGGATTACTGTTAGTTGAAAGTGACTACATCTTGTCATCAAACCCAGCAGCAGCACGCTTGCTCGGCTTTAACTCCACCACCGAGTTAATTGGCGAAGAGTTGGGACGATTATTCATCGATGAACAAACCAAAACAGTCTTCAATAATAACCTCAGTTCTATTATTTCCGAGTCTGGTTTGGTTTGTTTAACGGGTGCCCGATGCGGCTTTGAACGTAAGGTTCAACTCAACATCGACTCCACCACTATTCTTGGAAGTAACACTCAGCTGGTGCTTATCCAAGATGCACAAGAGACCACAAAGCAGTATACGCCTGCAAACAGTGAAGATGCCTACATCGATGCACTAACCAAGCTCTACAACCGAGTTGGGTTCACCAAACGTCTTGAACAGTTCATTCAAAACGATACGCCAGTTGTGATGCTCTACTTAGATATTGATAACTTTAAGAATATCAATGATTCACTCGGTCATCACATTGGCGATAAAGTGATTAAAGAGGTTGCTTCACGCCTAAAACGTTTACTGCCTCGTCAGGCCGTTATTGGTCATTTAGGCGGGGATGAGTTTGGTATTATCCTGCCAGAACCTGAACATCAGCGAACGCCTGAAATGCTCGCTGAAAAGATCATTTCCCTGATCAATCAACCCTTCGATCTTCACCACTTTAGTAAGCGCTTAGCCTGCTCGATTGGCAGCGTGAGCTTTCCTCAAGATGGCACCGATGCTCGTATCTTGCTGCAAAACGCCGATACCGCAATGTATGAAGCGAAAGATCGTGGACGTAACCGCCTGATCAAGTTCAACGAACAGATGAACAAAGAAGCGCGTATGCGATTGTGGTTGGAGATAGAGCTACAAAAAGCACTGCAACAGAATGGACTTGAGGTTTGGTATCAACCTAAGGTCAACGCGCGTGATTTCACCATCAACGGTGCAGAAGCGTTAGTGCGCTGGAAGCACCCAGTAGAAGGCTACATCAGCCCTGCAGCATTTATCCCTGTAGCGGAACGAGCTGGCCTTATTGAACAACTTGGCCGAGTGGTGATGCGTGAAGTATTTGCGACAGTTAAGCGTTGGAAGATGCAAGGTATCCTGCCTGGTCGAGTGGCGATCAACTTGTCTCCAGAGCAGTTTGGCAATCCAAAACTAATTGATTACGTTGAAAAGCTACTCCGTTCAACAGAGCTTGATCCAAGCGCGATTACTTTTGAGCTGACAGAAAGCGCAGTGATGAGTGATAGTGAACACACACTTCAAATGCTTAACGCTATAAAGAAACTCGGCTTTGCTTTATCTATCGATGATTTTGGTACGGGCTACTCTTCTCTGTCTTATTTGGCTCGCTTCCCAATTGATGAGCTTAAGATTGACCGTGCTTTCATTTCTGATATCGATACGCTACCAAAGCAAATTACAGTAATCGAAAACATCATCAACCTTGGTAAATCTCTCGATTTAACCGTAGTGGCAGAAGGCGTCGAAACCAGTGAACAAGCGACGCTTCTATCAAACCTCAACTGTAGCTCCATTCAAGGTTTCCACTTCTATCGTCCTCAACCAAAACAAGACGTCGAAGAGCTGTTTGCCCAAAATCGTCGCCATAAGAACTAGTACACGATTCAACTACCCCCCAGTCAAAAGCCACACCAAAGCACAAAAGCCTTACTAGTCAGTACCCCAAACGGAGTAAAAGCAGATTTATCCATCTAAACCTGCCTTACATCAATTCCGTCATTCATAATTCTTCATAAAATACTCGCTTCAATTTCATTCTACTGGTAGTGAGCAAATGGAACTCTTATGCCCAGCGGGTAACTTACCTGCTTTGAAAACCGCTATTGATTGTGGTGCGGATGCTGTCTATATCGGATTCAAAGACGATACCAATGCCCGACACTTTGCAGGCCTTAACTTTGCGGGTAAAAAGCTCGATCGTGCTGTGCAGTATGTGCATGACCGCAACAAGAAA
This sequence comes from Vibrio sp. OPT20, assembly GCF_963889365.1. Taxonomy (NCBI): domain Bacteria; kingdom Pseudomonadati; phylum Pseudomonadota; class Gammaproteobacteria; order Vibrionales; family Vibrionaceae; genus Vibrio; species Vibrio sp. OPT20. Next base: position 201,577 of record NZ_CAWPOA010000031.1, on the reverse strand, counting down.
ATTCACGTTGCCTTAAATACTTTTGCTCACCCAAATGGCTTCGAACGCTGGACAAATGCCGTAGATAACGCCGCAGCACTAGGTGTTGATGCGCTGATCATTGCTGATATCGCAGTGCTTGAGTACGCAGCAAACAAATATCCAGAACTAGAATTGCATCTATCGGTTCAAGCTTCTGCGACCAATGCGGCTGCAATCGACTTCTACCACAAGAACTTCAATGTAAAGCGTGTGGTATTGCCTCGCGTATTGTCGATTCATCAGGTCAAACAGCTTTCTCGTAACATCACCTCTGACGTTGACCTTGAAGTATTCGCTTTCGGTAGTTTATGTATCATGGCTGAAGGCCGTTGCTACCTCTCTTCATACATGACCGGTGAATCCCCTAACACGGTAGGCGCTTGTTCTCCGGCGAAATATGTACGCTGGCAAGAAACAGAAACCGGCCTAGAGTCGCGCTTGAATGAAATTCTTATCGACAAGTACGTAGCAGGCGAAAACGCGGGCTACCCAACACTGTGTAAGGGTCGTTTTGAGGCGGATATCGATGGCGAACGCAAGCGCTACCATGCACTTGAAGAGCCAACTAGCCTTAATACACTATCCATGTTGCCAGAGCTATTCGCAGCAAATGTTGCTTCAGTGAAGATTGAAGGTCGTCAGCGTAGCCCAGCTTATGTAGAACAAGTGACTCGTACGTGGCGTGCGGCCATTGATCGCTATTTAGCGAATCCAGAACAATACCAAGTAGAACAAGCTTGGAATGCGACACTGGCGAATGTATCTGAAGGCACACAAACCACTCTTGGTGCTTACCACCGCAAATGGCAATAGCGCCAAATGGAGAACTCAATGAAATACGCATTAGGCCCTCTACTCTACTTTTGGCCAAAACAGGACGTTGAAAGCTTCTATGAGCAAGCAAAGTCTAGCTCTGCCGACATCATCTACCTTGGTGAAGCCGTGTGTTCAAAGCGTCGTGAGATGAAAGCCAAACACTGGATGGACATTGCCAAAGAGCTGTCTGCTTCAGGTAAGCAAGTGGTTCTATCGACGATGGCGTTGTTGGAAGCGCCAAGCGAAGTCAACATCATGAAGAAGTACATTGATAACGGTGACTTTGCGATTGAAGCCAACGACGTGTCTGCGATTCAATTAGCAAGCGAAAGCAAAGTGCCTTTTGTGGTTGGCCCGGCGGTTAACACCTACAACGCACGTACTCTGAACCTGTTCTTGAAACAAGGTATGACGCGTTGGTGTATGCCTGTTGAGCTTTCTCGCGAATGGCTAAGCAACGTAATGACACAGTGCGAAGAGCTTAATATCCGTAATAAGTTCGAAGTAGAAGTATTTAGCCACGGCTACCTACCGCTTGCTTACTCAGCACGATGCTTTACCGCTCGCGCAGAAAACAAAGCCAAAGACGATTGCGAAACCTGCTGCATCAAATACCCTACAGGCCTACAGGTCGATAGCCAAGAAGGCCAGTCAGTCTTTAACCTTAACGGTATTCAAACTCAATCCGGTTACTGCTACAACCTAGTCAATGATCTACCGAGTATGCATGACTTGGTTGATGTGGTTCGTTTAAGCCCATTAGGCATCGATACCTTCTCTGAAATCAATAACTTCAGAGCGAACGAACAAGGTCAAAACCCAAAGACCATTGAAAGCCGCCAATGCAACGGTTATTGGCATCAGCTTGCGGGTTTAGACGTTAAGAACATCTAGTTCTTCGAATTGAACTTGTCAGCAACAGATACAAAAAAGGTCTAGCATTCGCTAGACCTTTTTTATTTAGCTAAAAAAAGCGACCTATGCTGTCACTGTTTCTAGCGGCGCATCGTCGAGCTTCTTTACGTCTTTATAGAGCATAATCATAACCACTACGCTTAGCGCGATGTTAGACAGTGGATAGGCAATCCAGATCCCCGGCACACCGTACAATTTAGGCATGATGTACAAGAAAGGTAACTGGATAAGCATATTACCTATCGTTACAAACATCGCCTTAGTGCCCTTGTTCACCGCCTGATAGTAAGCACCCGCTACCACCAAGAAGCCATCAAGCGCCAGTGCAAACATGTGCAGTCGGATACCCAACACTGTGTACTCGACTAGCTGAGGTTCATCCGAACTAAACACAGAAACGAACTCACGTGGGAATGCGTTCAGCAGCAATACAAACGCGACACCGATCAAGACTGAACTCACCATCGCAATCTTAAGTAACTTACGAATATTGGCTTGATTACGCGCACCATGGTTGTAACTCACTAATGGCTGCATGCCGTTGGCAATACCTTCCGCCGTGAGATAATAAACCGTCACTATGTAGCCCAAAATAGCGTAAGCACCAATCATCAGCTGGTCGCCATATTGAGAGAACAAGGCATTGTGCAGCGCCACCATCATCGAACCGTAAGCGTACATAAAGAAGCTTGAGGTACCAATGGCGAAGATTTCAGGAATCACCGATAACTTCAGTCTCAGTTCATTCCAACGTAAGCGTAAGTTTGCTCGACGTGAGAAAAAGTAAGCCAACCCCAAACCCGTTACCACAAACTGAGCAATTGCGGTTGCCAATGCTGCACCCTTCAACTCCCAACCAAGCTGCGCGATAAATAGGTAATCCAATACAATGTTAATCACCGCACCGACAATCATCAGTATGGTGGCCAAGTTAGGACTGTCATCGTTACGCAGTAAAAACGGCATCGCGATAGAGCCTAAAGTGAAGACACTAGCGCCAATCAGAATATGTAAGTATTGCAGGCCTAGTTCATACACTCGCCCTTCAGCCCCCTGCCAAAGCAAGAAGTTATCGGCAAACAGAAACAACAATCCAGAAACAATGGGGGTTATCGCCAACAACAATGTTAGACCGGTTGCTAAGATCTGCTTAGCGCCTTTGGTGTCTTTTTCTCCTTGGCGAATCGAGACAAGCGCACCCGTCCCCACGCCCACTAGCATACCAATACCGAGGATCGACCCAATAACAGGCCACGCGACGTTAATGCCCGCAAGTCCATCGGCCCCCACATAACGGCCAATGAAAATACCATCCACCACTTGGTAAAGGCCATTAACTAACATGGCCGCTACCGTAGGAATTGTGTATCGCCAGAATTGACGACTAATTGAGTTACTCATTTCTTACTCTACTTTCTTCAGTGAGTCGCATATCAATGGGATATGACTCGTAAAACTAGTTAACAAGGCTAACTAAATATCTAAATTATTTATTTCAAAGCCTTGTTTAATAATAGGTTCAGCTGGTGAGATTCTTGCTCAGACAAGCGACTTTCCAGTACCTGTGCCATGACCTGATAGATTTTACTTTCTTCTTCCAAACCGACTTCAGCCTTTTGGGTCAAAATCACCAGCTTTGATCTCGCATCTTCAAGAGACGCTTTGCGCTCAACTAGACCTTTTCTTTCTAGCCTTTGAACCATAGTCGTCGCAGAAGGTTTTGTCACCTGCATCTCAATAGCGAGGTCTGTTAGTCGAATAGGCTCTAACGATGCTTGAATGACCTTCAAATAATCGTACTCATTGAAGCTCAACTGGCAGATAGGATCTTCATTAACTTGAGTTCGCCATATCTTAGAAGCAAAGCGTTCAATTTTTTCTAGATTTTGGTCCAG
>NZ_CAWPOA010000031.1:180267-197817 GCF_963889365.1 Vibrio sp. OPT20 | reverse complement strand
CCCCCCCCCCCTTGTTTATAAAAAGGAGCATAAAAAAGGAGCATAAAAAAACCGCTGACAGGCAGCGGTTTTTAATATTCTTACTATGTCACTTACTTAGCGTTAGCTTCTTCTTCGGCCTCAGCCAACTTAACTTGCGCTAAATGCTCGGCTTTAAGCGTAGTGAAGATACGGCTTAACTCTAAGAAAGAGTAACGGTGTTCTACGTATTCATACACGTTAAAAGAAACCGCCAACTTATACAAAGAGATCGCATTCGCGTAATCACCATTCATGTGGTGACGCTTAGCAAGGTAGAAGTACGTTTCCGTCAGACGTTGAGCTAGGAGCGTGTTGTCGCGAGTCCCGGTTAGAATAGCTTTGAATGCCTGCTCTTCGGTAATATCGTCAAGCATGATGGCAACTAATACCCAGCCCCACTGCTCATCACGACTCTCGTAACGCTTTTGCAAATCAAGCTTTGCTTGTTCTGGTGTAAGTTCATGCTGAATGATGTAAAGCCACAGAGCGCGAAACGGATCGCTAGGATCATCAGCGTAGTGCTTCATCATCTCTTCGTTGGCTAAGTCATAGCGCTCGCCATAGTAGAGTGCGATAGAACGATTTCGTTCTGCATATGAGTTTGCAGGATCAAGCTCTAACGTAGAATCAAAAGATTCATAAGCGGCATCAAACTCCCCTACTTGCGTAAAGTAAACACCCAAAAGGTTGAAGATATCAGGTTGAGCGGGGTTCAATGAAAGAGACTGATTGAAATCAAGACGTGCTAAATCACGCAGGCCAACGCTATCGTAGTAATTACCACGCTCGAACAACATTTTAGCTCGAACTTCATCGTTCAAATCTGGGCGCTGTAATAACTGACTAAGGCGCGCTATTTGCACTTCTTGCTGAACACTTGGTTGAAGCGGCACAGCCATTGGTGGATAAACCCAACGTGAGGTGTTATCTGATGTTGTCGCACAACCAGTTAGTACAAGCAGTAAACACATACTCGCGGTTTGAAACCATTTCACAAATAATTACTCCTGTTATGACCGCAATAAAAAAGGGGAGCGATATGCTCCCCTTTATAACATGCTTTTTTACCAATGGGTTAGAAATCACTAAAAAGCGATAGTCCCATTAATAGGCTAAGAATTACTCAGCAGCAGGTGCTTCGCCTTCAGCTGGCGTTTCAACTGCTTCTTTCATGCTTAGACGTACACGGCCTTGACGGTCAATTTCAAGAACCTTAACTGGAACTTCTTGACCTTCAGTTAGGTAGTCAGACACTTTCTCAACACGCTTATCAGCGATTTGAGAGATGTGTACTAGACCATCTTTACCTGGAAGGATAGTAACGAATGCACCGAAGTCAGCTAGACGAGCAACTTTACCTTGGTAAATGCGGCCAACTTCAACTTCAGCAGTGATCTCTTCGATACGGCGGATAGCTTCTTTAGCAGCTGCGCCTTCAGTAGCAGCAATCTTGATTGTGCCATCGTCTTCGATTTCGATTGTAGTACCTGTTTCTTCACAAAGAGCACGGATAACTGCGCCGCCTTTACCGATAACATCTTTGATCTTATCAGAGCTGATTTTCATTGTGTGGATACGTGGAGCGAATTCAGAGATATCTTCACGAGCACCAGAGATAGCTTCATCCATTACAGAAAGGATGTGCTTACGTGCACCTTGCGCTTGGTTAAGTGCAATTTGCATGATCTCTTTAGTGATACCTTCGATCTTGATGTCCATTTGAAGTGCAGTGATACCAGCGTTAGTACCTGCTACTTTAAAGTCCATGTCACCTAGGTGATCTTCGTCACCAAGGATGTCAGAAAGAACAACGAAATCGTCGCCTTCTTTAACAAGACCCATTGCGATACCCGCAACAGAAGCTTTGATTGGAACACCAGCATCCATAAGTGCTAGAGATGTACCACATACAGAAGCCATTGAAGAAGAACCGTTAGATTCTGTGATTTCCGATACAACACGAACTGTGTATGGGAATTCGTCAACAGAAGGCATTACTGCTTGGATACCACGTTTAGCAAGCTTACCGTGACCAATTTCACGACGCTTAGGAGAACCAACGAAACCAGTTTCACCTACACAGTATGGAGGGAAGTTGTAGTGTAGAAGGAAGTTGTCTTTCTTCTCACCCATTAGGCTGTCGATGATTTGAGCATCACGTTGTGTGCCAAGCGTTGCAGTAACAAGTGCTTGAGTTTCACCACGAGTGAATAGAGAAGAACCGTGTGTACGTGGAAGAACACCAGTACGTACGTCTAGCGCACGAACCATGTCTTTTTCACGGCCATCGATACGTGGGTTGCCAGCGATGATGCGGCTACGTACTACGTTTTTCTCTAGAGAACCAAGCATGCCGCGGATTTCGCGCTCATCTAGGTTTTCGTCTTGTACAATTAGAGCTTCAACAACGTCGTTCTTGATTGCGCCAACTTGCTCGTAACGAGCCATTTTCTCAGTGATCTGGTACGCGTCAGATAGACGAGTTTCAGCTTGCTCAGCAACTTTAGCTTTAAGCTCAGTATTAACTGCTGGCGCTTCCCAGTTCCAAGATGGAGTTGCAACTTCAGCTGCAAATTCGTTGATCGCTTTGATTACAACTTGTTGTTGGTCGTGACCGTAAACAACAGCTGAAAGCATTTCTTCTTCAGATAGGTTATCTGCTTCAGATTCAACCATAAGTACTGCGCCTTCTGTACCAGACACAACTAGGTCTAGTTTAGAGTTTTCAAGCTCAGTATTTGATGGGTTAAGAACAAGTTCGCCGTCGATGTGACCAACACGTGCAGCACCGATAGGACCATTGAATGGAGCACCAGAGATAGCAAGTGCAGCAGACGTTGCGATCATAGTGATCATGTCTGGGTTTACGTCAGGGTTGATAGAAACAACCGTAGCGATAACTTGAACTTCGTTTTTAAACGCACTTGGGAAAAGTGGACGAATTGGACGGTCAATCAGACGAGCTGTTAGCGTTTCGCCTTCAGAAGGACGACCTTCACGCTTGAAGAAACCACCAGGGATTTTACCCGCAGCGTATGTACGCTCTTGGTAGTTAACTGTTAGAGGGAAGAAATCTTGGCCTGCAACAGCTTCTTTCTTAGCAACAACAGAAACGAATACTGATGTATCGTCCATAGTCGCCATTACAGCAGCAGTAGCTTGACGTGCCATTACGCCCGTTTCTAGAGTAACGGTGTGGTTACCGTACTGGAACGATTTTACAACTGGTTTTTCAAACATTGTATATCCTTAGCTCTAAAGTCATGACTTTAGATTAAGTGAAGATTGACTCAAGATATTACCAATCGCGACTAGTGAAAAGAGACTTGGGAATGATGCTTCTTTGTATGAGTTCATACGCCGAATTAAGACCAAATCCGCCTTTGAATAGTCGCGACCTATTGGCCGACATCTGTGACTGTAACGTCTTGAGAGGTTGATTGCCCAGCGTTGAAAACGCATAGGCGGGCGTAGTATAAACTATTTTTATTAGGAGAGATATTTCCTATCAGAAAAAGCCAGATGATATTCTGTGCATCCGGCCAAACATTTTCTTACGGGTACAAAAAAAGGAGCATAAATGCTCCTTTTCTTCAAACTGTCTTTGCAGACATCGCTATTAGCGACGTAGGCCTAGACGCTTGATTAGATCTTGGTAACGAGTAAGGTTTTTGCCTTTCAAGTAATCAAGAAGCTTACGACGGCTAGAAACCATACGTAATAGACCACGACGGCTGTGGTGATCGTGTTTGTGCGCTTTGAAGTGACCTTGTAGGTGGTTGATAGAAGCAGTAAGTAGTGCTACTTGTACTTCTGGTGAACCTGTGTCGCCTTCAGATTGTGCGTATTCTGCAACGATTGCTGCTTTAGTTTCTGCATTCAGAGACATAAATCTCTCCTGATAAGAGTAAGTTTATATTTGTAGCAGCCAATCTCTGATTCAGCCGCTACGCGAGCCGAGGATTATAGGGAAGTTTACGTGTTGGTGCAATAACAATCGAACTGATGAAAAACGAAAAAAGCGAACCATTAAAATTAAGGGCTCGCTTTCTATATTATTGATTCGCTTTTCCAGGCTAAGCGCCTATACCTAACTAGGTTTCAGCGTTATGCTTGTGGCTCTTCATCTCTAAAAACAACCAAACGCTTCGGGGCAACTCGGCCATCTTCAGCAATTTGAGCAACGCCAACAAACAGCTTCTCTTCACCGCTTGTCATGCGAACGGTACCTTCAGCAGGAGCGCCTGTGACTTGAACGGGCATACCGTGCTGAACAAGATCAGTCAGTTCCGCATTCAGGTTAACTTCAGGTAAGTCTTCTACAGCCGTGTCCATTGGCATTAGCAATGGATCAAGCAACTCTTTAGGTGCAATCTCTTGCGCTTGTGCTTGCTCTAGAATTTCGTTCAGCTGTTCCAAGGTAACCATGCGTTCATACGGGTACTTTGCAACACCAGTACGACGAAGCATTGTCACGTGAGCACCACAACCTAGCATTTCACCAAGATCGTCGGTAATTGTGCGGATGTAAGTACCTTTAGAACAATGCACTTCCATCTCAACTTCATCACCTTCAAAGCGAAGTAGCTCAATAGAATAAACAGTGATCTTGCGAGACTCACGAGGCACCTCGATACCTGCACGTGCATATTCATACAAAGGCTTACCTTGAAACTTCAATGCTGAGAACATTGATGGAACCTGGTCGGTTTCACCTTTGAAGCTTGCAATGCAGCGTTCAAGTTGCTCTTGAGTCACGTTGATTTCACGCGTTTCAACCACTTCACCATCAGAATCTGAGGTGTTGGTACGCTCACCAAGCTTCGCGACAACAACGTAGCGCTTATCAGAATCTAGAAGAAACTGAGAGAACTTCGTTGCTTCACCAAGACAAATTGGCAGCATGCCAGTCGCAAGAGGATCCAGAGCACCGGTGTGCCCTGCCTTTTCTGCAAAGTAAATACGCTTTACTTTTTGCAGTGCATCATTAGATGAAATGCCTGTTGGCTTATCTAACAGAATTACCCCGTTTATAGGGCGACCTTTACGACGGCGAGCCATTACTCTTCATCCTTAGACTGAGTTTCGTCAGTGCGGCCAGATTCTTCTTGCTTACGCTTGTCATCGTTCAGTACTTCACTTACTAGGTTAGACATACGCATGCCTTCTACCAATGTGTTGTCGTAAGTAAAACGAACTTCAGGTGTTAGACGGTGACGAATACGCTTGCCAAGAGCCATACGAACTGGCACTTCATGCTCTTTAAGAGCAGCAAGACATGATTCAGGTGTTTGCTCACCGATACATAGGAAAGTCACGAACACTTTTGCGTATGCAAGGTCACGAGACACTTCTACATCTGAAATAGTTACCATACCAATGCGTGAGTCACGAACTTCACGTTGGAGGATAAGTGCTAGCTCTTTTTGAAGCTGCTGAGACACACGTTGTGTGCGGCTAAATTCTTTTGACATTTTCTTTTCTCACTTAGAAAGATGGGGGGCTTGGTAATTACCAGCCCCCCATGGTGTATTCAACAACCGATTACTTATTACCTTTACAGGTAATGTTAGTAACCTTAGTCAATATGTCGAGTCGTACTGACTGATTAGTCTAGAGTACGTTTAACTTCAACAATTTCGAATACTTCGATCTGGTCACCAACGCGAACGTCGTTGTAGTTCTTAACGCCGATACCACACTCGTAACCATTTTTAACTTCTTGAACGTCATCTTTAAAGCGACGAAGTGACTCTAGTTCACCTTCGTAGATAACAACGTTTTCGCGAAGTACGCGGATTGGGCTGCTACGCTTAATCGTACCTTCAGTAACGATACAACCAGCGATTGCACCAAGTTTAGGCGACTTAAATACGTCACGAACTTGAGCAAGACCAATGATCTCTTGACGGAATTCAGGAGCAAGCATACCGCCCATCGCCTGTTTCACTTCGTCGATCAGTTGGTAAATGATTGAGTAGTAACGTAGATCTAGGTTTTCATTCTGAACAGTACCACGCGCAGTTGCGTCAGCACGAACGTTGAAACCAAGGATGATAGCGTTAGAAGCAGCTGCAAGAGTTGCATCAGTTTCCGTAATACCACCAACACCAGAACCTACGATGTTAACTTTAACTTCGTCAGTTGACAGTTTCAGTAGAGAGTCAGCAATTGCTTCTACAGAGCCTTGAACGTCAGCTTTAAGTACAACGTTAAGTTCAGCAACTTCACCAGCAGTCATGTTCGCGAACATGTTCTCTAGTTTCGCTTTTTGTTGGCGAGCTAGTTTAACATCACGGAATTTACCTTGACGGTAGTTCGCAACTTCACGCGCTTTACGCTCATCACGTACAACCGTTGCTTCATCACCTGAAGCAGGAACGCCAGAAAGACCTAGAATTTCTACAGGGATAGATGGACCTGCAGTTTCGATGTCTTTACCGTTTTCATCGCGCATTGCACGAACACGGCCGTACTCTTGACCACAAAGAACGATATCGCCTTTGTTAAGAGTACCAGACTGTACTAGTACTGTTGCAACTGGACCGCGACCTTTATCAAGACGAGATTCAACAACAACACCAGATGCCATGCCTTCTTTAACCGCTGTAAGCTCAAGAACTTCAGACTGAAGAAGGATAGCTTCTAGAAGACCATCGATGTTTGTACCCTGTTTTGCAGAGATGTGAACGAAGATGTTCTCACCGCCCCACTCTTCAGGGATAACGTCGTATTGAGCTAGCTCATTCTTAACGTTGTCTGGGTTTGCACCCTCTTTGTCGATCTTGTTCACAGCAACAATCAGAGGAACGCCTGCCGCTTTCGCGTGCTGGATTGCTTCGATTGTTTGTGGCATTACGCCATCATCAGCGGCAACAACAAGTACAACGATATCTGTCGCTTGAGCACCACGAGCACGCATAGCAGTAAACGCCGCGTGTCCAGGAGTATCAAGGAACGTGATCATGCCGTTGTCAGTATCTACGTGGTAAGCACCAATGTGCTGTGTGATACCGCCAGCTTCGCCAGACGCAACGTGTGCTTTACGAATGTAATCAAGTGTAGAAGTTTTACCGTGATCAACGTGACCCATGATAGTAACAACAGGAGCACGACCTTCTGCGACAGCATCGCTATCACGGTCAGCTAGCACTGCTTCTTCTAGTTCGTTTTCTTTACGTAGGATAACCTTGTGACCCATTTCTTCAGCAACAAGTTGTGCTGTTTCTTGGTCGATCACTTGGTTGATAGTCGCCATAGCGCCCATCTTCATCATTACTTTGATAACTTCAGTTGCTTTAACTGACATTTTGCTAGCCAGTTCAGAAACAACGATAGTTTCGCCAATAGCAACATCAGATTTAGCAACAGTTGCTGACTTATCAAAGCCTTGCTGCATTGAAGTTGGTTTAGCAAGCCTACCTTTACCGCCACGACCACGTTGGTTACGACCACCACGGTTGTTGCCAGGTTGAGCTGCTGGAGCAGGTTTCTTCTTGCGACGACGAGGAGCTTTCTCATCTTTTTTATCAGCCGCATCTTCTGCTTCACGAGCATAAGTAGAAGTAGTCACATGGTAATCCGCAGATTTCTCTTGCTCTTTCTTCTTCTTCTCTTCTTCAGACCAACGTTCTTGGTTCTCTTCTGCTAACTTACGAGCTTCCTCAACAAGCTTAGCTGCTTCAGCTTCGGCTTTACGAGTTGCTTCTTGCTCTTGACGAGTTTTAAGTTCATCCGCTTCTTTTTTCGCTTGTGCGTTAGCGTCTGCATTTTTTGAATTCATGTCTTTTTTAGCCTTTTCAGCTTGTGCGCGTTGAGCCTTCTCTTCAGAATCACGTTTTGCATCCGCTTCACGTGTTACTTTTTCTTCGGCTTCGCGCTGTGCTTTCTCTGCAGCATCACGTTTCGCTTGCTCTTCAGCATCGCGTTGTGCTTTCTCTTCCACTTCACGATTAGCTACTTCCTCAGCTTCACGTTTCGCTTCATCTTCAATAGTGCTGCGCTTCACGTAAGTACGCTTTTTACGTACCTCTACTTGAACATCCTTACTCTTACCGCCTCCAGCGGCAACACTTAGCGTGCTGCGGGTCTTGCGTTGAAGAGTTAAACGAGTCGGTTCTGTTTCGCCTGAAGTATCGCCATGCTCCTTTTTAAGGTGCGTTAGCAATGTTTGCTTCTCTGAATCAGTCACTTGATCCGACCCTGCTTTCTTCATTCCTGCATCAGCAAGTTGTTCAATTAAGCGGTCAACTGGCGTACCAATCTCTTCACTCAGTGCTTTAACTGTTAATTGTGTCATACCGCTTTCTCTCCTTGCTGAATTATTCTTCGTCGCCGAACCAACAGATGTTACGCGCAGCCATAATCAGCTCGCCTGCTCGCTCTGCAGTTAGGTCTTCGATGCCTTCTAGTTCATCAACGCCTTGGTCAGCTAGGTCTTCCAATGTCGCAACGCCTTTTGCTGCTAGCTTGTAAGCCATTTCACGCTCAAGACCTTCAAGTGCAAGTAAGTCTTCAGCAGGCTCAACACCGTCGAAAGTCTCTTCTTTCGCTAGCGCTAGAGTAGTCAGTGCGTCTTTCGCGCGGTTACGTAGTTCTTCAACGATACCTTCGTCTAGACCGTCTACTTCAAGAAGCTCGTTCACAGGAACGTATGCCACTTCTTCAAGTGTAGAGAAGCCTTCTTCAACAAGCATTTGAGCAAAGTCTTCTTCAATGTCTAGGTGCTTCATGAAGTTTTCAATAGAAGCAACAGCTTCTTCTTGGTGCTTCTTCTCTAGATCAGCAACAGTCATTACATTCAGTTCCCAACCCGTTAGTTGAGAAGCTAGACGTACGTTTTGACCGCTACGGCCAATCGCTTGTGCCAGATTATCGGCTTCAACAGCGATGTCCATAGAGTGTGCATCTTCATCAACGATGATTGAAGCAACATCAGCAGGCGCCATTGCGTTAATAACGAACTGAGCTGGGTTATCGTCCCAAAGAACGATATCGATACGCTCACCGCCAAGGTCATTAGAAACAGCTTGTACACGTGCACCACGCATACCAACACACGCACCAACAGGGTCAATACGTTTGTCGTTTGTTTTCACAGCGATTTTAGCACGAGAACCAGCGTCACGTGCAGCACCTTTAAGTTCAATTAGCTCTTCACCAATCTCAGGCACTTCAACGCGGAATAGTTCAGCTAGCATTTCTGGCTTCGAACGAGTAACGAAAAGCTGGAAACCGCGAGCTTCTGGTTTAACTGCGTAAAGAAGACCACGAACACGGTCACCTGGACGGAAGTTTTCACGAGGAAGTTGGTCGTCACGAAGGATTACCGCTTCAGCGTTGTTACCTAGGTCTAGAATAACTGTGTCACGGTTAACTTTCTTAACTGCGCCAGTTACGAGCTCGCCTTCGTTGTCAATAAACTGTTCAACGATTTGAGCACGTTCTGCTTCACGTACTTTCTGTACGATAACTTGCTTAGCCGTTTGAGTCGTAATACGGTCAAACGTTACTGATTCGATATCATCTTCAATGAAACCGCCAAGTTCGATCTCTGGATCATCGTACTTTGCAGCTTCAATAGAGATTTCTTTTGTTGGGAATTCAACTTCCTCAACAGCTTCCCAACGGCGGAAAGTTTCGAAATTACCCGTTTTACGGTCAATTTCTACACGAACTTCAATTTCTAATTCGCTTTTCTTTTTTGTTGCCGTTGCAAGCGCGATTTCAAGCGCTTCAAAAATACGCTCACGAGGAACTGCTTTCTCATTTGAAACAGCTTCTACTACCGCCAAAATTTCTTTGTTCATTAATCTAGCCTCTTAAGCTCTTCTCTCTAGGAGAACTAAAATTTAGGGATCAGGTTAGCTTTCGCAATATTGCTCAGGACGAATTCTTCTTCTTGTCCTTCAACCAATACTTTCACTGTCTCGCCTTCGATAGATTGGATATCACCTTTCCATTTACGACGGTTGCCGACAGCCATTTTCAAAACGATGCTTACCTCGTGACCAATAAATTGTTGGTAATGCTCTGCTTTGAACAGTGGTCTCTCTAAACCTGGTGAAGACACTTCAAGGTTATAAGCCACTGAAATTGGATCTTCAACGTCCATTACGGCACTTACTTGGTGACTAACCTCAGAGCAATCATCTACATTGATACCATTTGGTGAATCGATGTAAATACGTAGCGTTGAGTGCTCACCAGCACGAATAAATTCTAATCCAACTAACTCATAACCTGATGCTGCTACTGGAGCGTCAAGCATTTCAGTAAGTTGTCTCTCTAAACCAGTCATTTAACCACTCCAGAAACAAAAAAAGGGCTCAAAGCCCAATTTAAATTCCAAGCAAACATTATCATCTAAAGGCATTTACAAATGCTTAGATAACAAAAAACCCCGTATAAGCCGGGGTTTTTGTTGCTGGACCCTTATATGTTAAGTGTCATCACATTCGATATCACACTTAACTCACAGTGAGGTTCACACTGTGCAAACTTGCTACCAATACAAGCTATATAATAGCATTGAAATTGGTTGCGGGAGCCGGATTTGAACCGACGACCTTCGGGTTATGAGCCCGACGAGCTACCAAACTGCTCCATCCCGCGTCCGACTTGTGAGCATTATACGCCCAACAAGATGTTTTACAAGTTTGTAAACATGGTGCCGAGAGAGGGACTCGAACCCTCACACCCTAAGGCACTAGCACCTCATGCTAGCGTGTCTACCAATTTCACCATCTCGGCATCAAATCTTTGCAGCTTATTGTGGAATTTCGTCGCCTTGCGTCGGAACTTCACTCACTGCATCTTCAGCTTGCTGAATTACCTGACCTTGAGTCGGGTCAATCCATTGTGACTCAGTTTTATGTGTAGACATATTACCAAGCACTAAGCTAAGGATAAAAAATGTAGTTGCAAAAACTGCAGTCATTCGGGTAAGGAAATTTCCTGAGCCACCAGCACCAAACACAGTGTTTGAAGCGCCAGCACCGAAAGAGGCTCCCATATCTGCGCCTTTACCTTGTTGAATCAACACTAGGCCAATTACACCAAGCGCTGCCAACAGGTAAATCACAAGTAGAACTGTAAACATTTTTCCACCTATGTTCCTAATTGTTGAGCCAGCGCCGTTCAAAAAACTATTTTCAAGAACAAGGCTAGCGACCTCCTAACTGAAGGCCGAGCAATACTAGCGAATGCGACGATGGCTGACAAGGGGAATTTGCTAAAAAATAAGCCTTTACCAAGCGAATGGTTAAAAAAAGGTCAAAAGCGACACAAAACTCATTTACGTCTCTTTTGACCGTTATATAAGTCAATCACTTCTAATCACAGGCGCTATTCGTTTCGCCGGTTAAGTAAAAGGTTAAATTAGCAGTTTGCTTTTACTGCATCTGCAATCTTAAGCGCAGACGCTTGAACAAGCTCTGCGTCTTCGCCTTCAACCATGACACGCAGTAGTGGCTCGGTACCAGACTTACGTAATAGCACACGACCTTTCTCGCCAAGCTCAGCTTCTACTTCTACAACCGCCGCTTTCACCGCTTCTGCTTCGAGTGGATTTGAGTCACCGCTGAAACGAACGTTTTCTAGAACTTGAGGATATAACGTCATACCTTGAGAAAGTTCATTCAGTGTCATTTCACTGTCGACAACTGAAGCCAATACTTGCAAGGCAGCAACGATAGCATCACCTGTCGTCACTTTATCTAATAGGATAACGTGACCCGAATTTTCTGCACCGATCTTCCAGCCTTTAGCAAGAAGTTGCTCCATGACGTAACGGTCACCAACAGCAGCACGAACAAACGGAATACCTAACTGCTTAAGGCCGTTTTCCATACCAAGGTTGGTCATTAGTGTACCAACAACGCCACCTTTCAACTCACCACGACGCAACGCATCACGAGCAATGATGTAAGCGATTTGGTCACCATCAACCTTATTACCTAGCTCATCAACCATGATGATGCGGTCACCGTCACCATCAAAGCCTAGGCCTAACGCTGCTTTTTCTTCAAGTACTTTAGCTTGCAGAGCACGCACATCTGTCGCACCCACTTCGTGGTTGATGTTAGTACCATTTGGTTCAACACCCATTGCAATCACTTCAGCACCCAACTCTTTAAATACCGCTGGCGCAATGTGGTAAGTCGCACCATGTGCGCAATCCACCACAATTTTCATGCCCGCTAACGTCATTTTGTGTGGGAATGTACTTTTACAAAATTCGATATAACGGCCAGCTGCATCATTTAAACGTACAGCTTTACCCAATGCAGAAGATTCCACGCACTCGATATCTTTATCTAGTTCAGCTTCGATAGCCAACTCAATGTCATCCGACAATTTAGTGCCTTCAGAAGAGAAGAACTTAATGCCGTTGTCATAGAAAGGGTTATGCGATGCAGAGATAACGATACCAGCTTCAGCACGGAAAGTTTGTGTTAAGTAAGCAACAGCAGGTGTTGGCATTGGGCCAGTAAACGTAGCCTGAAGACCCGCAGCAGCAAGGCCAGCTTCTAACGCAGACTCAAGCATATAGCCAGAGATACGAGTATCTTTACCAATGATCACTTTCTTGGTGCCCTGCTTCGCAAGAACACGACCTGCAGCCCAGCCAAGCTTCAGAACAAAATCAGGTGTAATCGGGTATTGGCCAACTTTGCCACGTACACCATCTGTGCCGAAGTAACGTCTTTTATCAGACATATTGATTTTCCTTAATTATTATTAGTGATTGTTATTCATCACTTCGATTATCTTCATCGCTTCCAATGTATCTTCAACATCGTGAACGCGAATAATTTGTGCGCCTTTCATTGCAGCGATAGTCGCGCAAGTGACACTGGCTACCATGCAATCTGCTGGGGCCTTGTCCAGTAGCTTAAAGATCATCGATTTTCTCGACATCCCAGCTAAAACTGGCAACCCAAGCGTATGAAATTTTTCAAGGTGCGCTAATAGGTGGTAATTGTGTTCAATGGTTTTACCAAAACCAAAACCAGGGTCCAGAATCAGCTGTTCTTTTGAGATTCCTACAGCCTCACAAGCTTCCACTCTTTCTTGTAAGAATGCTTCAACATCCATTAGAACATCGTCGTAAACTGGGCTAGCTTGCATGGTTCTTGGTTGGCCTTTCATGTGCATCAGGCAAACAGGAACATTAGCCTCAGCGGCAGCTTGTAGGGCACCTGGCTCTTGTAAAGCGCGTACATCATTGATCAAATCAGCACCCGCTTCAACAGCTTGGCGCATCACTTCCGCTTTGCTGGTATCAATAGAAATCCAAACATCAAACTTGGTACGAATCGCTTTAATTGCAGGAATAACTCGAGCGAGCTCTTCCTCTAAGGAAACGTCCGGTGCTCCAGGACGAGTCGATTCACCACCAATATCAATAATGCTAACGCCGGCTTGAATCATTCGTTCAGCTTGCTGCAATGCATTGTCTAATGAGTTGAATTTTCCGCCATCAGAGAAAGAATCAGGGGTGACATTGAGGATACCCATTACATGTGGGCGGTCTAAAACGAGCGTTTTATTGTTTGCTTTTAATATCATGAAAGGCAGGTCTTAAAGAGTAAAAAACACCTTGGGCTATAAACAGAAAAACCCTGAGCGTACTCAGGGTTTTAATTTATAGCTTAGCGATTAAGAATCTTTGTTTTTAGTATCATCTGATTCAGATTTAACTTCTTCAACTTTCGATTCTTCTGGGTCTGCTTTAGCTTGTTCTTCTGATTTAGCTTCAGGCTTGGCTTCTTCCTTTGCAGGTTCTGATTTTGCTTCATCACCCCAACCAGCAGGCTCGCGAATCTCGTCTTTACGTTCCATCAAGTCATCAATCTGACCTGCATCAATCGTTTCAAACTTCATCAGCGCATCTTTCATCGAGTGCATGAGATCCATGTTCTCTTCAAGAATCTGCTTCGCACGAGCATAGTTACGGTCGATAAGAATACGAATTTCTTCATCGATAAGTCGAGTTGTATCGTCAGAAACATGTTTCGCTTGGCTCATGCCACGACCTAGGAAAACTTCGCCTTCTTCTTCAGCATATAGAAGAGGACCTAGTTTTTCAGAGAAGCCCCACTGCGTTACCATCTTACGAGCAATATCAGTTGCACGTTCGATATCGTTAGACGCACCAGTCGAAACCTTGTCTTTACCGTAGATAAGTTCTTCAGCAAGACGACCACCGTACAAGCTAGAGATCATTGACTCTAGGTGTTGGCGAGACATGCTTACGCGGTCTTGCTCAGGTAGATACATAGTCACACCAAGTGCACGACCACGTGGAATGATTGACACCTTGTACACTGGATCGTGTTCAGGTACCAAACGACCAACAATTGCGTGGCCTGCTTCGTGGTAAGCTGTTGACTCTTTCACTTCTTCAGACATCACCATTGAACGGCGCTCTGCACCCATCATGATCTTATCTTTCGCAAGTTCAAACTCAACCATCGATACATTGCGTTTGTTACCACGAGCTGCAAATAGCGCCGCCTCGTTCACAAGGTTCGCAAGATCTGCACCAGAGAAACCTGGAGTACCACGAGCAATCAGAGATGGTTCAACATCACCTGATAGTGGAACTTTGCGCATGTGCACTTTAAGAATCTGTTCACGACCACGTACATCAGGTAGACCAACCACAACTTGACGGTCAAAACGACCAGGACGAAGTAATGCAGGGTCTAGCACGTCGGGACGGTTAGTCGCAGCGATAACAATAATACCTTCGTTACCTTCGAAGCCATCCATCTCAACCAGCATTTGGTTAAGTGTTTGCTCACGTTCATCGTGACCACCACCAACACCAGCGCCACGTTGACGACCTACAGCATCGATTTCATCGATAAAGATGATACAAGGTGCTGCTTTCTTCGCTTGCTCGAACATGTCACGCACACGAGATGCACCAACACCAACAAACATTTCAACGAAATCAGAACCTGAGATAGTAAAGAACGGTACTTTCGCTTCACCAGCAATTGCTTTTGCAAGCAATGTCTTACCAGTACCAGGAGGACCGACCAACAGGATACCTGTCGGGATCTTACCACCCAGTTTTTGGAAGCGACTTGGGTCACGAAGGTAATCCACAAGCTCTTTCACGTCTTCTTTTGCTTCGTCACAACCAGCAACATCCGCAAACATCGTTTTGATTTGTTCTTCGCTCATCATTCGAGCTTTGCTCTTACCAAAAGACATCGCGCCTTTACCGCCGCCGCCGCCTTGCATTTGACGCATGAAGAAAATCCACACACCAATCAGTAAGATCATTGGGAACCATGAGATGAAGATAGTGCCAAGCAGGCTCTGCTCTTCAGGTGGTGTACCCTGAACTTTTACGTTTTGATTAATTAAGTCATCAAGTAGCTTTTGATCATAAACAGGCATGTAAGTTACATACTTAGAGCCACCACCACGACGTGTGAAAGTGATTTCGCTGTTATTGAACTGTGCGTCTTGAATCTGGCCTTGGCCAACTTCCTGTACAAACGTGGTGTAATCTACTGCTCTGCCGTTACTTTCCCCAGGGCCGAAGCTCTGGAATACCGACATCAACACTACCGCGATAACAAGCCACAGAATTAAATTTTTTGCCATGTCACTCAAGGTGTAAGCCTCTCGATAACTAATTGTAATTAAAGGTAGGGTACTACAGTTTGTAACCTGTAGCCATGTTGTTAACTCTCACTCTTGGAAGAGAATCGTTAACCTTTGTAACCAGTTGCTACGATAAACACTTCACGAGATCGAGCTCGAGAAGAGTCGGGTTTTCTAACTTTGACTGTTTTAAACATCTCACGGACGTCCTTAACATATTGGTCAAACCCTTCGCCTTGGAATACTTTTACAACAAAACTACCATTGGTAGCTAGAACTTGTCGACACATATCCAAAGCTAATTCAACTAAATACATAGCTCTCGGCTGATCCACAGAATTGTTGCCTGCTATATTAGGTGCCATATCAGACATCACGACATCAACCATGTTTGGTTGTATACGTTCCAACAAGGCATCTAGCACAGCTTCTTCGCGGAAATCGCCTTGTAAAAAGCTCACTCCAGCAATCGGATCCATAGGTAGCAAGTCACAAGCAATGATTTGACCGTTGTCTCCGATAATCTTAGCAGCATATTGAGACCAACCGCCAGGCGCTGCGCCCAAATCCACAATGGTCATCCCAGGAGTCAGCAATTTATCTTTCGTTTGAATCTCTTCCATTTTGAAATAAGCACGCGAACGATAGCCTCTTTTTCTTGCTTCATTTGCATACTTGTCGTCGAAGTGTTCCTTCAACCAACGGCCTGAACTGGCCGAGTGTTTCTGTTTGCTCATTGGATACCTAAATTGGAGGAAAGTACTAATTGCTGAATAAATTATAGTCTTCAGCTTTAGATGGCGTTAAAATAGGTTTTTTCAACCCTAATACTAAATAAAATTGGCCGCGTAATGAACCTAAGTACCAAACAAAAGCAGCATCTAAAGGGCCTAGCTCACAGTTTAAAACCTGTAGTGCTAATGGGCGCAAATGGACTTACTGAAGCTGTTCTAGCGGAAATCGAATTAGCTCTAGACCACCACGAACTGATCAAGATTAAAGTTGCATCAGAAGACCGTGAGACTAAGCAACTGATTATCGATGCAATTGTACGTGAATCTAAAGCTGAGAAAGTACAGACTATCGGTAAAGTTCTAGTACTGTTCCGTCAGTCAGAAGCACGTAAAATCGAGATTCCACGCAAATAAGCTAGTTTGACTTCAAGCTAGCTCCGCAATAAGAAAGCCACTGTGCTTATCTTTTAGTGTAGCGTGAGAAACGAAAAAGGTCGCATTAGCGACCTTTTTACTTATTAGAACCAAAGTAAATTCAATTAGATGTATTCTACTTTGTCGATTTCGAAATCTTTATCGCCGCCAGGTGTAGAGATAATAACCTCGTCACCTTCCATCTTACCAATAAGGCCACGAGCGATCGGTGATTTCACCGAAATGCGGCCAGTTTTGATTTCAGCTTCATCTTCAGAAACGATTTGGTAACGGAACTCTTCATCAGTATCTACGTCAATCAAAGTAACCGTAGTACCAAAGATAACCTTGCCTGTGTTATCCATTTGAGTTACGTCGATGATCTGAGCTAGCGATAGCTTGTATTCGATATCTCGAATTTGAGCTTCACAGATACCCTGCTCTTCACGAGCGGCGTGATATTCAGCGTTCTCTTTCAAGTCACCGAGTTCACGTGCTTCACCTATAGCTGCTGAAATAATAGGACGTAGCTTAAGTAGGCGATCTAATTCGTCACGTAGCTGCTGAGCGCCACGCACTGTCATTGGAACCTTTTCCATTTTTTACCTCTATGCCAAAGCTTTCTTTGGCCAACATAAATACACCCAACGCATTTATTGGGTGATAGAAACAAAACGATTTGGCTTAGTGTAAACAAACTTTATGGCTAAATCACCTTTATTCCACTTTGCGTTATAAAAGCTTTATCTAGGTC
>NZ_CAWPOA010000031.1:34431-180213 GCF_963889365.1 Vibrio sp. OPT20 | reverse complement strand
TAAATTACAGACATCACAAAAATGAATAATAACTACCCCATCAATAAGCGGGGAGTTAAATACCTAAAAAAACAAAAAACAAACAAAATAAACACAGATCACACTTTTATAAAAATCAACTTAAAACATACACTTAAACAACAAGAGATATAATAAAACAGTGTTCATTTTTTAGTTTTATATCATTTTACTAACTGACTATGGAACTTTAGAGGTAAAAAGTAACCCATGGATTGCACTGTCATTTTTCAGACTTCTGTTCTAATCATGATTATGAAGCCTGATTAATACAGGCAATACACAAAAGGATTCAAATCCTTGATAAATACCTTTATGGACAGTAATTAGGAATTAATAACATGAACAAGACTTTGATCGCGCTTGCTGTATCGGCTGCAGCTCTTGCTACTGGCGCTAACGCGGCAGAACTATACAACCAAGACGGTAACTCTGTTGAAATGGGCGGCCGTGCTGAAGCTCGTCTATCTATGAAAGATGGCAAAGCTGAAGACAAAACACGTGTACGTCTAAACTTCCTAGGTAAAGTTGAAATCCAAGACGGCCTATACGGTGTTGGTTTCTACGAAGGCGAATTCACGACGGCTGAAAACGGCGGCGCTACTGATAACAACGATGGTGATATCACTAACCGTTACACGTACGCAGGTCTAGGCGGCACATTCGGTGAAGTAACTTACGGTAAGAACGAAGGTGCTCTAGGCGTAATCACTGACTTCACAGATATCATGGCATACCACGGTAACTCTGCTGCAGACAAACTAGCTGTAGCTGACCGTTCAGACAACATGCTTTCTTACAAAGGTCAATTCCAAGACCTAGGTCTTAAAGCAAGCTACCGTTTCGCTGACCGTTCAGAAACTAACGGTGAGTTCACGGACAACGGTAAAGATGGCTACTCTCTATCTGCTATCTACGCAATCGGCGAAACTGGCGCTAAGCTAGGTGCTGGTTACGCAGACCAAGATCAATCTAACGAGTACATGCTTTCTGCTTCTTACGCAATCTCTGACCTGTACTTCGCTGGTGTATTCACAGATGGTGAAAAACAAACTACAGGTGTTGTAAACTCTAACGACTCTGTAGATTACACTGGTTACGAATTCGCAGCGGCTTACACGCTAGGTCAAACTGTATTCTCTACTACGTACAACAACGCTGAAACTGATAGCGAAACGTCTGCAGACAACATCGCAATCGATGCAACGTACTACTTCAAGCCTAACTTCCGTGGCTACGTATCGTACAACTTCAACCTTATCTCTGAAGGTGACAAGATCGGTACTACTAACAAGCTAACTAACGGTACTGCAAGCTCTGCTGACGCTGAAGACGAGCTAGCTCTAGGTCTACGTTACGACTTCTAATTCTGATTATCTAATTGATTGATTAGTTAATTGAGAATCAAAACGCCCGCTATCTAGCGGGCGTTTTTTATATCTGTATACTGAAAACATCAGCCATCCAAGAAATCTTCTATGCGCCTTCTATCCACACTACTTGTATGTAGTTTTTCCATTAGCGCTTTCTCAGTTAACGCTTTCGCTTACCCCCCTCTAGATAAACTGCCGGATGGCAGTAGCGCAAGCTTAATTCTGCAACCATTGAGCGGTGATTCAAATAAAATAAACACCAACAGTGATGGCTTTTATCCACCCGCTAGTACTTTAAAGCTGGTCACAGCTTTAGCAGCGAAGTTGGAATTAGGGGATGACTTTCACTACACGACTAGTATTGCTCGTTCTGGGAATGACTCAATCATTTCATTTAGTGGCGACCCGACCCTACAACGAGAACAGCTTAAAAGCCTTTTGGCTCAATACGCAAAATCTCAATCCAGAACCATCAAGGGCAACTTATACCTAGATAACTCGACTTTTACGGGCTATCAGCGAGCGGTGGGGTGGCCTTGGGACATTCTAGGCGTTTGTTACAGCGCGCCTTCGAGTGCGATGACCTTAGACAGCAACTGCGCACAAGCCTCTATTTATACAAAAGATAACGGAAGCACTCGTGTCTATATTCCCGCTCACTATCCGATAGACGTGACAACCACCGCAGCTACCGTAACTCGATCAGGGCAGAAGGCGACACAATGCGACTTAGAGCTCATTACCACTCCAGACAACGCTTACAAGCTCTCTGGTTGCTTAGTAGAGCGTAAGAAACCACTACCACTCAAGTTTGCGATTCAAAACCCCGAGCTTTATACCTATCAAGTCGTGACATCGCTTCTTGAAGAGCTGAGAATCCAAGTAAAAGGTGATGTGATTATTGGTAAAAAAGCGAAAGCAGACAAAACCACGTTAGTCGCTAGTCACAACTCAGAAAAGCTTTCTGAACTGCTCGATATCATGCTCAAGAAGTCGGATAACCTTATCGCAGATAATCTAACTAAAACGCTAGGAGCGACATTTTATGTTCAACCAGGCAGTTTCAATAACGGTACTGAAGCGATAAAGCAGATATTGCTGACCAAGGCTAATATTGACCTCAGTAAAGCGCAGCTCGTCGATGGTTCAGGACTATCCAGAAATAACCGAATGAGGTCACAGACCATGGCTCAGGTTCTGCGTTATATCTGGGAAAACGATCAACAGCTCAACCTACTTGGGGCAATGCCAACTTCGGGTACTGATGGCACGCTTAAATACCGTCAAAGCATGAGAAAAGCACCAATCCAAGGTAATATTATTGCGAAAAGTGGGTCTTTGTACGGTAGCTACAATATGGCAGGTTTTGGTTTAGATAAAGCGGGCAATCCAAACTCTCTGTTTGTGCAGTTTGTTCGTGATTATTTCCCTGAAGAACAAAACCCAGACAAACCTGTAGAAGCACCAATCACCCAGTTTGAACGAGCTTTCTACACAGATGTAGTCGAATTCAGTCAAATACAAAGCAAATCTAAATAATATTTAGCTCTCTGTAAGCTTCTACTTAAAAAATAAAAATGGCGCTGAAGATTTAAGATCTTCAGCGCCATTTTTCTTCCTAAGATGTTTTTCTTCGGCGGTGCTTTTTGTTTTCAGAGTCTTTATTTAAAAGCGTTAAGCAATGCCCAAGAATGAATTCACTACCGTGAAGTAAATCCACATCCCCGAAATATCCACTATTGAAGCCAAGACAGGGCTCACCAGCACCGCAGGATCTAACTTGAATAACCGAGCAACAATCGGCAATCCAGCGCCAAGCACGGTTGATATTGTCACTTGAATAAACAGAGCGACAGCAATCGCGTAAGCAATCATATTAATGTCGTAACCACCCGTTGATTGGTTGTCACTGAACAGTAAGATGCGGCCTATCATCACCAAGGCAATCGCAAGTGCTAAGCAAATCGCGACTCTAAGCTCTTTCCATAGAACGTTGGCCCACTGGCGTTTCTTCAACTCGCCTGTGGCTAAGGCCCGAATGACCAAAGTCGCAGCTTGTGTGCCTGTATTGCCACCCGCAGCAGCGATTACCGGCATATAGATCGCCAGAAGTACTAGCTGGCTAAGGATATCTTCATACTGAGCAATGATAAGCCCAGAGACAATACCCAGCAACGCCAAGGCAATAATCCAACCGATACGTTGCCTTACATGGCTAAGCACTCCAGTTGAAAGGTAACCCTGTTGAGGTTCAACCTCTGAATAGATCAGCCCTAGTTGGTGAGCTAGATGTCGAGAGCGCTTCTCAAAACCCTGCTCTTCTAGCTCACTAAGTAAAGTCTGAATCGTACTAAGAGAGCATTGCCCGAGTACTAACACCGCATCTTCAAGTGGCATACGGTGCAAAAGGTTAACTTGTTGCTCACGTCCGTACTGTTGAAAGGCATTAGATACCGCTTGGATGTCTTTCTCTGAGTACAGAGCTTCAATAGATAAAAAAGTGTTGTTCATTACCGTCATGGCGAATCTCCCGATTGGCAAAGGTAACGACCATCAAAACAAATAGCATAGATTTATAGATTTATGCGCACCAAGAGCTGAAAGCTACTGATGTGTCTACTTGTTAGAATCTAGTGTGTGGAAAAGAATGAGGGGGAAAAACAAAGATACCCTACCTGAACGGCAGGACAATAGATCAATACCGAGACAGGTTATTCTTCTCCATTCAAACTAGGAGGATGGTCGGTATTGTTCATAAAAATCTCCAGAATTACTGTCAATATGACAGCGCGCACAGTGTAGCAATGCACGTTCAAAAACTTCGTCAGCTTTCTGTCAATAAAAAAGGCATCCGTGGATGCCTTTTGTTCAATTATTGATATGCGTTATTACTTAATAGTGATACGAGCAAACTTACGTTTACCTACTTGGTAAACTGCAGTACCTGCTTCAGGTACGAATCTGCTGTCTTCAATCTTCTCGCCTTCAAGCTTAGCCGCGCCTTGCTTGATCATACGCATCGCATCAGAAGTAGAGTTTACAAGACCTGCTTCTTTTAGAACGTTAGCGATTGGTAGACCTGCTTCGAATTCGAATTCAGGCATTTCATCTGGCACTTGGTTCTTAGCAAAACGGTTAACGAACTCTTGCTCAGCTGCTTCAGCATCGGCTTCACTGTGGAAACGAGCAATGATCTCTTTAGCCAGTAGAACTTTAACGTCACGCGGGTTCTTACCTGCATCAACGCCAGCTTTCAGTTCCGCAACTTCTTCAAGTGGACGGAAAGACAGTAGCTCGTAGTAGCTCCACATTAGATCGTCAGAGATAGACATGATCTTACCAAACATTTCGCTTGGTGCTTCGCTGATACCGATGTAGTTGTGCGCAGACTTAGACATCTTCTTAACGCCGTCTAGACCAACAAGTAGTGGCATCATTAATACCGCTTGTGGTTTTTGACCTGCAGCTTTTTGCAGTTCACGACCCATTAGAAGGTTAAACTTCTGGTCAGTACCGCCAAGCTCAACATCGCTCTCTAATGCAACAGAGTCGTGACCTTGAAGAAGTGGGTACATGAATTCGTGGATTGCGATCGGTTGGCCACCAGCGTAACGCTTTTTAAAGTCATCACGCTCAAGCATACGAGCAACAGTTTGGTTAGAAGCAAGACGAATCATGCCTTCAGCACCAAGCTCAGATAACCACTCAGAGTTGAAACGAATTTGCGTTTTCGCAGGATCTAGAATCTTGAATACTTGCTCTTTGTAAGTTTCAGCATTCTTCAATACGTCTTCACGGCTTAGCGGTGGACGCGTTGAGTTCTTACCAGATGGGTCACCAACCATTGCAGTGAAATCACCGATAAGGAATGTCACTTCATGACCAAGCTCTTGGAAAGCACGAAGCTTGTTAAAGATAACCGTATGGCCTAGGTGGATATCTGGAGCTGTTGGATCGGCACCCAGCTTAATGCGTAAAGGACGACCTTCTTTTAATTTAGCAATCAGTTCGTCTTCTGGAATCAGTTCTTCTACGCCACGTTTGATCTCGGCTAGTGCAGCTTCAATACTCGCCATTCTTGTTCACTCCCACAGATTTGGCAAAAATATAATAATTAGACATCTTACTTGAATAGCGATGTATTTTGAAACCAGTTACACTATTCCGTCGTCGATTTTCATAATATTTACAGAACGAACCGGAACATGTTGTCTATTTTTGCACGCCTTCCTATTTTGCACCGGGCTTTTATCGCATTTTTTAGTGCCGTAATTTTCGTCGCGATTTTCTTACTCCCCGATGTCAGCAGTTTGCGTGACGATACGGGCGCTTTAGTGGTGGGGAAACATTACCCTCTGACTATCAATGCATCCGCGCTTGTTAGCTCAAGTGACGCACCGCCGACGGCAGTGCTTAATTGGGAGAAATACACCGTTCGTTCTGGCGAAAGCACCTCTGTTTTATTCGAACGCATTGGCCTCTCATACCGCTTGCTGATCACGCTACTCAATACCAATAATGATATTAAGAAGCAACTGTCTAACCTAAGACCTGGCGATGTATTGCAGTTTGGTTTTGATGAAAACAACGACCTTATTCAGCTAAAACGACAACTGAGTGCGTTTGAAAGCTTCAAAATCACTAAGTCTGGCGATTCGTTCACCTCTAGCATCGACAAGAAAGAAGTTGCCTACCAATACAATTACGCTGAAGCCAACATTACCTCTAACTTCTGGAATGCAGGCGTTAGCGCTGGCCTAACCGCAAACCAAATTATGGAACTAGCCGGTATCTTCGGTTGGGATATCGACTTTGCTTTGGATATTCGTAAGAACGACAGCTTTAAAATCTTATACCAAGAGAAAGTGGTTGAAGGCGAAGTTATTGGTCGCGGTAAGATCATGGCAGCTGTTTTTAAAAACCAAGGTGATTCGTTTACTGCGGTATTAGATGATAGAAGCGGCAATTACTTCGATGAGAATGGCCGAGCGATGAAAAAAGCTTTCTTACGCTCTCCTATTGATTTCCGTCGTGTGACATCGAACTTTAACCCACGCAGAAAACACCCAGTGACAGGCAAGGTTCGAGCTCACCGAGGCACCGACTACGCTGCCCCTGTTGGCACACCTATCTGGGCGGCAGGTGACGGTATCGTTCAGAAGTCGGGTTACAACCAATTCAATGGTAACTACGTGTTCATTCGCCATAGCAACACCTATATCACCAAATACCTGCATATGAAGCGACGTATGGTGAAAACAGGTCAGCGAGTTAAACAAGGCCAAACCATTGGTACTTTGGGTGGCACGGGGCGTGTTACTGGCCCGCACTTACACTATGAATTCTTGGTTAATGGCGTACATAAGAATGCGCGCACCGTAAAATTGCCGCAATCTAAGTCGTTAACAGGTAAAGCGAAAGCAACCTTCATCGCTAACTCTGAGATTCGACTGAATAACCTAGAGCGATACGGCCAGTTACTAGCAACTAATTAGGTTACTAGCGACTAATTGGACTAATAGCCATATAAACCAACGAAAAGAGCGCCCACCAAGGCGCTCTTTTTATTTCCGTCGAACTAGGACTTATCTTTAACCGTCGTTGCTTGGGAGCACATCGGGCTTCTTATCTCGCCCTAGCATCAGCAAACAAGGCGTCAGCACCAAGGTTAGTACTGTAGCAAAGGCCAAACCTCCCGCAATGGCTGTAGCAAGTTGCGACCACCACTGCGTGCTCGGCGCTCCGAATTCTATCTTTTGATTAATCAGATCGATGTTCATTTCTAACACCATCGGCATCAAGCCTAAAATGGTGGTAACCGTCGTTAGCATTACTGGTCTTAAACGCTGAACACCTGTCCTGAGAATCGCATCTCGCTTGTCCAAGCCGCGTTTTATCAGTTGGTTATAGGTATCAATCAGCACAATATTGTTGTTTACCACAATTCCTGCCAACGCTATCACTCCAATACCGGACATCACAATGCCAAACGGACGCTGGAAGATAAGTAAACCAACAAACACACCAACCGTTGAGAACAGCACCGCACTCAAAATCAGGAATGCTTGATAGAAGCTATTAAACTGAGTAATCAGAATCAAAGCCATTACCGCCAAAGCAACCAAGAAAGCACTTTGTAGGAAGGCGGAAGAGTTTTCTTGTTCTTCATTTTGACCACGGATACGAAATTCTACACTACTTGGTAAACCTAACTCACTTAACGCTTGCTCAATCTTTGGCAGTTCGAGTGCAAGATTATAACCCTCTTCCATATCCGCCATGATGTTCACGACACGCTTACCATCAAGGCGCTTTATCATGTCCTGCTTGTGGTCTGGCACTATCTGAGCAAAGTTAGTGATCGGCACCAAGCCTGCTGGTGTTTTGACTCTTAACTGGTCAAAGCGCCCGATATCTCTTTTATCGCTTGGGTAGCGCACCAAGATATCGACCTCTTCTGAAGAATCATCTGGGAGGTAATCGCCAATCTTTAGCCCGTTAGTGACGAATTGAACCGTATTCCCCACCAAGGTCGCATCAGCCGAAAAACGCGCAGCATCATCTCTGCGAATATCCACTTTCCAATCGATGCCATCTTTACTCGCGGTATCACTTATATTGGTCAGTGCCTGATTGCCATCCGCCCAGTTTCTTACAATTTTTGCAGCCTGATTCAGCTGCTCTGGTGTTCTTGCCGAGAGCTCAATCACTAAGTCATTCTCAACCGGAGGCCCTGCATCTGGAAACTTATATTCAATCTCGACCCCTGCGTATTGATCGGTGTACACCTTTAATTCTTCAATGATCGCCTTAACACTGCGACGGTATTGCCAATCAACAGGGGTAATCGAGATCAAACCAATCTGATCATCACCACCCGTACGCGTATAAACGGTATCGAACTCATCATGATTGAGCATCATCAACTCAATATCACGCATGATGACATCTTTCTCTTGGATAGACAGATCACCATGGGAGCGAACTTTGACGTTAAAGAATGGCGGATCAACTTCTGGGAAGAACTCTGCGCCTAGACCCGCTTTGGAATAAGTAAAACCCACCGCAACCGCAAGTAATATGGCACCGAAAAGAATCTTAAAGGGATGCTTAATCGCAATCGACAACGTGTGGTAGTAC
This sequence comes from Vibrio sp. OPT20, assembly GCF_963889365.1. Taxonomy (NCBI): domain Bacteria; kingdom Pseudomonadati; phylum Pseudomonadota; class Gammaproteobacteria; order Vibrionales; family Vibrionaceae; genus Vibrio; species Vibrio sp. OPT20. The sequence goes on along the minus strand of NZ_CAWPOA010000031.1, from coordinate 171,682 downwards.
GCTTTGGTTAAGCCTGTAGCCTGTGAGAAATCACCGTTGTGCAGTGCCACCATTCGCGCTTGGATTTTGGGCGATACGTATTGAGGTTTACCAATCAAACCACCGAGTACAGGCACAAACAACAACGCCATAATCAATGAAGCGGTTAAGGTTGCAATCAATGTTAATGGCAAGAACTTCATGAATTCGCCCGTTACATCCGGCCAAAACAGCAATGGAGCAAATGCAGCCAAGGTTGTAGCCGTTGATGCCGTTATTGGCCACGCCATCCGTTTCGCTGCATCTCGGTAAGCGGCTTTACGCCCTTCACCTTCTTGCATTCGCCTGTCGGCAAACTCAGTCACCACAATTGCGCCATCGACCAACATACCAACCGCCATGATCAACGAGAACAGCACCACGATGTTGACGGTTAGACCAAACACAGACAACACCAACAACCCCGTGAGGAATGATCCAGGAATTGAAATTCCGACCAATAGCGCGGTTCGAACACCAAGAATGGCGATGATCACGATCACCACTAAAATGATGGCGGATAAGATATTGTTTTGAAGATCGTTGAGCATGATCTTCACATCTTTAGATTCATCCCAAGTGTATTTGACCAATAGGTTATTTGGCCACTCGGCTTGCTGCTGAGCACCAGCCATTACCGCTTTGACTAACTCAACGGTTTCAATGATGTTTTCACCCGCACGTTTCTTGATATCCAAGACAACTGCGGATTTGCCATCTAAACGGGCAAAGCTTTCAGGATCTCGAAACGCTCGACGAACTGTAGCCACATCGCCAAAGGTCACTACCTGTTTACCATCCACTTTGATTGGCAACTCTAGTACGTCTTTTAAAGAGTTAAACACAGAAGGGACTTTGACAGAAAAACGCCCGTAGCCGGTATCAACAAAGCCTGCCGCCACCACTCGGTTATTCAAAGCAATCAGATTATAGATGTCCGCTTGATCTAGGCTGTAACTCTCCATCAATAATGGATCAACGATGATTTCCACGATGTCATCGCGATCGCCTGCAATGTCGACTTCAAGGATCTGACGATAGCTTTCGAGTTTATCTCCGAGCTCTCGAGCGATTTGTACTATGGTGCGCTCGGGCACGGTACCAAACAGAACCACTGACAACACAGGCTGCTCAGAAGCGAGGGTAACTTCATTTACAGTCGGCTCATCGCTATCTTCTGGCAATTTGGGCTTAGCCAGATCAACAGCGTCACGAACATCAGCCATCGCTTTAGTAAGATCGACGCCAACATTAAACTCTAACACCACAGAGGCGTGCCCTTCTGCTGCGGTTGCTGTCATCTCTTTTACGCCTTCGATTGACCTAAGCTCTTGCTCAATAGGTCGAACCAATAAACGTTCTGCATCCGTTGGCGAGATCCCTTGGTGCCCGACCGAAACATAGATAATTGGGATGGTAATGTCTGGGCTCGATTCCTTAGGTATCGTGATATAGGTGACGACACCGGCTACAAGGATTAACGCTAAAAGGGAGAGCATTGTTCGAGCACGAGACAAGGCTGCATCAATAATTGAATACATCGGGTATCTCCTACTCTGCGGTTACGTTAGAGAGTTCAGCGCCTTGCTCAACAGCAATCACCGAATCACCATCACGCACAAACCCTTGGCCTACTGTGATGATATCGACGCGTTGTCCAAGTCCTGTGAGCCAAACTCCATCTTGCTCTGCCTTTACTAGCTGAATGCCTACAAATTTCACGGTTGGTGAGTCATCGACTGAAACCAAAGTTTTGACCCCAAGGTTACCTGCCTCATCCAGTGCCAGCATGGCAGGTGTAATCTTGATTGCATCTCTTGTTTCTAGGTTGAGTGTTACTTCTGCACTGACACCTGCAGGTAATAGGCCTTTGGAGTTGTCGATTTCAATCTCTATTGGGAAGGTATTGGTAGCAGCAGAAGAGATACGAGAAACATAGCGTAAGCGGCCTTCAACTTCTTCTCGCCCTAACAAGCGAACCAAAGCAGATTGATTGACTAACAAGTGTTGGATATGACGCTCACTGACATCGGCCTCAATAACCAAAGGATCGAGGTCAATCACGCCAGCAACAGGATCGCCAACACTAACGAAATCACCGAGCTCCACCATCAAATCTTGAACCACACCCGAAAAAGGCGAAGTAATAACAGTATTCTTTAAAGCCAATTCCGCATTGCGCTTCATGGCCTTTGCTTCAGTTAATGAAGCCTCAGCGGTGGTATAAGCTATCTCGCCTTGCAGCCCTCTTTTCTTCAAAGATTGCGCCGCTTTGAATTCTTTCTGCTTCAAGCGATATAAAGCCGAAGCTCGCTCTAATTGAATCTCTAAATCACCTTTATCTATCTGGGCAATGGCTTGTCCAAATTTAACCGCATCGCCCTTCACAACGTTCAATCTAACAACCTTGCCCGCCACTTCTGCCCCCAAACGAGCATGCCTATCGGGCGCCGTTCGACCATAGAGATCAATCGTTTTAAAGGTCGGTGATGAAGTAAATGTTTGAAAAGAGACCTTCGCCAACGGAATTTCTGTCACTTTTTTCTCAGACGACTCTTCCGCTTGCCCCACTCCTAAACCAAGCCAAATCGACAACAGCACAACTAGAATCAGAGAAACCAACCACGGCTGCTTCAGTTTCTGAAAAAGTGGAGAGTTAGAAAATAGAGTGGGCATAGCAAATCCTTTTGTCCGATGTTATTAAGGCGCGCTAATTAGCTTAACACTGTCATATGCAACATCCTGATGCACAGCGGTAACCTTAACAGACCCACACCCAACGAAGTTGGACTCTATCGACAGTTTAAAAAATATGGCGTTTACTATAAGCTAGGCAAATTAAATAAGGGTTACACATTCCCACCCTAAATATCTCTTAGTGTGTATGGCTAGAATAGGTCGAATTACTGTCTGTTTTATATGATGTATTTCTTAAAAACAAAAACGCCGAGCATGAGCTCAGCGTTTAAAATATTTCTAATGTAGCTCTCAGTTCAAGCTACCTTTCAGTTCACGTTAGACGCTAAATGATGCACCACAACCACATGTTGTTGTCGCGTTCGGGTTGTTCACAAAGAAACGAGCGCCTTCTAGGCCTTCAGTGTAATCAACCATGCCACCCATTAAGTACTGTAGGCTCATTGGGTCAACAACCAGCGTAACACCGCTGTTTACAATAGTAGTGTCGCCATCATTTACTTTTTCATCAAATGTGAAGCCGTATTGGAAACCACTACAACCGCCACCTGTAATGTATACACGCAGTTTTAGTTCTGGGTTTTCTTCTTCAGCAATTAGCGTTTGTACGCGTGTAGCTGCTGCATCAGAAAAAGACAATGGGATATTTACTTCGCTCACGACAACCTCTCTTACCTGTGTCAAAAACAACATGATACAAATCTAATTCGAGACCATAGTTGTTGAGTATTTTCTTATATTCTGGTGATTATCTAATACCTGACTGAAACGTTCAAGTATTCACCACAGGATCGTTCCTTTTACTGTCGTAAACTCGCCCATATCTGACAATTAAAACGTGTAACCACACAAAACAACCAGATTCGGGGGATTATATCGGCGAAAGCATTCCTAGTTGGATTCTGGATAGGTACAATGCGTGCCAATTGGTCCGACAGTCAAAAGAGGATATATCAATGACCAAATCAGCAGAACTGTATCAAAAGGCACAGCAAACTATTCCAGGTGGCGTTAACTCTCCAGTGCGCGCTTTTAACGGTGTAGGTGGTTCTCCAATCTTCGTTGATAGAGCTGACGGCCCACTTCTTTTTGATGCTGATGGGAAAGCATATATCGATTACGTTGGCTCTTGGGGCCCAATGATCCTTGGTCACAACCACGCAGTTATCCGTGAAGCTGTCATTGATGCAGCGCAACGCGGCCTTAGCTTCGGTGCTCCAACCGAAACTGAAATCAAAATGGCTGAACTTGTCTCTGAGATGGTTCCATCAATGGAACAGCTGCGTATGGTGAGCTCAGGTACAGAAGCAACAATGAGTGCGATTCGTCTTGCTCGTGGCTTTACTGGTCGTGACAAAATTCTTAAGTTTGAAGGCTGTTACCACGGTCACGCAGACAGCCTACTGGTAAAAGCAGGTTCTGGCGCACTGACTTTAGGTCAACCAAGCTCTCCTGGTGTACCAGCTGATTTTGCGAAACTAACGCTAACAGCAACCTTCAACAATCTAGATTCAGTACGTGAAATCTTCGCAGCAAACAAAGGTGAGATCGCTTGTATCATCGTTGAGCCTGTAGCGGGTAACATGAATTGTATCCCTCCAGTAGAAGGCTTCCACGAAGGCCTACGTGAAATCTGTGACCAAGAAGGTGCGTTGCTAATCTTTGATGAAGTAATGACAGGTTTCCGCGTTGCTGAAGGTTGTGCTCAGGCTTACTACAACATCAAGCCAGACCTAACGTGTCTTGGTAAAGTGATTGGCGGCGGCATGCCTGTGGGTGCTTTCGGTGGTCGTAAAGACGTGATGCAATACATCGCGCCAACGGGCCCTGTTTACCAAGCGGGTACGCTTTCAGGTAACCCTGTTGCTATGGCAGCTGGCTACGCTTGTTTGAACCTTCTAAGAGAAGAAGGCAACGAAAAGCGTCTAGCATCAAAAACTAAGCAACTGGCTAATGGCTTCAAGCAACTTGCAGACAAGCACGGCATTCCAATGCTAGTCCACCAAGTTGGCGGTATGTTTGGTTTCTTCTTCACAGATCAAGAAACTGTGACGTGCTACGAAGATGTAACTAAGTGTGATGTCGAACGCTTCAAGCGCTTCTTCCACCTAATGTTAGATCACGGTGTTTACCTTGCACCTTCAGCATTCGAAGCAAGCTTTACTTCTCTTGCTCATGGTTCAAAAGAACTGGATGCAACACTAGAAGCTGCTGATCGCTCTCTTGCGATCATTGCTGCTGAAAGCAAATAGTCGAAAGCACTTTATAAGTCGCTAACCGATTGAATTTAGGGCTGCATTAGATGCAGCCCTTTTTAATACATCACGCTCGCTGACCACAAATATGACAGCTTATTTACCCTTCGATTAAGGCTAAAACTGAACCTAAAACGCCTAACGTTCCCAGAAAAGAAAAACCAACAACATCAAGGTGCCAAGGAACATTCTGAACCAAGGGATCTCTTTTTTTGTTTGCTGTTCTTCATCTTGGCATTTCTTATCTTTATTACAGCATCCCATTATCAAAACTCCTCATTGCTAACTCTCTGTTTTGCAGCCATTATAAACTCAGAACGCAAATATAGAGACCATTAACGTGTCAGAAAAACTCAAAATCAATACCAGCCACTGGGTGATCATCATTGCCCTACTTGCGGCGGCTTATGCTTGTTACTTGCTTATAGAGCCGTACGTCAACTCAATCGTGATGGCCTTTATCATTTCACTATTGATGTTCCCAATCCATGAGTGGCTTGAAAAAAAGCTCCCAAATAAAGAAAACATCGTCTCTCTACTGTCTTGTGTGATTCTGACTTTCATTATTGTTATCCCTTTATTGGCAGTATTCGCAGCAATTGTTCAGCAAGGTTCTCTGTTCTCTCAGAACACCTACCAATGGGTGACCCACGGCGGTATTCAGACTCTTTTTGCGCATCCTCTGGTTGTTAAAGCTCTGTCGTTTGTAAATAACTACCTACCTTTTGACAACATTGAACCACAAGCTATCGCACAGAAAGTCGGTGAATTTGCGACCAGCTTTGGCTCAAAACTGGTTGGTATCAGTGCAAAAATCCTTGGTGATGCGACCAATTTCTTGATGGATTTCTTCTTGATGCTGTTTGTTCTGTTCTTCCTACTAAGAGATCACGACAAAATCATCAGTGTGGTTCGTCATATTCTGCCACTATCTCGTAGTCAAGAAGACAAGCTTCTAACCGAGATTGAGCAAGTATCGAAATCAGCTGTAATGGGTTCATTCTTAACCGCAATAGCGCAAGGTTTTGCGGGCGGGTTAGGTATGTGGATTGCCGGTTTCCCAGGCCTATTCTGGGGCACCATGATGGGCTTTGCCTCTTTCATCCCAGTTGTGGGTACCGCATTAATCTGGATCCCAGCAGCAACTTACTTGTTCCTAACTGGTGATACCACATGGGCGATTTTCCTAACGGTTTACTGTGTAGCGATTGTTGGTTCGATTGATAACCTGCTTCGTCCGCTGCTGATGCAAGGCAGTGCAGGCATGAATACCCTGATGATCTTCTTCTCACTGTTAGGTGGTATTCAACTGTTCGGCTTAATTGGTCTTATCTACGGCCCGCTAATCTTTGCGATTACCATTGTCCTATTCAACATCTACGATGAAGAGTTTAAAGACTTTTTAAACCAGCAAGACAAGAGTTAATCAACTGTTCGACAACTTGGTTGCCGAACGAGTATTAAACACTTCAAGCTTTGGGCGGATTATGCGAAAATCCGCCCTCATTTTTTGCTAACGATTCAACAGAGTGTCCTATGTCAGCTTATATTGCCCCAAGCCAGATTGCTCAACGCCAACTCGCCTACTTCGAAGGCAAACATGTTTTAGTTGCCGGTGAGGCAGAAGACTTGTTCCCTGTTGAGTTAGCGAAGCACTGTGAATCTGTCTCTGTGTTTACTTCTAATTACAGCTACTACCGTCAATTAGAAGGCTGCAACACCATCCAACGTTTTTATGGTGCGGAGTTTACCGAAGAAACCAAAGCCGACTTAGTGATGCTGTACTGGCCAAAGGCTAAAGCAGAAGCGGAATTTCTGTTGGCGATGTTATTTGCCAAGCTAGGTAAAGATACCGAAATTGTCGTAGTTGGCGAGAATCGTTCTGGTGTTAAAAGTATCGAGAAGATGTTCGCTCCTTACGGCAAAGTCGTGAAATACGATTCGGCGCGCCGTTGCTCTTTCTACTGGGGTCAATGCTTCGAGCAACCACAAGCCTTTAACCTGCAAGACTGGTTTAAAACCTATACGGTTAACATTGATGAGCAATCACTGACTGTAAAAAGCCTTCCAGGTGTGTTTAGTCACGGCCAATTTGATGTAGGTAGCCAACTGCTACTTGATACTCTGCCAAAGCTGAAAGGAAAGGTACTGGATTTTGGTTGTGGTGCAGGCGTATTGGGCGCGGTAATGGCATCTCGTCACCCTGATATCGAGCTAGAAATGTGCGACATCAGTGCATTTGCCGTGGCATCAAGCCAAGCTACGTTAGAAGCGAACGGTTTAACGGGAAATGTCTTCGCCTCAGATGTCTATTCCGACACATCAAAAGACTACCAATTCATCATCAGTAACCCACCATTCCATTCTGGTTTGGATACAAGCTACAGCGCGACTGAGACCTTACTTGCTCAGGCTCCTAAGCATTTGAAGCGTTCTGGCGAGATGATTATTGTTGCGAACAGTTTCTTAAAATACGTTCCAATTATTGAACAAGCGTTTGGAAAATGCGCGACTCTAAATAAGACCACTAAATTCGCGATTTACCACGCAAACAAATAGCCTATCTAGCACAGCGCAGGGTCATTATCTGCGCTGTCTGTTCATATTTTTGTCAAAACTCTATAAAAATGAGCTTTTGCACACGCTTTAAATACCACTTACTTGTCAAAGTAAAAAAACTCGTTAATTTCGTTAAATTGGAACCCGTTAATTCTATTCTCTGTACTTGTTTTCACCCCTTTTAGCAGTACATCAAAGGAAAGTAGTACCCAATTTATGTTTAGATTCTATCGTAAGCAGAAGTTTAAGCGCCTTCAAAATACCCTAATGCTGGCATTTCTTGTCCTCAGTATTACCCCAGTGACACTTATCGCGATATTTTTCCTCCAGTCGCACAGTCAGGATCTTCAGGAACAAAGTACTTCGCACCTTGTTTCGGTCCGTGATACTAAGCAACAGCAAATTGTCGATTACCTACAAGCTCAAGAGTCCCAAGTCATGGGTTTTGTTCGCTCAGAACTTGCCAATGCCAGTGGCGGGCGATTCTATGGTTTAATCAATGCGTTCCAACGCTTAGGGTTAGATATTGACGAAGCGCGCAGTAATGCGCAGCAGCGTTACATTCAAGGCTCTGGCGATCAAATCAAGACATCGATTCTTCCAGAATCTAGTAGCTTTATTGGCAGCGAACGTTATCGACTGCTTCACAAGCGCTACCATAACTCATACCAAGAATTGCTTAAGCGTTCAGACTTTGATGACATTCTATTAGTCGACATTAACGGTAACGTCGCTTACTCAATCTTTAAGCGTGATGATTACGGCACTAACTTGCTAACAGGTAAGTACAAAGATTCAAACCTAGGCGTTACCTTTCAACGCTTAGCAAAAGACGTAAAAGACAAACGTAAATCCAACGAGGACTATACACCGGTTATCGTTTCTGACTTTAAAGATGAGAACGGTAAGCAGACGGCTTGGTTAGGTGCGCCTATTGTTCAACAAGGCTACCTGCACAGTTACGCCATGTTTAGGCTGCCAATCAATGGGATTACTAAGCTAATTGCGGATCTCAACAAGAGTTCAAATATTCAAACACTGCTTGTGGGGGATGATCACCTGCCACGCAGCCTCGCCCATTCGCAAGAGTCGATTAATTTAAGCTTAGACGTTGTCAACAAAGCATTGGCTGGCGAAACAGCCGTTGGTACGTTCAACAACACTCAAGATCAAGCGATCATCGCAGCATATACCCCAATTGAGCTGAAATACGCAACATGGGCTCTTGTCGTAGAGCTGCCAGAAAAAGAGGCGTTTGCCCGTATTCATCAGTTAGAAAAGATCTTCGTGATCGTGATGCTCACAGCGATCATTCTTGTGTTTGTCGCATCGCATTATCTGTCCAATTTCATCACTTCCCCTCTCCTCAAACTGACGTGGGCTGCCGAGAAAGTCTCTGCTGGTGATCTTGATGAAACCATGATCAATACCGAACGCAAAGATGAAATAGGCCGACTGGCGGTTAGCTTCGAAAGAATGCAGCGATCGATTCGTGAAAAAATGCAGCTCATCAAGAGCCAAAACGGTGAGCTTGAGGACAACCTTAAGACCATTCAAAAGCAAAATGAAGAGTTGCAACTGGCGAACAAACTTAAAGATGAATTCTTAGCCACCACCTCACATGAATTGAGAACGCCATTGCATGGCATGGTTGGCATCGCTGAAGCGCTAATATCTGGTGCTAACGGCCCTATTCCTGCCAACCAGAAGTACCAATTGGATATCATCATCAATAGTGGTCAGAGGTTGGCGACACTGGTTGATGACCTGCTTGATTATCACAAGATGCGCTATGGCAGCTTGGATATTAAGAAGTCTGCTGTTGATTTATCTGCAGCCACCAGCTTAGTGCTTGAGTTATCTCATCACCTGTTAGGTAACAAGCCAATCCGCATCATTAACCAAGTGCCAAGTGATTTAGGTCTCGTTTCATCGGATCCTCAACGACTTGAGCAAGTGATGTATAACTTGGTTGGCAATGCTATCAAGTACACATCAGAAGGTAAGATTGTTATCTCAGCAAGCGTCATCGACGACAACATTCGAGTACAAGTTGTTGATACCGGCCAAGGTATACCTGCTGAATATCTTGAACACATCTTTGAGCCATTGATTCAAGCTGGCCAAGACGCAAGTAACTATCGCCAAGGTGCCGGCCTTGGGTTATCCATCAGTCGTCAGTTAATCGAGTTGATGGGTGGTTCGCTGTATGTAAGTAGCCAGCCGATGCTTGGCACTACATTCAGCTTCACATTACCTTTAGCTACCCAAGAAGAACTGGATAGCTACAGTGAGTCAGGGAGCTACTCACACTTCCAAGCGCCGGATTTAATTGATAACACTCAGCAAGAAAACAGCGTTATCAGTGAAAACCCAGATGGCCCGTTGTTGGTAATTGCTGATGATGAGCCGGTAAACCTACGCGTGCTAGACAGCTTCTTGAAATTGGAAGGTTATCGAGTACGTACCGCATGTGACGGCCCTGAAACCATCGAGTTGATTGAAAAAGAGAAACCAGAATTACTTCTGCTCGACATCATGATGCCAGGTATGAGCGGCTATCAGGTTTGTGAAGCACTACGTAAGCAATACGACCATGCACAATTGCCAATCATTATGCTCACTGCACTCAACCAAGCAGAAGACCGGGTTCGAGGCTTTGAAGCTGGTGCCAACGATTACTTGTCTAAACCGTTCAACAAACAAGAACTGGCGGCGCGAATTACGGCTCACTTATCAGCAAGCAAAGCTGAGCAAAGGCGTCTTGAGAATGACCAATTGCAACTAGAGCTTAAACACAGAGCTATGGTTGAAGCTAACCTGCTAGAAACTCAAGGACGCTTGCTAGAGCAGCTAGAATCAGCCCCTGAAGCCATCATTTGTATTCGTGATGACCAACGTATTCGCTTTGCCAACGAAGCGGCTGCTAAGCTGTTTAGACGTGGGCAAGAACAACTCAAGCGCTCAATGGCCGACGAGATCATCGCGCCTAAATACCTGAAGGTGGAACAAGCTCACTACTGTGGTGATATTGATATCTATATAGACGACACACGTCAGCGCATTCCAAGTGACATCCTTAAGCTACCTGAAGGCTCAGGGCTCGACACCATGTATATCTTCAATGTCGGTGGTGGCGTTAACTCAAACCGAGTCAATAACCTTGAAACAGCGGTTGAGGCACTTTCAAGCTACGCCTTTGAAGGTGACAAAGATAAGCTTCAACAACTGAAAGAGCTTGGCGGTGAATTTACTCGCCTTGCTGATAAGGCAACCGGTGAGGGTAAAAACAAGCAAGAGCTGATGCGTGAAGTACTAGTCGATGTCATGACCAATGCCATTATCTACTGGGAGTCTGTTACTGGGGAGACCAAGTTTGCTTTCGCAGAAAAGAGTGGCTTATGGCGAGTCTACTTAGACCGCAGTACCCTACAAACTAGAACGCTAGACAAATACCTACGCGTAGAAACTCTACCGAAAACACCTCGCTGGCGAACGGTACTGAGCTCTATCGAATTCATACTTGAACACTGTAAAGAACAAACACCAGAAAGAACTCATATCGAGATGCTAAGGGATAAACTACAGAAACTACTGACCAGCTAACCCTGAAGTAAGATCACGATACTGTAAATAATGGAGCCCACTTAGCGTGGGCTTTTTTGTACGCCTAACAATCACAAAAAGTAGAATCCCAACGCTTGCAACGCACTTTTTTTACGTCTTTAAACAAGGAGCAATTCACGCCAATTACGCACAGTGCGTGCTCGTAACCGTCAGTACTTTTCGTTCTATTCTCAATCATATCTGACCGTTATCTGACTCTTTGTTGCAGTTTGAGAAGCGAGTCACAACAGAACGGCAGATTTAATTTTCTAGGGAAATTTAACGTAAAAGCGGCAAGTGACCAAGATCTACAATTACAAAACCCTAGCCTAAAGCTTTATAATAAAAAGCCCAGGTAGTTAGTGACCACTTACACCCAGCCGATACAGCAAAACCAAATGCGAGTCACATCACCTTAACAATTGCGCACAAAAAACCACCAAAGCACCCCATTTTGACGTTAATGACGTGGGATTGCTTGTTTTTAACGTTTTTGACGGGAAACGAGTTTGATTAATTCATCGATAAGGTGTTTTCTTACTCCTGCCAAAGGCCTACAGGCCACTCTTACCACTTCTCAGAATCAACGATGAATCTGGAGCAATGAAGAAGAGGTAGGCCTTTAACTAGAGTGTGTATCTACTAAACAATTTAGCGACAGATAACATTCAATCCATTAGTGAAATGAAAGCAAATAGTAAGGAACAGCTATGCTTGCCAATATAAAAAAAACAGCAATAGCAACAGCAATTATTGCAACTGCTACAACAGGTTTTGCATCAGTAGCAACAGCTGCAGAACGCAGTGAGTTGACTATTCACCCGAAAGAGTACACTACATTTGTACGTAACTTTAACCCGTACCTTGGTGCTACTAACCTACATACTACAACCGACTTCCTTTATGAGCCGCTAGTAGTATTCAACGAAATGCACGGTAACACTCCAGTGTTCCGTCTAGCTGAAAACTTCACAATGTCAGATGATCTGATGAGCGTAGTTTTCGACATTCGTAAGGGTGTTAAATGGTCGGACGGAGAAACTTTCTCTGCTGATGATGTTGTTTTTTCTTTCAACCTTGTAAAAGAGAAACCAGAGCTTGACCAATCTGGCATCAACTCTTGGGTAACTTCTGTAGAAAAACTGAACGACTACCAAGTTAAGTTCAGCCTAACAGAAGCTAACTCGAACGTACCTTACGAGATTGCTAAAGTACCAGTAGTACCTAAGCACATCTGGAAAGACGTGAAAGATCCATCAACGTTTACCAATGAGAACCCAGTAGGTTCTGGTCCGTTTACAGAAATCGATACGTTTACAGCTCAGCTATACATCCAGTGTGCTAACCCGAACTACTGGGATGCAGACAACCTAGATGTTGACTGTCTACGTGTTCCACAAATTGCGAACAACGACCAGTTCCTAGGTAAAGTTGTAAACAGTGAAATGGACTGGACGTCTTCTTTCGTTCCAGATATCGATCGTACATACGCTGCAGCTAGCCCTAAACACCACTACTGGTACCCGCCAGCAGGTACACAGGCATTCATCGTTAACTTCAAGCACCCTGATACTGCGAAGCATGAAGCATTGAGCAACGTTGAATTCCGTCGTGCTTTCTCTATGGCTCTTGACCGTCAAACTATCATCGATATCGCATTCTACGGTGGCGGTACTGTGAACGATTTCGCATCGGGTCTTGGCTACGCATTTGAAGCTTGGTCTGATGAAAAAACTCATGACAAGTACAAAGGCTTCAACACTTACAACGCTGAAGGCGCGAAGAAGCTTCTTGCTGACGCTGGCTTCAAAGATGTAAACAAAGATGGTTTTGTTGACACTCCATCAGGCAAGTCTTTCGAACTAATGATTCAATCGCCAAACGGCTGGACTGACTTCAACAACACAGTTCAACTAGCGGTAGAACAGCTAAACGAAATCGGTATTAAAGCGAAAGCTCGTACACCTGACTTCTCTGTTTACAACCAAGCAATGCTTGAAGGTACATACGACGTAGCATACACAAACTACTTCCACGGTGCGGATCCATACACGTACTGGAACAGTGCTTACAACTCATCACTTCAATCTGGTGATGGTATGCCTCGTTTCGCGATGCACTTCTACCAAAACGACAAGCTAGATGGTCTTCTAAACAGCTTCTACAAAACAGCTGACAAGAACGAGCAGCTAGATATTGCACACGGTATCCAGCAAATCATCGCTGCAGACCAAGTGACAATCCCAGTGATGTCTGGTGCTTACATGTACCAATACAACACAACTCGCTTCACTGGTTGGTGGAACGAAGAAAATCCAAAAGGCCGTCCAAACATTTGGGCTGGTATTCCAGAGCGTCTACTTCATGTACTGGACCTAAAACCAGTTAAATAAGTAATCGTTCAATCTTTGCGGCGTAACTTCTTACGCCGCTTATAAAAATCCCCACACTATCAATTGAAAGTATGGCGCTAGTCGTCAGGGGATTTTTCGTTCCAAATTTCGCTAGGAGCGACCTGAATCCAGAAACAGGGAAACAATCTGGGTGAGTAAGGTGTGAGTTATGGGTTATTTTTTAAGACGTTTGTCATTTTATTTTGTCGCGCTATTAGTTGCAGCGACGTTAAACTTTATTATTCCAAGAGCAATGCCTGGTGACCCAGTTACCATGATGTTTGCGAACGCTTCTGTTCAAGTTACTCCTGAGCGTATTGCGGCAATGAAAGAACTATTAGGCTTCGTTGATGGCGGCTTACTGGTTCAATACGGCGCATACATGAAGAACATTCTAAGCTGGGAGCTTGGTACATCAATTCAATTCTACCCACTTTCAGTAAATACACTGTTAGGTGGCGCATTCGGTTGGTCGCTATTCTTAGCAGGCACTGCCGTTATTCTTTCTTTCTCGATTGGCTCAATCCTAGGTATTTTTGCAGCGTGGAAACGTGGCAGTAAATACGATGCCTTTGTTACTCCAGGGATGCTTATTCTACAAGCCGTTCCTCAAGTTGTTATTGCAATGCTTGCGCTATTTACCTTCGCAATTGGTTTGAAGTGGTTCCCAACTGGCTACGCCTATACCGCTGGTACGATACCTGACTGGACAAGTTGGGCATTCATCAAAGACGTTGCTTACCACGCTTTCTTGCCTCTGGTATGTGCTTCGGTTGTTCAAATTGGTGGCTTCCTAGTAAACATGCGTAACAACATGATCAACCTACTCGCAGAAGACTACATCACCATGGCGAAAGGCAAAGGCCTTAGCGAAAACCGAGTGGTATTCAATTACGCAGCTCGTAACGCGATGCTACCAAGTGTGACAGCACTTTCGATGTCTCTAGGTATGGCAATCGGCGGTCAGTTAATTATCGAAATCATCTTTAACTACCCAGGTCTTGGTAGCGTACTTTTCAACGCAATTAACGCTCGTGACTACCAAGTATTGCAAGGCCAACTGCTTATCATGACGCTATTCATGCTGTTCTTTAACCTTGTTGCAGACATGCTTTACGTTGTTCTTGACCCTCGTCTTCGTAAGGGTGGTAAATAATCATGAAAGATATTCTAAAACTCATTTGGCGCAATCCGATGGCCCTAACCGGTGTCATCATCCTAAGTATTTTTATTCTTGGTGCTATTGCGGCTCCATTGATCACCAAACATGTACCAGACAAGCGTACAGGTAACCCACACGAGTACCCTGGCTTCGTCGTTAAGTCTGCACAAACGAACCCTGACGGCTGGGTTGCTCAAAACCTAGCAGACGACCGCCGCACACTTATCATGTCTAAAAAGGCAGATCACGTACTGGGGACAACTCGTATGGGTCGTGACGTTTGGTCACAAGTGGTATACGGCGCACGTGTATCTCTTGCTGTAGGTTTTGGTGCGGGCCTTACCGTATGTTTACTCGCAACGGTTATCGGTGTTTCGGCAGGCTACTTCGGTGGACGTGTCGATGACATTCTGACAGCCGCAATGAACATCATGCTGGTTATTCCTCAATACCCATTACTGTTCGTCGTTGCAGCCTTTATCGGTGAGGCAGGGCCACTCACTATAACCTTGGTTATCGGCTTTATGTCCTGGGCTTGGGGCGCGCGTGTTGTTCGTTCCCAAACGTTAGCACTGCGTGAAAAAGAATTTGTAAAAGCCGCTGAAGTTTTGGGTGAATCTTCATTCCGTATCATCTTCGTAGAGATTCTTCCAAACCTTATCTCTATCGTTGGCGCGAGCTTCATTGGTTCGGTGATGTACGCAATCATGATGGAAGCTACGATTTCGTTCCTAGGTCTTGGTGACCCGAACACAATCAGCTGGGGCATCATGCTTTACAACGTTCAAACCTCTTCATCAATGCTGATTGGCGCTTGGTGGGAGCTGTTGGCTCCTTGTATCGCATTAACACTACTTGTAACTGGCCTTGCTCTGCTTAACTTCGCAGTCGATGAAATTGCCAACCCGCAACTGCGTTCTCACAAAGGCATGAAGCGTTGGAAAAAACTAGCGGCTCAAGATAAAGAAGAACGTGAACCAGAACTACCACCACAAAATGCACTTTGGAGCGGAGATAAATAATCATGTCTGAACCACTAATTTCAATCCGCAACTTATGCGTGGATTACATCACAGAGTCTGGCGATGTTCGCGCGTGTAATAACGTAAGTTTTGACATCGCTCCGGGTGAAGTATTCGGCTTAGCTGGTGAATCTGGCTGTGGTAAATCAACCGTTGCTTTCTCTCTTATGCGTCTTCATAAGCCGCCCGCTTACATCAGTGGTGGTGAAGTCATCTTCAATGGTGAGAACATCCTTGAATACAGTGACGAACGTATGCAAGCGTTCCGCTGGAGCGAGATGTCGATGGTATTCCAGAGTGCGATGAACGCACTCAACCCTGTACTTCCAATGGAAGAACAGTTCTGTGATGTGATTATGCATCACACCAACATGACTCGTGAACAAGCTAAGCAACGCGCTGAAGGTCTACTTGAAATCGTCGATATTCACCCGAGCCGATTGAGTGACTACCCTCACCAATTCTCTGGCGGCATGCGTCAACGCTTAGTTATTGCTATCGCTTTAGCATTGAATCCAAAGCTGATCATTATGGATGAGCCAACGACCGCGCTTGATGTGGTTGTTCAACGCGAAATCCTACAAAAGATCTATGCACTAAAAGAAGAGTTTGGTTTCTCAATTCTGTTCATCACCCATGACTTGTCATTGATGGTCGAGTTCTCTGACCGTATCGGCATCATGTACTCCGGTGAACTTATCGAGGTCGCGAACTCTCAAGATATTCTAGAAAACCCTTACCACCCTTACACCAAAGGGCTGGGCAGTTCTTTCCCTCCACTAACAGGGCCAAAGACAAAACTAGCGGGTATTCCGGGCAACCCTCTGAACCTCCTAGAGATTCCTGAAGGGTGTCGTTTCCAAGCTCGATGTGACCGTGTACATGAAGCTTGTACTAAGGTGCCAACCAAGCTGCGCTCTATCGACCCGGGACACTTGTCTAACTGCCACCTGTACGGTGACCCAATAGTACAAAGAAAGCTATAGCTTGCACGCTGAATCAGCGTGGATAACGAATAAGGCGGCTCGACCGTCGAAAAGCAAGCAAAGCGAACAAGGATTCTGGAGACAATTATGAGCAAAGATTTCGGTCAATTATTGGTAGAAGGCAAGAATGTCGTAAAAGACTTCCCAATAAGCAGTACCACCATTCAAACCCCAATGATGCGTGCGATTAACGACGTGTCATTCAAGATGTACAAAAGCCGTGGCCTAGCGGTGGTTGGTGAGTCTGGTTCAGGCAAATCAACAACAGCAAAAATGATCGCAAAAATGTACGCGCCTTCGGGCGGTACGATCGAATACAAAGGTCGCGATATCCAAGAGATCTCAAGCAGAAAAGATCTTATGCACTACCGTGAAGGTGTGCAGATGGTATGGCAAGACCCGTTTGGTTCACTGAACCCAACGCACAATATCTTCCACCACATCGCTCGCCCTTTGTTGATCCACAAAAAAGTATCTCCGGGCAACAAGAAAGAGTTACAGGAACGTGTATACGATCTTCTAGAGCAAGTGGGGTTAGTACCACCGCAAGCGACGGCAGAAAAGTACCCTCACCAACTCTCAGGTGGCCAGCGTCAACGTGTCAACCTTGCACGTAACATCGCGGTAGGTGCGGAAGTGGTTCTAGCCGATGAGCCAACCTCAATGCTTGATGTATCGATTCGTGCTGGTGTTTTGAACCTGATGGAAGAGATGAAGTTTGAGAAGCAAATGTCTCTACTTTATATCACTCACGACATCGCAACGGCTCGTTACATCGCTGAAGATCTTTCCGTAATGTACGTTGGACACATGGTGGAATGGGGCGATACCGATGACGTTATTGCTAACCCTCAACACCCTTACACTCAGCTATTGGTTTCGGCAGTTCCAGATCCTAAGAAATCGATCCACGACCAACTAGCAGGTAACAAAGGGGAGATCCCACTTTGGACACCAGTATCAGCAGGTTGCCCATTTGCAGGCCGTTGTACTCACGCGATGGACAAGTGTAAAGAACAGCTGCCAGGGGTTACACAGTTAGCTGATAACCACTTTGTACGTTGTTACCTACACGAAAGCTAAGCAATAAAGTCCAAGTTAGGGTCTGCGGACCCTAACTATTTATATCCAAAACATTCAAGTACCTAGCCAATAGAAACTAGGACTGTCGGAGAGTATTGATGCTGTTATTGACCAACCATATTGGCTATGAGTCCACAGGCCCAAAGCAAGCTATCTTACAAACAAAGAAAGCTCGTCTATCGAGCACTACGGCTTTACTCGTCTGTGCAGACAATCATATGACTGTCGGAAGCTTTGATGTGGTTAAACAAGGCCGCGTAGCAAATTGGCATCAAGGGCAATTCTTCACTATCGATTTCAGTTCAGTTACTGAACCTGGTCGCTACTACCTACGTTTTGACAACCTGCGTTCAGAAGTATTTGAGATTGGTAGCAACCTATTAATGAACCACACATTCTCTGATGTGCTTCATTACTTTAAGTCACAACGCTGTGGCGGTATTTTCGACAAAAAAGATCGACAAGCACAAATTCTAGGTACCGACAGATACGTCGATGTCCACGGAGGATGGTATGACGCATCAGGAGATGTCAGTAAGTATTTTAGCCACCTGTCTTATGGTAACTACCTAAACCCACAACAAATTCCAATGGTCGTTTGGAACATGCTAAAAAGCGTGCGCTTGACTAGCCATAATCCAGACTTCCCGAAATTCTCCATGACTCGTCTAACGGAAGAGGCTCTGTTCGGTGCCGACTTCTTAGTGCGTATGCAAGACGCCGACGGATACTTCTATATGACGGTATTCGACAAATGGAGCAAAGATATCAATCAGCGCGACATCTGCGCTTATGCGACTCAAGAAGGCCATAAATCAACAGACTTACAAGCTGGCTACCGACAAGGTGCCGGCGTTGCTATTGCAGCATTGGCTGCTGCATCTGAGCTTGAAGCCTCTGGCAGTTACTCTAGCCAAACCTACCTTGATACAGCTGCGAAAGGCTATTGGCACCTTAAAGAACACAACCTTCAATACCTAAACGATGGTGAAGAGAACATCATCGATGAGTATTGTGCCCTACTCGCAGCCAATGAGCTGTATCGCGTAACTCAAGACCAGCAATACCTAACAGAAGCAAGAGCTTGGGCGACTCGTTTAATCTCTCGCCAACAGTCAGATAATTCATTTGAGCACTTCTGGTCGGCAAACTCTGATGGCTCTCGCCCATACTTTCATGCAGCAGAAGCTGGCCTTCCGGTGATTGCGCTATGCGAATACATCGACAACGAAACCAATACTGAATTAAAAGAACAGGCTCGCACAGCTGTTGAGCAAGCTTGCCAGTTCGAAATCAACATTACCGACAAAGTCACCAACCCATTCGGCTACCCAAGACAGTACGTTAAATCTGTCGATGGTGATAAACGTGATGCCTTCTTCGTCGCTCAACAGAACGAGACAGGTTACTGGTGGCAAGGTGAAAATGCTCGCCTTGGTTCACTCGCAACCATGGCTTACCTAGTTCAACCGCACATTAAAGATAATGACCTTCAACAGCGCCTAATCCAGCTTTCGCAAAACAGCCTTGATTGGATTTTAGGTCTCAACCCATACCATATGTGTATGCTCGATGGTCACGGCCATAACAACCCAGATTACCTACCACAGCTTGGTTTCTTCAATGCAAAAGGTGGTGTCTGCAACGGCATCACAGCTGGTTTCGAAGACGAACAAGACATCGCATTCAACCCACCAGCACAGAAAGACGACATGCTTCAAAACTGGCGCTGGGGTGAACAATGGATCCCTCACGGCGCTTGGTTCCTATTGGCAACGGCTTCGCAATTCAACTTCCTAGCACAAAGTAAGGAGCAATAATCATGACTCTTTACTACGTAGGTATTGATGGTGGAGGCACTTCTTGTCGAGCTCGAATTCGCGATGACCAAGGCAAGCTGGTTGGTGAAGCAAAGAGTGGCAGTGCCAACATTCTATTGGGTGTTGATGTTGCAATGAACTCTATCGTTGACGCCATCACCAAAGCCGCACAACAAAGCCAACTCGACTCTAACGATTTTTCTAATATGCATGTTGGTTTGGCGCTAGCTGGCGCAGAGCAAAAATCAGCATGGCTCGACTTCATGGTACAAGCTCACCCTTTCGCAAGTATGACACTCAATACAGACGCTTACGGCGCTTGCATTGGTGCTCACAACGGCCAAGACGGTGCAATCATGATTGGTGGCACAGGTTCATGTGGTATCTACCTAAACAACGGAGAACAACATGTTGTTGGCGGTCGTGAATTCCCAATTTCAGACCAAGGCGGCGGCGCAGTGATGGGCCTTCGTTTAATTCAGCAAGTTCTACTCGCTGAAGATGGCATTCGCAACAAAACTCCGCTGACTCAGCATGTTATGAATCACTTCAATAATGATGTTGATGCGATCGTGGCGTGGTCAAAAGGCGCGATTCCAAAAGATTACGGCCAATTTTCTCCAGTTATTTTTCAACTGGCAAATGAAGGTGATGAACTGGCTATCGAGATGCTCAAGCAAACCGCTGCTGATATCGAAATGTTTGTCTTAGCACTACACCGAAAAGGCGCTGACAAGGTGTGCTTAATGGGAAGTATCGCTGAGCGTATTCTCAACTGGCTATCTCCACCAGTACAACAATGGATCGTTAAACCTCAATTCGACGCTATCGAAGGCGCATTGATGTTTGCCGGAAAATCACAACACAACTTGTATCAACAGGCTTAGCAGGGAAGTTATATGAATTATCGCATCGACTTAGCTGTTCTTTCTGAACAAAAAAATAACTGCCGATTCGGCCTTACGGTACATAACTTAAGTGACCTCGACGTACAAGATTGGTCACTGCATTTTGCCTTTGACCGATTCATCCTTCCTGAGAGTTTGTCGCAAGGTGAATTGACTCAAGTAGGAAGCTTTTGCTCGTTCAAACCAAATTCGCCAGTGTTAAAAGCCAATAACCATTTCTACCTTGAATTC
The DNA here is from genome assembly GCF_963889365.1 of Vibrio sp. OPT20. Classification (NCBI taxonomy): domain Bacteria; kingdom Pseudomonadati; phylum Pseudomonadota; class Gammaproteobacteria; order Vibrionales; family Vibrionaceae; genus Vibrio; species Vibrio sp. OPT20. Next base: position 150,942 of record NZ_CAWPOA010000031.1, on the reverse strand, counting down.
AGTATTCAAAGCGCACCATTCCGCTTCTATTCTGATGGCCTTAACGATGCCTTTATCCAGTCACATCATGATGGGGAAACATCGGTACTGCCTGTCGCGATATCACCCATTGTACTGGCTTCGCCATACCGTGAACGCAATCAAATTCCTGAAGTGAGCGCAGCTGAAGTGGCATTGATTCCTCAGCCGAATCAGATCGAATTTCAGCAAGGTAGTTTCGCGCTAAGTAGATTCGCGCTAAGCAGCGAATGCAGAATTGAGGTTCAATCTCATCTTGCTGATAAGGCAGTCTCTTGGTTCCAGCAAGAATTGCTCTCGACCTTTGAGTTGTCTCTTTCGAACGCGCTTTCAACTGAACTTTCAAAAGACGAAAGCGGCGACATTCTATTTCGCAGCAACCCGACGTTAGATGAAGCCGAATACAAGCTGTCCATCACTGCACAACAGATTACTGCTGAATCAGGCAGCCAATCGGGCTTTACACACGCTGTGGCAAGCTTGATTCAATTAGTTCAACAACTGGACGCAGAGAACTTCTCTCTACCATGTTGCAAAATCGCCGATCAACCTCGATTTAAGTACCGCGGCATGATGTTGGATTGCGCTCGTCACTTCCACTCGGTAGAGCAAGTGAAACGTTTGATCAACCAATTGGCGCAGTACAAATTCAACGTTTTTCACTGGCACCTAACCGATGATGAAGGCTGGAGAATTGAGATCAAGAGCCTGCCTCAGCTAACAGAAATTGGCGCTTGGCGTGGTCCTGATCATGCATTAGAACCGCAATACACCCACATTGCTGACAACTATGGCGGCTTCTACACACAACAACAGATTCACGAAGTCATTGAATATGCAGAGCAACGCAGCATCACGGTGATCCCAGAGATCGATATCCCGGGACACTGTCGCGCCGCAATCAAATCACTGCCAGACATGCTAGTTGAGCAAGCAGACACCACACAATACAAGAGCATTCAGCACTACAACGACAACGTGCTAAATCCAGGTTTACCGGGTACTTACCAATTCCTAGATGCCGTTATTGAAGAAGTGGCAGAGCTTTTCCCTAGCGAATTGATCCACATGGGCGCAGATGAAGTGCCACCGGGCGTGTGGACCAACAGCCCTGCTGCTCAAGCTTTGATGAAAGAGCATCAATATCAAGACAGCAAAGACTTACAAGGCCACCTCTTCCGTTATGCCGAGAACAAACTCAAGCAACTTGGCAAGCGCATGGTGGGCTGGGAAGAAGCGCAACACGGCGACAAAGTCAGTAAAGAGACCATCATCTACTCGTGGCTCAGTGAAGAAGCTGCAGTGAATTGCGCTCGCCAAGGCTTTGATGTGGTGCTGCAACCGGCACAATTTACCTATCTCGACATGACCCAAGATTATGCACCGGAAGAACCGGGCGTAGATTGGGCTGCCGTTATCCCATTAGAACAAGCTTATACCTACGAAGCGCTTGCTGAAATATCCGACACCGACCCAATTCGTAAGCGGATCCGCGGAATTCAGTGTGCTCTATGGTGTGAGATCGTCACCAACCAAAAGCGTATGGATTACATGGTATTCCCAAGAATTAGCGCTTTAGCTGAAGGATGTTGGACACATAAAAACAACCGAAACTGGCTAGATTACCTATCTCGCCTAAAGGGGCATCTGCCATTACTCGACAGGCTCAATGTTGATTATCGCAGCCCTTGGAAAGCTCAATAAAACACAACCAAAGCGGCACTCATATCGAGCGGTTGCTAACTAAAATTAAGTTGCTAACTCAAATTAAGGTGCTCAGTCAGATAAGACTCAGCATCACTATTTAAAAATTAGCTGCATAGATGCAGTTTGTTAAAAAGGAAATGACAATGAAATACGGCTATTTCGATAACGACAATCGCGAATACGTCATCACTCGCCCTGATGTACCAGCACCTTGGACCAACTACCTAGGTACTGAAAAGTTTTGTACCGTAATTTCGCACAATGCGGGCGGTTACTCGTTCTACAATTCTCCGGAATACAACCGTGTTACTAAATTCCGTCCAAACGGCACATTCGACCGTCCAGGACACTATGTTTACCTGCGTGATGATGAGACGGGTGATTACTGGTCTATCTCTTGGCAGCCAGTGGCAAAAAGCCTAGATGAAGCGAACTACGAAGTACGCCATGGCCTGTCATACTCTAAGTTCAAGTGTGAATACAGCGGTATTACCGCAACTAAAACGCTATTCGTTCCTAAGGGAGAAGATGCTGAAGTTTGGGACGTCGTGCTGAAGAACAACACTGACAAGCCAAGAACCATCAGTACTTTCTCATTTGTTGAGTTCTCGTTCAGCCACATCCAATCAGATAATCAGAACCATCAGATGTCTTTGTACTCTGCGGGTACGTCTTACCAAGAAGGTGTTCTTGAATACGACCTGTACTACAACACTAACGACTTTGAAGGCTTCTACTACCTAGCGTCAACCTTCTCACCAGACAGCTATGATGGCCAACGTGACAACTTCCTTGGCATGTACCGTGATGAAGCAAACCCAATTGCGGTTGAAAATGGCAAGTGTTCTAACAGCGCTCAAACCTGCTACAACCATTGTGGTTCTCTGCACAAGCAATTTACGATTCAACCGGGTGAAGAAGTTCGCTTTGCGTATGTATTAGGTATCGGTAAAGGCAACGGTGAACGCCTACGCGAGAAGTACCAAGATGCAGCCAACGTAGATGCAGCTTTCCAAGGAATCAAAGATCACTGGGACGAGCGTTGCAACAAATTCCAAGTTAAGTCGCCAAACGAAGGCTTAGACACAATGATCAACACGTGGACGCTATACCAAGCGGAAACCTGTGTGGTTTGGTCTCGCTTTGCTTCATTCATTGAAGTCGGTGGCCGTACTGGCCTTGGCTACCGTGATACGGCGCAAGACGCGATCTCAGTACCTCATGCCAACCCACAAATGACCAAGAAACGTATTATCGACCTGCTTCGCGGCCAAGTGAAAGCGGGCTACGGTCTACACTTGTTCGATCCTGATTGGTTCGATCCAGAGAAAGCTGACGTTGAACCTTCAAAATCGCCAACGGTTGTTCCAACACCGTCAGATGACGACAAGATCCACGGCATTGACGATACCTGTTCTGATGATCACTTATGGATCGTACCAACCATCATCAAGTACGTAATGGAAACGGGTGAACACGATTTCTTTGACGAAGTGATTCCATACGCAGATGGGGGTGAAGCAACGGTTTACGAACACATGAAAGCCGCACTGAACTTCTCTGCAGAATACGTAGGTCAAACCGGTATCTGTAAGGGTCTTCGCGCAGACTGGAATGACTGCTTGAACCTAGGTGGTGGTGAATCTTCAATGGTTTCATTCCTACACTTCTGGGCGCTACAAGAATTCTTAGACCTAGCTAAGTTCCGTAATAACGATGCTGACGTTACTAAATACACTGAAATGGCAGCGAACGTTCGCGAAGCGTGTGAAACGCACCTTTGGGATGACGAGGGTGGCTGGTACATCCGTGGTCTGACTAAAAATGGCGACAAGATCGGTACCGCTCAACAAGCTGAAGGTCGTGTGCACCTTGAGTCAAACACGCTAGCGGTTCTATCTGGCGCGGTATCTCAAGAGCGTGGCGAGAAAGCGATGGACGCTGTCGATGAGAACCTTTTCTCAGAATATGGCCTACACCTAAACTCTCCTTCATTCGCAACACCAAACGACGATATCGGTTTCGTAACTCGCGTTTACCAAGGCGTTAAAGAGAATGGTGCAATCTTCTCTCACCCGAATCCATGGGCTTGGGTAGCAGAAGCGAAGCTAGGTCGTGGTGACCGTGCTATGAAGTTCTACGACGCACTTAACCCGTACAACCAAAACGACATGATTGAAACGCGTTACGCAGAACCATACTCGTACGTGCAGTTCATCATGGGTAAAGATCACCAAGACCATGGTCGTGCAAACCACCCTTGGTTAACAGGTACCTCTGGTTGGGCTTACTTCGCGGTAACCAACTTCATTCTTGGTGTTCGTACAGGCTTTGAAAGCTTAACAGTTGATCCATGTATCCCGACTGATTGGCCAGAGTTCGAGGTTACTCGTCAATGGCGTGGCGCGACTTACAACATCACAGTGCAGAACCCGAATGCAGTAAGCAAAGGCGTTGCCTCTATCACTGTCAATGGTGAGTCAGTTGAAGGCGCAATCCCGGTACAAGCAGAAGGCAGCGAGAACGAAGTTATCGTTGTACTCGGCTAATCACTTAATTTGATGAACAGCTCACTATCTCAAGTCTTTACTGGCTTGAGACAATGAGACTAAAAGGATTTTCTAATGATTAAATTTGGTACAGGTGGCTGGCGCGCTTTCATTGGTGAGGAGTTCACTAGAGAAAACGTCCGTTTGGTAGCACAAGCGCTCGCTAACATCATTAACAACGAAGATGCAGCCAAGAATGGGTTTGTGATCGGCTATGACCGCCGCTTCCTTTCAGATAAAGCCGCATGTTGGTTTGCTGAAGTATTGGCAGCCAACAACATCAAAGTGAGCTTTATCGACAAGTTCGTTCCGACTCCTATCGTGATGTTCCAAGCAAAAGAGATGGGATGTATTTACTCAGCCTGTATTACCGCTTCTCACAACCCAGCGGACTATAACGGCATAAAGATCTTCATTGAAGGTGGCCGAGATGCTGATGAGATCATCACAGAAAAGATCGAACAACAGATTTCGACCCTAACCAGTGAAGATGTCGTCAGAGTCGATTTTGAACAAGCATTGAATGACAAAGAAATTGAAGTCATCAATCCGATGAACGCCTTTGTTGACTCGATCATTAACGCTATTGATATCGAATCGATTAAACAAGCCAACCTAAGAGTCCTGATTGACCCAATGTTTGGCGTGGCAAAAAACGCACTGCAAACCGTGTTAATCAGCGCTCGCTGTGATGTCGACGTGATCAACGATGGTAAGAACCCAGATTTCGGGGGCCTAATGCCATCTCCTAATGCAGCTACGCTGTATCGCTTGAAGCATTTGGTAGCAGCAGAAGGCTATGACATTGGTATTGGTACCGATGGCGATGCCGACCGTTTAGGCATCATCGATGAGAAAGGTCACTTCATTCACCCTAACGAAGTGTTACTGCTTCTTTACTACTACTTATTGGAATACAAAGGCTGGAAAGGCTCTGTCGTGCGTAACATCGCCACCACACATCTGCTCGACAAAGTAGCGGCAGATCATGGTGAGAAGAGCTTTGAGGTTCCTGTAGGCTTTAAGCATATCAGCTCTCAAATGGAAGCCGATGACTCACTAATTGGCGGTGAAAGCTCTGGCGGTTTAACCATTCGAGGTCACATCAAAGGTAAGGATGGCGTGTTCGCATCGAGCTTACTGGTTGAGATGATCAGTGTGACAGGCAAGAAGCTGTCTGAGCTGCTTGATGAGATTTACTCTAAGTATGGCTACGCGTATACGGCGGAAGGCGATTGCAAGTTTAAACCTTCAGAGAAGGGAGCGCTCTACACCAAGATCTACGTCGAAAAACAACTGCCTGAATTTGAATACGAAATTGAAAAAGTCAGCTATGAAGATGGTGCCAAGGTGTACTTCAAGAATGGCGGCTGGGTGATTGCTCGTTTCTCAGGAACTGAGCCATTGCTACGAATCTTCGCTGAAATGGAAGATAAAGACACTGCAGAACATGTTCTTCAAAAAGTGAAAGACTTCCTCTCTCTATAGGCTTATAGAGCGCAGCAGTCTTGTATGGGACTTAACAAATCACTGCCTTGTTAACCCCTATAGATGAAGAGCTTTTGCCCAGTACTTTAGATTAAAGTGCTGGGCTTTTTTATGGTTCATCGAGAATTAGCGGTACTATGAATTGTACCTAATTAGAAAGCCAATACGCCTTTGGTATCCACTTTTACGTTGACCGGCATACCAACTTCAAGCGCTTCTGACGAGGTTGCCAATAGCTTTTGACCGTGAGCTTCAATAACATAACGACAGTGATCGCCCATAAATTGCTGCTCTAGTACTGAAATAGCACTGTCTTGTTCGTAACTAGCTTGGATATGCTGTGGTCTTAAAAGAAGCTCACACGCACTGCCAAATTCAATCTCCGTTTGTGGTTTAGCTTCAACCACACCCAAGCTGGTTTCAAACTCCAGCTCTGAAATACGCTGTGCATTGAGGTAACTGCCGCCGCCCAAAAAGTCTGCAACAAACTTACTCGAAGGGTGGAAGTAAAGCTCCGACGCCGAACCATACTGTTCAATCACACCATGGTTCATTACTGCCATCTTATCTGCAAACGCGAACGCCTCTTCACGACTGTGAGTCACAAAAATAGCCGTCACACCCTGCTTCTTAAATATTTTACGAATCTGAGAGATCAACTCATGGCGAACCTGAGTATCGATATTTGAGAAAGGTTCATCCAATAACAATAAATCTGGCTTGTATGCTAAAGAACGAGCAATCGCTACGCGCTGCTGTTGACCACCAGAAAGTTGATGTGGGTACCGGTCACCGAATTCATCTAAATGAACCAGCTCCAACATCTCTTGAACTTTCTCTTTCTTTTGCTGATCAGAGAGATCTTTAAGGCCAAAACCGACATTCTGGTTTACCGTCAGGTGCGGAAACAGGGCGTAATCTTGGAAAATCATACCGATGTTTCGTTGCTCTGGTGGCAACCAATTATCACCATCATCAATGGTTTGACAGTTCAAGCTCATGATTCCGCTACTTAATGGAAGCAGCCCTGCAACCGCCTTAAGCAAAGTCGTTTTTCCGCAGCCACTGGCACCAAGAAGACAAACAATTTCACCATGCTCAACTTCTAACGAGAGCGATTCCAAGATGGTTTGCGACTCATATTTGCAAGTCAGATCTTTAATTGATAATGCACAACTCATTAGTGTTTCTGCTCCAAAGAACGGTTAACGATGATCAGAGGAATTAAACCCACCAACACCAATAATACAGCAGGCATTGCCGCCAACTCTAGGTGCTCATCTGAGGCATAGTTATAAACATAGGTCGCCAATGTTTCGAAGTTGAAAGGACGTAACAGCAATGCCGCATTTAGCTCTTTCATTGATTCGATAAACACCAGTAAGCCAGCGATCAATGCACCACGTTTAATCAAAGGTAAATGAACACGGCGTAACATCTGATTGGTATTGCAACCCATGGTTTTCGAAGCCATATCCAATGAAGGAGATACTTTACTCAAGCTACTTTCGATACTGCCGATCGCCACTGCAGAAAAACGCACGACCATTGCAAAGATAAGCGCAAACATGGAACCAGAGAAGATCAAACCAGGTCGTCCCCACTCCATCACTTTAGCGATGTCATTGACCAAGTGATCCATAAACAACACAGGTACCATCACGCCAATCGCTAACACCGTGCCAGGAACGGCATAGCCCATCGAAGCAATACGCATGTAAGCCTGATTTTTCTTACTTGGGCTAACACGCTGATTAAAGTTCACAATCATCGCAATGATAACGCCAATAATCGCAGCAGCTACCGAAACGTAAAGGCTGTTGATGGCATATTCTCTGAATTCAGGGGTCCAGCTTTGAGCAAAATATTTGTAGGCGTAAATAATGAGCTGGCCAAGAGGGAATAAGAACGCAACACAAACTAATCCCCAGCACCAGAATAGTGCCAGCCATTTTTTCCAACCAGAGAGGTTGTAACGAAAATCTTCGCGGCTGCTGAATTGGTTCTGGAATAGCTTCTGCTTACGGCGACTGTATCGCTCTGAGCTCAATAATAGGATCACGATAACCAGCATGATTGCCGATATTTTCGCTGCAGCCGTTAAGCTTGAGTAGCCTAGCCAAGTATCATAAACCGCAGTCGTTAAAGTATTTACCGCAAAATAACTCACGGTACCAAAGTCACCGATGGTTTCCATAGCAACAAGCGATAAACCGACCGCCATTGATGGACGAACAAGTGGTAAGGAGATACGACGGAAGCTTTCCCAAGGCGAGCATTTTAGCAACCGAGCGGATTGCAATAAGGAGACGTTTTGCTCCATAAATGCCGCGCGGCACAACAAGTAAACATACGGGTAAAGAACGAGGGACAGAACAATAATGGCACCCGATAACGTTCTAATATCCGGGAACCAATACTCACCGGGTCCCCACCCAGTCAGATCTCGCAGTAGCACTTGAACAGGGCCTGCAAAGTCGAACCAATCGGTAAAGATATACCCGACAATATAGCCTGGCATAGCTAATGGCAGTACCAATGCCCACTGTAAAACACGCTCACCCGGCACACGGCACATAGCCATAATCCAAGCAGACGGAATACCAAAAACTAAAGACAGGAACATGGTTCCTATGACTAAAACCACCGTATTGTAAGCATAGGTGGGCATCACTGTGGACATCAGATGAGAAAATAGCTCATCTGTTTCTCCAACAGCCGTCGTAAAAATCGCTAAGATCGGTAAAACCAGCAATACTGCAATAATGCCGCTACTGGTGTTCCATAAATAATTCTTTTCTTTCATCGCCTAACTACAACGAGGCTTAATGAAACACAAATGCATTTGCAAATACATCTCATATCCTTTTAATGGTGGGGTTATTTATACCCATATACTCTAACGACTTCAAGGTGAGATGCTAATAACTCAAGGGATCAACGACGAGCTTTGTATCAAAAAGTGATTTTCCAAAAACAAACAACCCCAAGTGACCGAAAATGGCGACTTGAGGTTGTCATTTTACTTGGGCCGAAGCCTACAGTAATAAATTAAAGATCGAACTTAACTTCATCTAATAACTTGATTGCTGCTGCGTGGTGGTCAGCGATCTGGTCTAGAGAAATTGTATCAGCTTTGAATTCACCCCATGAAGCAACAAGCTCAGAAGGTTTAACGTCTGCTTTCACTGGGTATTCGTAGTTTACTTCTGCGTACATGCTTTGCGCTGTGTTACCAGATAGGAATTCCATTAGCTTAACGGCATTCTCTTCATTTGGAGAGTATTTAGCCATTGCCATACCAGAGATATTCACGTGAGTACCTGTTGTCTCTTGGTTAGGGAAGTTAATGTAAACAGAGTCAGCCCAAGCTTTTTGCTCTTTATCGTTAACCATCTTACCTAGGTAGTAGCTGTTGCCAAGAGCAACATCACATAGACCTTCTTTAATCGCTTTAACTTGTGCGCGATCGTTACCTTGAGGCTTACGTGCTAGGTTTGCTTTTACGCCTTCTAGCCACTCTTTCGTTTCAGCTTCACCTTTGTGAGCGATCATCGAAGATACTAGAGAAACATTGTATGGGTGCTTACCGCTACGAGTACAGATTTTGCCTTTAAATTCAGGCTTAGTTAGATCTTCGTAAGTGAACTCTTCACCTAGACGACCAACACGGTCACGTGAAGAATAAACGCTACGTGTACGAGTTGTTAGAGCAAACCACTCGTTAGCAGTATCTTGGTACTGAGCAGGGATGTTCTTTTCAAGTACATCACTTTCAACAGACTGAACTAGACCTTGTTTAGTTAGTTCAGATAAACGACTGATATCGACAGTTAATACAACGTCAGCTGGGCTGTATTCACCCTCTTGAGCTAACTTCTCTGCTAAACCTTTTTTAGCAAACTTAACGTTTACTTTAATGCCAGTCTCTTTCGTGAATTCCTTGAACATAGGCTCAACTAGGAAAGGTTGACGGTAAGAGTATACGTTCACTTCTTCCGCAGCCATTGCTGTCGGGGCAATCACACTACACGCTAGAGCTGAAAGTGTTAGCAGTTTTTTCATTGTAAAATCCTTTATATCGAAATGATAATCTATATCAGTTGCGTTATTATATTCATCAGTAACATAATTACAATGATGTCCGACAAAAAATTCGTCTACTCAGCACCATCAAGCTCGCACTTTTGTAACAATGTATTTCAGGAGATATTCATATCATCTCCTATTCAAAATACTCGCTCACTCTCTCTTGAAAGATCATTGTTGCTTAGACATAAATAACAAGAAACCCCATAACCAATGGTTATGGGGTTTCTTAAACTAGCTTACTCTTTGTCTACATTAAGCTTTATTCTTTGATTACTTTACTGATACAAATTCAGGGTAAGCGCCAACACCACAATCGTGCATGTCCATACCTTCTAGTTCTTCATCTTCGGTTACACGGATACCAATTGTTGCTTTAAGCACTGCCCATACCGCTAGGCTAGCTCCGAATACCCATGCAAAGATTACTGCTGCACCCAATAGTTGAGCACCAAACGTTGCATCCGCGTTGCTTAGAGGCACAGCCATTAGACCGAAGAAGCCACATACACCGTGAACTGAGATAGCACCCACTGGATCATCAATCTTCACTTTATCTAGAGCAATGATGCTGAATACAACCAAGGCACCAGATACCGAACCAATCGCTACAGAAAATAAAGGTGATGGTGATAGAGGGTCTGCAGTGATTGCTACTAGGCCAGCTAACGCACCGTTAAGAATCATTGTTAAGTCTGCTTTACCCCAAGTTGTTTTACATACTAGTAATGCTGCGATTGCGCCAGCTGCTGCTGCTGCGTTGGTGTTAAGGAAGATCTGGCCAACCGCTGTCGCGTTTTCAAAGTCTGAAACCATTAGCTGAGAACCGCCGTTGAAGCCGAACCAACCAAACCATAAGATGAACGTACCTAATGTTGCTAACGGCATGTTTGAACCAGGGATTGGGTAGATTTCACCATTTTTACCGTATTTACCTCGACGAGCACCGAGTAACAATACGCCAGCAAGCGCAGCCGAAGCACCAGCCATATGCACGATACCTGAACCTGCGAAATCACTGAAGCCTGCTTCTGATAGGAAGCCACCACCCCAAGTCCAGTAACCTTCCATTGGGTAAATAAACGCTGTTAGAACCACAGAGAAGATAAGGAATGACCAAAGCTTCATACGCTCAGCCACTGCGCCCGAAACGACCGACATTGCCGTTGCAACGAACACAACTTGGAAGAAGAAGTCAGATTCTAGTGAATGGTCTGCGCCTTCACCTTGAGTACCAATTAAAGTACCAAATGAAGGCAACCAACCACCTTCACCGTTATCTACGTACATAATGTTGTAGCCAACCACTAAGAAAGTCGTACAAGCAATAGCGTATAAACAGATGTTCTTAGTTAAAATTTCTGTGGTGTTCTTTGAACGAACTAGACCAGCTTCAAGCATTGCGAAGCCTGCTGCCATCCACATGACCAACGCACCTGAAATGAGGAAGAAAAAAGTGTCTAGTGCGTAACGTAGTTCCATTACTGTTGTCGTAAGTTCCATATTAAAGTCTCCAGTCCTTGTAATTCTTTAAAGTGCTTCAGCATCCATTTCACCAGTACGAATACGTACGGCTTGGCTTAGGTCATACACAAAAATTTTGCCATCACCGATTTTTCCGGTATGTGCTGCTTGGCTAATCGCTTCAACAACTCGGTCAACGTTTTCAGCTTGGGTAGCAATCTCTAGCTTCACTTTTGGTAGGAAATCCACTTGGTACTCCGCACCACGATACAATTCAGTGTGTCCCTTCTGACGACCAAAACCTTTCACTTCAGAAACTGTCATACCTTCAATACCCACATCAGAGAGCGCTTCGCGTACATCGTCTAATTTGAATGGCTTAACAATGGCATTTATTAATTTCATATTCGTTCCTTAAATTCTTCACTTAATCCGTTAATTCTCTTATTACAATCCAAGTAGCGTGCCAAAACGTTAAGTCATTGATTTTAAATAATATGCAAATGATAAGGTCATAAAAACGAAAAAGACCGCACCAATATGGTGCGGCCTTTTCACTATCTTAATGCGTTGCGCTATTGTTGCTCCAGTTTTGGGCAACCAAGCCTTCAAAGCTCTAAATGACTTAAAAATAGGGGCTAACTAGCGAGTAGAAAGTTAGACCTTAATAGCCTAAAAAGTCCATCCAGCGTTCGATAAGTCGCTCGAAATCATCGATTCCACAGCTTGCTTGGCTTTCACAGTTATAGAAGTCGAATTCACTGCCCTCTTCCATCTCTTGCTCATGCGCTAACACGTTTTCCTGAATCGTTACGTCATCTTCATTGATAGCAAGGCTGATCTCTTTGCCAAGCAGCGTCACTTCATTACTCAGATCCTGTCGAGATTGTTCAATCAACGCCATCACGTGATCCAGTTTCTGCTTATCTTTCCCAATCTCTTCTTGAAGCCAGCGGCCAACAATTTCATGACCCATGCTGCACTTTACATAGTACTCGCCCATTAAAGTGTTTCGTGTAAATTCAAATTCCATAAAGGCTCCGCGCACTAATGACAGATAGGGTAAAAAATGAGGCGAGAGTATATAGCGAAGTCATCAAGAGATCGAGTCGCTCGTAAACTAACATTCAGACATAAAAAAACGCCTACCGAAGTAGACGCTCTATCATTTGGGTTCCTCTAAATAGTTGGAGTTGCAGCTAGGCGACAAGTACGTTCATCCCTATGAGCATAGAAGCTCTATGTGATTAGGGTGAACGTACGCAGTCAACAACGCTGCAGCTACAAATATAACGAGGAACTAAGCTGGTTCTTGGAAGATAACGGTATCTGCTTTTTCCGTGTACTGACCCATTTTATGGAAGTTCAGGTAACGGTATGTATCAGCAGCGGTTGCATTGATCTTCTCAGCGTACTCTAGGTACTCTTCTTTCGTTGGGATACGACCAAGAATCGCACCAACAGCAGAAAGCTCAGCAGAAGCTAGGTAAACGTTCGCACCATTACCCAAACGGTTCGGGAAGTTACGTGTTGACGTCGACATAACCGTCGAAGCATCAGCAACACGAGCTTGGTTACCCATACATAGTGAACAGCCAGGAGTTTCGATACGTACCCCAGCACGACCGAAGATGCCGTAGTAGCCTTCTTCTGTCAGTTGGTCTTTATCCATCTTCGTTGGCGGAGCAACCCATAGGCGAGTATTTAGTGAGCCGTTAAACTCTTCTAACATCTTACCTGCAGCGCGGAAGTGACCAATGTTGGTCATACAAGAACCGATGAACACTTCTTGAATCTCTGTCCCTTGAACATCAGAAAGAAGACGAGCATCATCTGGATCGTTTGGCGCACATAGGATTGGTTGGTCAATATCAGCAAGATCAATCTCGATAACATGTGCGTATTCCGCATCTGAATCAGCAGATAGCAACTCAGGATTCGCTACCCACTCTTCCATTGCCGTAATACGACGCTCAATCGTACGAACATCACCGTAACCTTCAGCAATCATCCACTTAAGCATAACGATATTCGAGTTCAGGTACTCATCGATAGACTCTTGAGACAGCTTAACAGTACAACCTGCAGCTGAACGCTCAGCAGATGCATCAGAAAGCTCAAATGCTTGCTCTACAGACAGGTGTTCAACACCTTCAATTTCTAGTACACGACCAGAGAATTCGTTGATCTTACCTGCTTTCTCAACAGTTAGTAGACCTTGCTTGATACCGTAAAGTGGAATGGCATGTACTAGGTCACGTAACGTGATACCCGGTTGCATTTCACCTTTAAAGCGAACCAAGATAGATTCAGGCATATCAAGAGGCATAACGCCTGTTGCCGCCGCAAATGCGACCAAGCCAGAACCCGCAGGGAATGAAATACCAAGAGGGAAACGAGTATGCGAGTCACCACCTGTACCTACAGTATCAGGAAGAAGCATACGGTTTAACCATGAGTGGATAACACCATCACCCGGACGAAGTGAAACACCCGCACGGTTCATGATGAAATCAGGTAGCGTATGGTGAGTGTTTACATCAACCGGTTTAGGGTATGCAGATGTGTGACAGAAAGACTGCATTACAAGGTCTGCTGAGAAACCAAGACACGCCAGATCTTTAAGTTCATCACGAGTCATAGGACCCGTAGTATCTTGAGAACCCACAGTCGTCATTTTAGGTTCACAGTACTGACCAGCACGTACACCTTCAACGCCACACGCTTTACCTACCATCTTCTGAGCTAGCGTGTAGCCTTTATCAGAAGCTAATGGATCGATTGGTTTAGCAAACAGGTCTGTTTCAGCTAGGCCTAGAGCATCACGAGCACGACCTGTTAGGCCACGACCAATGATCAGTGGAATACGGCCACCAGCACGAACTTCGTCTAGCAAAACTTTGCCTAGTTCAAAGTTTGAAATCACAGAACCGTTCTTATGAACAACACCTTCGTACGGGTAGATATCAATGATATCGCCCATGTTCATGTCTTGTACGTTCAGTTCAATGGGTAGTGCGCCTGAATCTTCCATTGTGTTGTAGAAGATTGGTGCAATTTTACCACCAAGACAAACACCGCCAGTACGCTTGTTTGGTACGAATGGGATATCTTCGCCCATAAACCAAAGCACTGAGTTCGTTGCCGATTTACGTGAAGAACCTGTACCAACAACATCACCAACGTAAGCCAGTTGAATGCCGTCTTTTTGCATTTCTTCAATCTGTTTGATTGGACCAACGTTACCCTGTTCGTCAGGAGTAATGCCATCACGTTCCATTTTCAGCATCGCTTTCGCGTGTACTGGGATATCAGGACGTGACCATGCATCAGGCGCTGGAGATAGGTCATCGGTGTTTGTTTCACCAGTGACTTTAAATACTTTAACGGTAATTTTTTCCGCTACTTTGTCTTTAGCTGTAAACCATTCAGCATCAGCCCAAGATTGAAGCACTTGTTGTGCTGAAGCATTACCTGCTTTCGCTTTCTCTTCTACGTCGTAGAACGCATCGAACATAAGTAAAGTATGAGACAGGGCTTTAACAGCGATTGGAGCAAGTTCAGCGTCATCTAGTAGAGATACTAGAGATTCGATGTTGTAACCGCCTTGCATAGTACCAAGCAGTTGTGCAGCTTTTGCTTTGCTTACTAGTGGAGATGTCACTTCACCTTTAGTGATAGCCGTAAGAAAGCCCGCTTTTACATACGCAGCTTCATCTACACCCGGTGGAATGCGGTTTTCTAGTAGGTCAAGAATGATTTCTTCTTCACCTTGAGGTGGATTCTTCAGAAGTTCAACTAGGCCAGCTACCTGCTCAGCATCTAGTGGTTTTGGAACAACTCCCTCGGCAGCACGTTCTTCGACGTGTTTACGGTAGGCTTCAAGCACGACTTTTTTCCTCTCATTGCGGTTCACTTCTTACCTTCATAATTGTTAGTAAAATAAAGAAGTGAACATCCTTGGAAACTTGGCTCTCCATTGCCATTTTTGTCATTCAATTTGTATTGATGAGCGGCGTCATAGAGGCCAAACTGTGGGCGACAGAATAGCAAATTTAACGTTAAATTAAAATCTTATCATTTTGACCAACATAGCAAGTTAAGACGAAAGTCCCACTATTTTTGCCTAATTACGCAGTTAAATGGCTACTCTACGCATGATTATTTGTAGGAAGTACCGACAATCAAATAGACCGAATCATAGTTATCTTCAGTTCGGCCATAAGCCAAAATGATCGGTCCTATTGGCGAATCGACACCCGCGAAAACAGAACCTGCGGTGTACATTGGTGCTTCATCAATGGTTAAATCATTGTTCGACCAAACACCACCATGTTCTATGGATGCACCTACGTAGAACGGTGATTTAAAGAGGCCGAAGTCATTTTCAAACCACTTATAACGATAGATAAGGCTGGTGTAGGCCAAGTTCTGACCTATCATACTATTCCTTGGAATACCTGACAGGTTTAAGAAGCCACCAAGCTCTTTGGGGTCGATTGGAAAAACAGAGTTTTTACTTTCTACAATTCCGTAATCAAGCTTTGCGACTAAAGTATGCTTCTCAATACTCTTTGCTGCCATGAAATTAGCCGAAAACTCATAAACAGTATCGCTTTCAGCCCCTAGATCCGGGGTATCTCCAGACGTGTTGTCCTCAAAGTCATCATGGGAAACAAGATATTCTAAATCGACAAAGTAACCTTCCGTTGGCAAACTAAAATTATCTAAAGTATCGAGTCGATAACTAATAAACCCGCCTATACGTGTATACGCTCCGTTACCAAAAGATGGTAGCGAAGAAACCTCCAAACCCCCATCAGTATAACGAGCACCAAATTTCAGTTCTTGCCACAACGTCGGTTGATAGCCTAATGCCAATTCACCGACATATTCACTATAAGTCAGTGGGACATAGTCTGTAGTCGCTTCTAATGTCGGTTCTCCAACCTCCCCCTCAACCACGGACAAATTTCTGTTTTCCTTACTGTAAACAATCGATGCAGAAGTGAACAGTTTTTGACTCGAAAAGAAGGGCGAGTAAAGTTCCGCTTCAATTCGTTTGTCAGTACCCATCTCGACGTTAGTTCTTAGCTCTGCACCATGCTTATTAATATCGGTAAAGTTGGCTGAGACACCGATCGAGTACTGACTGGTAGTAGAGAAATCATCTTCAAGAAAGAATCGAAAGTTGAGGTAGTTTGGGCCCCAAGACTTTTCGTTCACATCGACTTGAAGTTGATCTTCACCATCAACATTATCAAACTCATAAGTGACCAATTCAAATCTATCCAGTGCATAGAGATCTTTCACTTTAGATTCGATTTCACTGGTCTTCAGAACTTCACCAGAATCAAGGTTTAAGCGGTTTTCGATCAACTTATCTGAATAGTGGGTGTTGTTATTGATGACGACCCTATCGACAACAGTCTTATCGCCATGTTTCAGCTGTCTGCGTGCTTTTTGTTTGTCCTCGATATAATGCTGATAATCGGCATTTGAGAGCGATAGCTTAGAAAGCTCATCAGTATGCTGCTTAGCGGCTTCATAGCCCGCGAGGAAAGCCGATGGCATTTTATCAAAGTCAGTCGTCTCCATTTGCCCAACATCAGGACGTAGGAAAACATCATCATCCGTCAGTGTTTCAGCTTGCTCTTGAGTGCTGCGTTGGACCAGATAATTAGAGAGTTGATCAGCTGCCGCTAGAAAATTCGTGAAATCTTCTTTGCCTTTGTAATTGGTACTGATATCCACCGCAATGACAATGTCCGCGCCCATCGCTCTGGCAACGTCGACTGGCATATTATTGGTGACACCACCATCAACCAGCATTCGGCCATCTAATTCATAAGGGGGAAGCGCGCCAGGAACTGACATACTGGCCATCATCGCATCAACAAGGTGACCATGGTCGATGACCACTTCTTCAAGCTCAATAATGTCGGTTGCGACTGAACGGTAGGGAATAGCAAGATGGTCAAAAGAGTCGAGTGGAGATAGGTTACCTGTGGTCTCACGCAGAATACGCAACATGTTCTGACCTTGAACCACGCCTTTCCTAGCTTTGATTTCGCCCCAACCTAAACCGAGATCGGTGTTCAGTTGGTAACGGTCTTCATATTCTTTGTCACGCACTCGGCGATCACTACGGTTAACGCGATCACGATAGCCGCGATTCCAATCAACCGTATAAATAAAACTTTCAATCTCATCAGCACTCATCCCTGTCGCATAAAGCCCACCAACGTAAGAGCCCATGCTGGTACCGGTAATGTAATCGACCGGAATTTGCATCTCTTCTAGCGCTTTAAGTACACCAATGTGAGCCGCTCCTTTGGCTCCTCCACCAGCAAGCACAACAGCAACGGTTGGTCTTTTATGAGCTTGTCCAGCTTGCTGAGATTGTTCCACCGGTGTCACAGTAGATGCAAACAGCTGAAAACTGATCACAGTACCGACAATGCCTAAGCCGCTCACTATCCAACGAGAAATCATTCTTTAAACTATCCTTGTCATTCTTTTCTTTTACGACTTTACCACTGAAAAAGCTTTTTTAGCCACTGTTTTGGTTGACTTTCACAACCCTTTTTAATGTTTCCATTCTCATCCCAAACCGGCAGTTTAACCGTACCATCACAGTCAAACTCTAAAGCCCCTTGAGAAGTTCGAGTAAAACTTGCCGTCGTAATGCCATTCGGCCAAGGCAACAGTAACTGCTCTGGAGTTCGATGCTTCAGATAATCGGCATAGACACGTAGCGCACCACTAGAGCCCGTGAGTTTAGTCGGCTTATTATCATCGCGCCCTAGCCAGATGGTAGTGACTTCGCGACCATCAACACCCACGAACCAACTGTCTCGGCTGTCATTACTGGTTCCCGTTTTACCCGCTAATCCTGCCCATGCAAACTGACCTTGCAGGAAACGACCCGTACCTTCAGACACACCACGTTTCATGGCATAAGTTGTCAACCAAGCTGCTTGCTGGTCAACGCTTTGTGATACACGAGGGATCGACTGATATAGAACCTCACCATCGTTATCAACAACTGAACGAAGCGCAGACAAAGGTGCGATACGGCCAGAGTTGGTGATGGTTTGGTACATCTGCGCTACCTGAAATGGGGTCAATGAGAATGACCCCAAAAACATTGATGGCACTGGACGAATTTCGTTTTTATCGACACCCAGTTTTCCAATCGTATCCGAAACGCTATCAATACCTAACTGCATGCCCAAACGAACCGTTGGTACGTTGTAAGACTTAGAAAGCGCCACATACAAGGGCACATCGCCACGGAACTTACGATCGAAGTTTCTTGGGCTCCACACGCTGCCTTTACTGCCTTTCAAGCTCAGTGGCGTGTCCTTCAATGTTGTCGCCAACGTGTACTTCTGGGGTTGATCTAGTGCGGTTAAGTAGATTGCAGGCTTAACCAAGGAACCAATAGGACGACTCGCATTCAAAGCACGGTTAAAGCCATCGTAACCAGTACGCTTACCACCGACCATCGCACGAATTTCACCAGTATTTCTATCCACGGCAATAGCAGCAGCCTCGAGCTTGTTACCTGCCGTTTTAGATAAATCAGGCACCTTACGAGCAATCGACTTCTCTAGCTTGTCTTGGGACACCGGATCCAGAGAGGTAAAGACTCGAATGCCTTTCTGTGCTTCAAATCGGTCACCGACATATCTCTTAAGCTCAATGTTTACTTGCTGGAAGTAAGCGGGCTGACGGCTCGCAATACGTGGGTTATCTTGAATATCCAAGTCTCGGCTTGCGGCTTCTTCGTACTGTTTCGGCGTCAATATGTCTTGTTGCATCAGCAAACGTAGAACCAAATCACGTCGAGTCTTAGCTCGCTCAGGGTAACGAACCGGGTTGTAATACGAAGGTCCTTTGACCATGCCGACCAGCAGTGCTAGTTGATCGATTCGGAGTTCTTGAATCGGTTGCCCGAAGTACAAGCGAGATGCTAATCCAAAGCCATGAATCGCTTGCCCACCATTTTGCCCAAGATAAACCTCGTTTAAGTAGGCTTCTAAGATGCGGTCTTTGCTGTAACGATGATCCAAGATAAGTGCAATATAGGCTTCGCGAACCTTACGCCATAATGTGCGCTCGCTAGATAAGAACAGGTTTTTTGCCAACTGTTGCGTCAACGTACTGCCACCTTGTACGGTTCGCCCTGCTTTTACATTGACCACCATCGCACGAGCGATTGCCAGTGGCGATACCCCATCGTGCTGATAGAAATTTCGGTCTTCGGTTGCCAGCAATGCATCAACCATCACCTCAGGGAACTGATTACGTTTTAAGAACAGACGCTGCTCATCGCTGCTTTTTTCAAGCATGCCAAGCATTTTCGGTTCAACACGCAGATACCCCATGTCGCCTTTCTTCTCTAGCGACTGAATACGAGTTAACTCGTTACCGTTGAAATGCAGCATCACATGACGATCCGCTTCCGGTCCATCGACAAACTCGAACGGGCGACGAATCATTTCAATCTTGGTTGAGGAAGAAGAGTATTCGCCAGGGTGACGAGGGGCGTTCACCTTACGATAATTGAGTACATCCAGCTCATTCTTAACCTGCACCAAACTCACCTGAGTTCCCGGAGACAGGTCCAGCACTCGCGCATAAACCACGGTTGGCAAATCAAACAACTGACCTTCAAAACGCTGCTTGACCACTGAATCAAGATAAATACCGACGAACAACAGCAATGCAGCAAGAGCCAAGCCTGCTTTCCAAGAAATGCCCCACAGGATCTTCAACCAACCTCTCTTGCCAGATGGCTTAGTTTTAGGTTTAGTCTTTTTCGCTGCTGCTCTTGGCTTTCTGGGCTTGGCTTTGGTCGCTGGTGACTTCTTTGCTGGCGCTTTTTTAGGTGGTGCCTTTTTGGGCGTTAACATTTTGGTCATCATCGATTCAACTGTCGTTTGGTTTTAGTGGTTGCTACATGGTTAGCAGGGTCATCTGGCCAAGGATGTTTTGGGTAACGGCCTTTCATTTCTTTTTGTACTTCTTTGTACGCGCCAGCCCAAAAGCCAGCTAAATCTTGAGTAATTTGTAGTGGTCGTTGTGCTGGAGAAAGTAGCTCAAGCACCACTTTTTTACGCCCTTGCGCGATCAATGGCGAGTCTCGTTCACCAAAGACTTCCTGCATTCGTACTGAGATCACTGGCTCAGACTGATACTGGTAGCGAATTGCTTTTTTACTGCCCGTCGGCATCAGATAGTCGGTAGGCAGCCATTGATCAATTTCTTGATTCAACGGCCAACCAAGGTATGCCGACAGTGCTTGTTCAATCGATACATTCGACAGCCCTTTGGCAGACTTAATGCCATTTAAATACGGCGACAGCCACTCATCAAGATGTTCAACTAAACTCGCATCATCCATCGCTGGCCAATCATGCTCAGGCATCCAAAGTTCTGCACAGCGTACCCGCTCAACCAGCTGTTTAGCCGAAGGGGTCCAATGTAAGCGATCCAGCCCGCATCGAGCGATATAATTGAGTAGCGCTTTGCTCGCCTGATTCGCATCAGGCTCTGGTAAAGCTTTGGTGCTGATAATCAACTTGCCCAAAGACACTCGCTGCTCTGCCACTAAGCGGCCACGTTTTTCATCCCAATCGGCGTAATCGGAACGCACAAACAGTTTTGGGAATTCAGCTTCTAGCTGCGAAATATCAACGGCAGTGGCTAAGAAAATCTGACTGGCTCGCTCTGTGCTGCGCATCAAATCAATCACTACGATATAGTCATTGTTCGCCAATGAATCATCGTCACGAACCTCAGCCCCGTGGCCATTCGCAAGAAGGAAAGCACTGCTGGTTGCGCTTCTCACTTGTGCAATTCGGTCTGGGAAGGCAAAACAAAGCACTAATGGTAGCAATGATTCGTCAACTTGTGACAAATCTAAGTGATGTTTGAGTTTGCTCGCGAGACTTTTCGCTCGCTGCATCACAACGCTATTTTTTGAGTGTTTTCTTTGCTTCAGTCGATGCAACGAATGCTGAATATCCGTCACATTGCGCTCTGGCTCTTCAAGTAAAGCGGCAGCAACAATCGCGACATTCAGTAGCTCTTGGCTGCTTTGCTGCGCTTTAACCAACATACTGGCGATGCGAGGTTCAATTCCTAAGCGTTGAGCCTGTTTTCCTAGTGCCGTAAATTGACCATTACCGTCTAACAGTTCCAGGTTTTGTAAGAGTTGCTTAGCTTGTTCTGTTGAAGCTTTCGGTGGAATGTCTAACCATTGCAATTCATCAGCACTTGCGGCTCCCCATTGTGTCAATTCAGACACCAACGAAGACAAATCAGAATGAAGAATCTCAGGTTCTGGCACAGCAGGTTGCTGCATCAACTGTGTTTCACTGTACAAACGAACACACAGGCCCTCTTCAATTCGTCCCGCTCGCCCTGCTCTTTGTTCAGCAGAAGACTGCGAAATTTTCACTTGCTCAAGCTTGGTAATACCGGTTTTCAAATCGAACTTTGCAACTCGCTCTAATCCTGAATCAACGACTAATCGAATGCCTTCAATCGTCAACGATGTTTCGGCAATGTTAGTGGCCAATACCACTTTTCGACGCCCTTCGTCTGATGGCGCGATCGCTTTTTGTTGTTGAGGGAAGCTGAGCTGACCGTACAAAGGACACACATCGATATCGCTGGCGAGTTGTTCTAGTTGAGATTCGACTTGTTTTATCGCCGAGACACCCGGCAAGAAAGCCAGAAGTGAGCCTGACTGTTTCTCCATCAGAGATTGAATCACCTTAGCCATTTTAGGGGCTAAATATTCATTCGAGCCTAATGGCTGATAGCGGAAGTCGACAGGGAAAGTTCGGCCTTGCGATTCAACATACTTGGCATCAGGCAACAAAGATTGCAGCGCGTGTTGATCTAAGGTTGCCGACATCACCACCACTTTTAGATCATCACGCAGTGCTTCTTGGATCTCCAAACTAAAGGCCAGCGCGGTATCTGCATGGATACTGCGCTCATGAAACTCATCAAAGATCACCATATCAACCCCAGTCAATTCAGGGTCGGTTTGGATCATTCTCGTCATAATCCCTTCGGTTACGATTTCCAAGCGAGTCGCACTGCTGGTTTTAGATTCACCACGAACTCTAAAACCTATGCTCTCTCCCACTTTTTCTCCCAATTGGTTGGCTAAGTAAGTTGCGATATTCCTTGCCGCCAAACGCCTCGGTTCAAGCATAATGATTTTGCCTTGAACGGCGTTGGTCTTAACTAACTGTAAAGGGAAGAATGTTGACTTACCCGCACCGGGAGCGGCCTTTAGAATAAGTTGAGTGTGTGTTTCTACGCCAGCGAGCAGATCTGGCATCACAGCTTCTATGGGCAGTTGTGGCAATGGGAGAACCTTGTGGTGTAATGTTGGCAACATTGTACATAAAAACCTACCTGTCTAAATAAGTAATATGCACTTCAATCCTCCATTAGAGCCAGCGACTCTTATTAAACGCTATAAACGTTTTCTCACTGACATCCAACTCCCAGACGGCAGCGAACGTACTATTCATTGCGCTAACACTGGAGCAATGACGGGATGTGCGACCCCTGGCAATACGGTGTGGTACTCAACCTCAGAGAATGTAAAAAGAAAATACCCAAACAGCTGGGAGATCTCAGAAACAGACAAAGGTCACCGTATTTGTGTAAATACTGCGCGAGCAAACCAGTTGGCAGTGGAAGCAATTGAAAATAATACTATAGTTGAACTCTTAGGCTATAACGCGTTACGAACCGAAGTGAAATATGGCAGTGAGAATAGTCGAATTGATATTCTGCTTGAAGATAACGAAAAGCCGCCTTGCTATATCGAAGTAAAAAGCGTCACTTTGCTCGACGAACAACAAACGTCCACTAAGCAACAAATATCAACTAAGCAAAAAACGTCAACCAAAGGACAAGGCTTTTTCCCTGATGCGGTCACCACTAGAGGCCAGAAACATCTGCGTGAACTCACAGAAATGGTCGAATCTGGAAATAGAGCCGTACTTTTATTCACTGTTTTGCATTCAGGTATTGAAAAAGTGTCTGCGGCACACCATATAGACGCCAAATATTCGTTATTACTTAAACAAGCACAAGACGCTGGTGTTGAAGTGCTTTGCTATAAAGCAGAGCTCAGCAGTACTCAAATACAACTAAAACAAGCTGTTGAATTTATCAATAGCTAAGCAAAAATGCTGAACTATTCACATTGATTGCAAGTTTGAACAAGAGTATTTGCCACCATTCGTTCTTTCTGCTATAGATACCCGCCTTAAAATTAGCTGCTTTGCAGTTGACTAGGTGTAAATAGGAGATGCTGTATGCCAGAATCTAAGAAAAAAGCGCTAGGCATCCTAGCCATCGCAGGTGTTGAACCGTACCAAGCAAAGCCAGGTGAAGAATACATGTCACCTGAGCAAACGGAACATTTTACAAAAATTTTAGCAGCTTGGCGCAACCAGCTCAGGGAAGAAGTTGATCGTACTGTGCACCACATGCAGGACGAAGCAGCAAATTTCCCAGACCCAGTTGACCGTGCTTCTCAAGAAGAAGAATTCAGCCTAGAGTTACGTAACCGTGACCGTGAGCGCCGTCTTATCAAGAAAATTGAGAAGACACTAGACAAGATCGAAGAAGACGATTTCGGCTTCTGTGACTCTTGCGGTGTCGAGATTGGCATTCGTCGTCTTGAAGCTCGTCCAACTGCTGACCTTTGTATTGACTGTAAAACACTTGCAGAGATCAAAGAGAAACAGATGCAAGGTTGATTCTTGCGGATGTAAAAAAGGGAGCTTTGGCTCCCTTTTTTGTTTGTTATCCAAGCTGAATATTCCAAGATTTTGGTAGAAAATCAACAGCTTTGGCTTGTTTTTACGTATTAATACGATGACTAAACGAACCAAAGTAATAGATAAACGTCTTAAGAATCGGCTACTGCGGTACCATCAAGATTAGGTTTTTCACTTATGAATTATATCGGGCGCTTTGCACCATCACCGTCAGGTCCTCTTCATTTTGGATCACTAGTTGCTGCTCTTGGTAGCTACTTTCAAGCGAAATCTAACCAAGGACAATGGTTAGTTCGCATGGAAGACCTCGACCCACCAAGAGAAATGGCCGGCGCTGCAGACCTCATTCTTAAGACGCTTGAGGCTTACCATCTATTTTGGGATGGCGAAGTCGTCTATCAAAGCCAACGCCATGACCTTTACCAAGCTCAAATTGATCAATGGGTCGCTGACAAGCAAGCCTATTACTGCCAATGCACACGCAAGCAGATAAAGTCTTTAGGTGGCTTTTATAATGGTCACTGCCGAAACGCAGGTTTGATTGATTCAGGCGAACAAGCCGTGCGCTTGTGCATGGACTT
Source organism: Vibrio sp. OPT20 (assembly GCF_963889365.1). Taxonomy (NCBI): domain Bacteria; kingdom Pseudomonadati; phylum Pseudomonadota; class Gammaproteobacteria; order Vibrionales; family Vibrionaceae; genus Vibrio; species Vibrio sp. OPT20. Next base: position 126,219 of record NZ_CAWPOA010000031.1, on the reverse strand, counting down.
TCCAGTCGAGTCTTTTGACGATGTTCGTCACAGTACGATTCAAATCCCTAAAGCATTGGCTGAAGAAGATTTTATTATCAAACGCAGAGATGGATTGTTTGCCTATAACTTGGCGGTTGTCCTTGATGACATCGATCAAGGGGTAACAGAAGTCGTAAGAGGCGCTGACCTGATAGAGCCTACAGGCCGACAAATCAGTTTGTATAAGACACTCAAGCAAAAAACCGTGAGTTACTTGCACTTACCATTGGCAACCGATGGCTTGGGGAATAAACTGTCAAAACAGAACCATGCCACCGCGATCGATCTCGACAACCCAAAACCAACGCTGCTCGACGCTATGCGATTCTTAGGTTTTGATATCCCGCATGCCCTCTATGAGGCTTCAATGGATGAGATTTTGTTATGGGGAACTCAGCAATGGAACGTCAGTCAGTTACCTGATAGTTTACAAAAAGAGCACAGCGATTAGCTCAAAACTAACGGCAAATAGCAAAAACGACACATAAAAATGCCATAACCAACAGCAGTGGTTAAGCAGACGATGTTCTCAAATGGCTCGCGCTAAGCTATCATTAGCCGCAATTAAACTCTGCACTACCACTTTGGACTAAGAGAAAAACAAAGTTGGCGATACCTACTTTGTTCTAAACTAATGAATACAAACGACAATACCCCAAGCGAACAACGCGGATTCCACGAATTAGCTCTGAATATATATACTCGTCAAGAGCACAATATTTCACGCAAGCAGATCAGCGACAACGCACTAAAAGTGCTATATCGCCTGAATGGTGCGGGTTTTGACGCATTTCTAGTCGGTGGTGGTGTTCGCGATATCTTATTAGGCTCACAGCCAAAAGATTTTGATATTGCGACCAACGCAACACCAGAACAAATCAAAAACCTCTTCAGAAACTGTCGCCTTATCGGTCGCCGTTTCCGCTTAGCACATATCATGTTTGGTCGTGACATCATTGAAGTTGCAACTTTCCGTGGCCACCACCAAGAGCCATCGAAAAACGTTTCTGCGCAATCTGATGAAGGCATGTTGCTACGCGATAACGTGTACGGCAATGTTGATGAAGATGCAGAGCGTCGTGACTTCACTATTAATGCGATGTACTACAACATTGCAGACTACAGCATTCACGATTACGCGGGTGGTGTGGAAGATTTAGAAGACAAGCTGATCCGCCTAATTGGCGATCCAGAAACTCGCTACCGTGAAGACCCGGTGCGTATGCTTCGCGCAATGCGTTTCGCCGCTAAACTGGATTTCGATATTGAAGAAGACACAGCAGACCCTATCGAAGAACTGGCACACCTGCTAAAAGATATCCCAGCAGCGCGCCTTTACGAAGAGTCTCTGAAATTACTTCAATCAGGTCACGGTTTAGAAACCTATCACCTAATGCGTGAATACAATCTGTTCCAACAGATGTTCCCTGCAATTGCAGAGCACTTCACTGAAGGTTACGACTCTCATACAGAGCAGATGCTTGACTTAGTACTCGACTCAACCGATCTTCGTATCGAAGATGGCAAGCGAGTAAACCCTGCATTTATGTTTGCAGCGATTCTTTGGTACCCAATGAACAAGCTTGCAGACAAGCTTGTCGCTGAGCAGGGTATGGCGCATTACGATGCGATAATGGAAGCGAGCAACATCATTCTTGACCAGCAAGTTAAGTCTATTGCTATTCCTCGTCGTCACACGGCGACCGTTCGTGAAGTTTGGCAACTGCAATTGCGACTGCCTCGTCGTAACGGTAAACGTGCTGTTCGTCTTATGGAACTGAATAAGTTCCGTGCTGGTTACGACTTCCTAGAAATGCGTGGCGAGATTGAGGGTGGCGAAACCAAAGAACTAGCAAAATGGTGGGAGCGTTATCAGACCGCAGGCCGCAACATGCGCCAAGCGATGGCTAACGACGTTGCAGCACCATCAAAATCAGGCCATCGTCGCCGTAAGACTTACCGAAACAAAAAGAGTAAGCAGTCCGAATGATAACGGCTTATATTGCGGTCGGCAGCAACCTTGCCGACCCAGTTAGCCAAGCAAACTTGGCTATCGAAACGCTAAAAAGCCTACCGCGATCAACGTTTATTGCGACCTCTCAGCTATATAGTAGCACTCCAATGGGGCCGCAAAACCAACCTGACTACATCAACGCGGTAGTAGCAATCCAAACCGAATTAACGCCAATTGAACTGCTTGATTGCACTCAAAAGATCGAGCTAGAGCAAGGGCGCGTCCGTAAAGACGAGCGTTGGGGGCCAAGAACTTTGGATCTCGACATTGTGTTATACGGCAATGAGGTGATCGATTCAGAGCGCTTAATCGTTCCTCATTACGGAATGAAAGAACGAGAGTTTGTACTTTACCCGCTTGCTGAAATCGCACCAAGTTTACAACTCCCTGATGGGACTGAGCTGACAGAACTACTCAAAATAGTTGATAAGAACGGGCTCAATGTTTGGCAACAATAGCCAAGCGCATTAAGGAAAACCAATGAAAAAAGTAACCATTAACGACCTGATCAAATGCAAACGTGAAGGCCGTAAATTCGCGACGTCGACAGCTTATGATGCGAGCTTTGCTCAATTATTCGAAAGCCAAGAAATGCCAGTTCTGCTTGTCGGTGACTCACTGGGTATGGTTCTACAAGGCCATAACGACACATTACCAGTAACCGTTGAAGACATTGCTTACCATACTCGCTCAGTGCGCGCAGGTAGCCCAAACTGTCTTCTTATGGCTGACATGCCTTTCATGAGCTACGCAACGCCAGAGCAAGCCTGTGAGAGCGCAGCAAGCTTGATGCGTGCTGGTGCGAACATGGTAAAAATCGAAGGCGGAAGCTGGTTGGTTGATACTGTGAAGATGCTAACAGAACGTGCAGTACCAGTATGTGCACACTTAGGCTTAACGCCTCAGTCTGTGAACATTTTTGGTGGTTACAAAGTGCAAGGTCGTGACGACGAGCAAGCCGACAAAATGGTTGCTGACGCTCTAGCACTGCAAAACGCAGGTGCTCAAATCGTTCTCCTTGAATGTGTGCCCGCTTCATTGGCAAAACGAATTACAGAAGCTTGTGACGTACCCGTTATCGGTATCGGCGCAGGTAATGTTACCGATGGTCAGATCTTGGTTATGCATGACATGTTCGGTATTTCTGCGAACTACATGCCGAAATTCTCTAAGAATTTCCTAGCTGAAACAGGTGATATGCGTAAAGCCGTCGCTCTATACAAAGAAGAAGTAGAGAGCGCACGTTTCCCTGATGATGCTCATACAATCGCTTAGGAGTAACTATGCAAACTTTTGCTGAAATAGCGGCTCTTCGTGAGCAGATTAAACAGTTTAAGCGAGATGGACGTACGGTTGCTTTTGTCCCGACAATGGGAAACCTGCATGAAGGTCACCTGACTCTGGTCAAGAAAGCTCGTGAACTGGCTGATATTGTTGTGGTAAGCATCTTTGTTAACCCAATGCAGTTTGATCGTACTGATGACTTGAACAACTATCCTCGTACGTTAGAAGCTGATTTAAGTAGGTTAACAGCCGAAGGTGTTGAGCTCGTGTTTACACCAACACCAGAAGTCATGTATCCAGATGGATTAGATAAACAGACGTTTGTTGAAGTTCCAGGCATATCTCACATGCTTGAAGGCGCGTCTCGTCCAGGTCACTTCCGCGGCGTATCAACGATTGTCGCTAAACTGTTTAATATCGTTCAGCCAAACTTTGCATGCTTCGGTGAGAAAGACTTTCAGCAACTTGCTGTTATTCGCCAGATGACAACAGATTTAGCGTTAGACATTGAAGTTGTCGGCGTAGCGACCGTTCGTGAAATGGATGGCTTGGCAATGAGCTCTCGCAATAGCAACCTAACTATTGACGAGCGTCAACGAGCTCCAGTTCTAGCGCGCACTATGCGTTGGATCAGCAGCGCTATTCGTGGTGGCCGCGATGATTACGCGTCAGTGATTGAAGATGCGACAGACCAGCTACGCGCAGCTGACTTACAACCAGATGAGATCTTTATCTGTGATGCGAAAACGCTGCAAGCGATCACGTCAGAAACGACTCAAGCTGTGATTCTGATGTCAGCTTTCCTAGGTAAGACGCGTCTTATCGATAACCAAGTTCTAGATTTGGTTACGGAAACAAAAGAAGAGTTAAAAGAAGAAACGGCTGAATAGTCGGCTTCTGCTCTTAATGCAAAACATAAAAAAGGTCGATGTTATATCGACCTTTTTCTTTACCTGTTACTTAGATTAACCAAAGGTTAGCTACGTAAGCCAATCCCCTTAGTCACTAGATAGTGTGCAACGCCATACAGCGCTACGATAAACACACCCAATACACCAAATGACGTTACAATACCCACATCAGACACTCCCAAGAAGCCATATCTGAACGCGTTAACCATGTACACAATTGGGTTCAGTTTCGACACACCTTGCCAAAATTCAGGCAATAGACTGATCGAGTAAAACACACCGCCAAGGTACGTCAGCGGCGTTAAGATAAAGGTCGGGATAATAGAGATATCGTCAAACGTGCGTGCAAAAACAGCGTTGATTAAGCCGCCCAGAGCGAACACAACCGACGTTAGAAATACTGTCGCAATAATCACGCCCCAATGGTCAACTTGCAGATCGACAAAGAAAAGCGATACGAATGTGACTATGGTACCCACTAACAAGCCACGCACCACACCGCCCATTACGAAACCAGCAATAATCACGTAGTTAGGAACTGGCGCTACAAGTAGCTCTTCAATGTTCTTCTGGAATTTGGCACTAAAAAACGACGAAGCAACGTTGGAATATGAGTTAGTGATCACCGACATCATGATCAGGCCGGGAACAATGTATTCCATGTAGCTAAAGCCGTTCATTTCACCAATACGCGCACCGATAAGATTGCCAAAGATGATGAAATACAGCGTCATGGTAATCGCAGGCGGGACAAGTGTTTGTACCCAGATACGAGTAAAGCGATTGATCTCTTTGGTCAACAAGCTACAGAAAGCGGTCCAATATAGGCTGTACATATTATTTACTCCCCTCACGGACAATACTCACAAATAGCTCTTCTAAACGGTTTGCTTTGTTACGCATAGAGAGGACTTTCACCTGCTGTTCACTCAATTGAGCAAAGATGGTATTCAAACCTAGGTTCTTGTCGATTTCGATTTCTAGCGAACCATTAACCATCACTTGGCTATTCACACCTTCAAGTTTAGGTTCAGTGGCGCCCTCTTCAAGATCAAGAATAAAGGTCTCTGCACTCAACTTACCCAGCAGCGACTTCATTGTTGTATTCTCGATCAGCTCACCACGGTTGATGATACCAATGTTACGACACAGCATTTCCGCTTCTTCTAGGTAGTGCGTCGTCAAGATAATAGTAATGCCCTGCTTCTCATTGATCTCCTTCAGAAACCCCCACATTGAACGACGCAGTTCAATATCAACGCCCGCCGTTGGCTCATCAAGAATCAACAAATGAGGCTCATGCATCAGCGCACGTGCGATCATCAAACGACGCTTCATACCACCAGACAAGTTACGTGCACGTTCGCCACGCTTTTCCCACAAATCGAGCTGAGATAAGTATTTTTTCGCTCGCTCTTTCGCCAATGCTTTTGGCACACCGTAATAACCCGCTTGTTGTAGTACGATCTGCTCAACGGTTTCGAACGGGTTAAAGTTAAACTCTTGAGGCACTAGACCTAAGTTCTGTTTCGCCAACTCCAGATCGGTATCAATGTCGTAGCCGAACACTTTGACCTTGCCTGAAGTTTTGTTAACCAGTGAAGAAATAACACCAATGGTGGTTGATTTACCTGCACCATTTGGACCAAGCAGAGCGTAAAAATCGCCTTTTTCTACTTGTAAACTAACGCCTTTAAGAGCCTCAAAGCCCCCTGCATAAGTTTTTCTTAATTGCTCAATTTCTAATGCATACATAGAGATAGACTGCCATTTGCTATAGATAAGATGTTGATGACCAAGCTTGAGGAAGAGAGTAATTGCTTAAAACGAGCTAGCAGAAAACTAACCCAAACTTGTTTACTCGGCCATTTTGCAAACAAGTTTATCGTTGATTAACGATTAATACAAATACCGAGTGAGGGTTTCTTTCGAAAGCGAACAAGAATATTAGCGACGTAAAGACCAGTTCAGTGTTCAGTAAACATAAAAATGCCGTTAAGTTATTCACTTGACGGCATTAATCACCAATACTAGATTTGGCGTCTATAACTGATTCATGTCAGATTATTGCTGAAAATTAGACTGACTCAAATTGATGTTCATCTCTATCAACATAGCTTGTTGCAGCTGTCAAAGCTTCATATCTGAATCGATAAGTATTGGATTCCGGCACAAGGTCAATCACATGGAATTTCTCTAGCTGCTGACGAGTATTCTCATTCGGACACAGTAAGTACACTTCACACTGCGCATCCAACGCATCTTTAATCGCATTTTCTAGTGCAAGCCCAACCGTCACATCAATCATAGGTACATCTGTCAGATCTAGAATCATCGCTTCGTAATCAGAGATACTAGAGTGCTGACGTGAAATCGCCTTTGAAACACTGAATATCATCGGCCCAGAAAGGTAAAAGAACAGCACTTTACCATTGGCACTATCCAGTAGCTGACGTTCGCTATCGGTCAATGGGATATCGTCTTCATCATCACCATCACTGATCGCCTTAACTTGTCTAGCTTGCTCTCGGCTCAATCTTTCAATAATTAGGATATTCGAGATAAAAACACCCAGTCCGACAGCAATAATCAAGTCCACGAATACAGTCAACAGCATAACGCCGTACATTACACCCATGCCGGCATAACTCACCTTGTGTGCTCGCTGGATAAAGCTCCAGTCAAGAATATTGAAACCAACATACATCGCAATGCCAGCCAATACCGCCATAGGGATTGGTTCGGTTAAGCCACCCGCAACCAATACCACAAATGCCAAAACTAAGGCTCGAATAACACCAGAAAGTGGAGAGCGAGCACCCACCTGAATATTGGTTACGGTACCCATGGTTGCGCCCGCACCGGGTAGCGCACCAAACAGACCAGAGATCATATTCGCGATGCCTTGGCCACGAAGTTCTTTGTCTGAATCATGCTCTTTACGAGTCAGTGAATCTCCGATAACCGCAGTCAAAAGCGTATCAATACAACCAAGAGTACCCAGCACCAAGGCATCAATAACCATGGTCGTAAATTGTTCAGAACTGATTGTCGGAATAACGAGAGAGGGTAAACCAGCGGGGATCTCACCGATACGGCGGATAGAGTCGGTATCAAAAATAATGACGGATAAAAGGGTGACAGCAACCAAAGCAACCAGTTGAGCGGGCACATACTTACGATATTTAGCCGGAAAACCAAACAGAATACCGAGTGTTAATGCCCCTAAAAACAGTTCGCTTATTTTCAGATGGGCTAACGTATCAGGCAATGCGGAAAGCGTGCCCATCACCCCGCCAGATGGAGCCGCATGTCCTAACAATGGTGATAACTGCAAGATAATCAGAATAACGCCGATACCCGACATAAACCCAGAAATCACGCTATATGGCATCAAAGTAACGTATTTTCCAAGCTTTAAGGTACCAAGTAATATCTGAAAAGCACCCGCCATCATGACCACGGTAAAGGTCATTGCCATTCCGGTTTCAGGATATTTGGCCACCATGCTTGTCATCACTGCTGTCATGATCACCGTCATCGGCCCGGTAGGCTCTGATATTAAGCTGCTTGAGCCGCCAAACAGTGCGGCAAATAGGCCAACCATGATGGCGCCCCAAAGGCCAGCTTCCGCGCCCGCACCAGACGCAACACCAAATGCCAACGCTAAAGGCAATGAAATGATGGCTGTGGTGACACCACCAAACATGTCTCCTTTGAGACTGATATCCGCAAAACGACTTCCAAACAAAACACACCTTCCTGATGATGAAAATGACAAACCTTATCACTTTAACAAATGAGTTAATCAGACAGAAAGTGTTAATTCAATCACATTATTCATGACTTATAACCAGATAGTAGTTTCTGTGCTAAGTTAATGATCTTAACGACTAGAACACGTCAGATGAGTACGTGTTGACGCAGTTTTTACGGGATTGAATTTGTAACATTGTGTATAGTTACAATTCTTAATGAAGGGATGTAAGACGCAAAATGCCAGAGATTAAACAGCTTTTTGAAAACAACTCTAAATGGTCTGAAGAAATTCGATCTCAAAGACCTGAGTATTTTACAACGCTTGAAGAAGGGCAAAGCCCTGGCTTTCTATGGATTGGCTGCTCTGATAGCCGAGTACCGGCCGAGCGTCTCACTGGTTTGTATTCTGGCGAACTATTTGTTCATCGAAATGTAGCAAACCAAGTGGTTCATACCGATCTCAACTGCTTATCCGTTGTGCAATACGCCGTTGACGTACTCAAAGTTAAACACATCATTGTATGCGGTCACTATGGCTGTGGTGGTGTTAATGCAGCGATTGATAACCCTAAACTTGGCCTTATCAACAACTGGCTACTCCACATTCGCGATAACTACCTTAAGTACCGTAAGCAAATTGAATCTCTACCTCGTGAACAATGGGGTGACAAGTTGTGCGAAATTAACGTTGCAGAGCAAGTCTACAACCTTGGTAACTCAACCATCATGCAAACCGCATGGGAACGTGGACAAGATATTGAAATCCACGGCGTAGTTTATGGTATTGGTAACGGCAAGCTACAAGACCTTGGCGTTCGTTGTTCAAGTAATGACACGTTAGAAAATAGTCACTTAGAAGCGCTTGAAAAAATCCTATCGTCTCCAACTCTTGGTTAACCTTTAACATCTAACCAGTAGATATAAGAAAGGCTCGCATTGTGCGAGCCTTTTTTGTTTTTCTTCACAGAACAGTGATTACTCTTGAGGTACTACTTTACCGATGTACGGTAGGTGACGATATTTTTGTGCGTAGTCGATACCAACACCAACAACGAACTCGTCAGGAATTTCAAAACCAATCCACTTTGTATCGACAATCACTTCACGGCGAGAAGGCTTGTCTAATAACGTACAGATTTCGATAGATTTAGGGCCACGTAGGCTCAAAATCTCTTTCACTTTAGTCAGTGTGTTACCTGTATCGATAATGTCTTCTACAAGCAGAACATCTTTACCTTGGATATCATCATCAAGGTCTTTCAAAATACGAACATCACGTGAGCTTTCCATGCCGTTGCCGTAGCTAGACGCGGTCATGAAATCAACTTGGTGAGTTAAATCGATAGCACGAGCAAGATCCGCCATAAAGACAAAAGATCCACGTAATAAGCCAACTAAAACTAGATCTTCACTGCCTTTGTAGTGCTCCGTGATCTGCTTGCCTAGTACGTTCACTCGATCCTGAACTTCTTGCTCAGAGATCATGACTTCAACTGTATGCTTCATACTGCTCTCATTTTATTTGGTGATTGCGACGAATGTTGACAGTTTCGTCAGTTGTGTCGCTCAATTTTGTGAGTAAGTCTAGCACTGCTCAAATACCCACACCACCTTATGGTTCTAATTTACTGTGAGATTCTCAATTAAATGTGCGCTGATGCCCTATCCAATACTCGCTTCCTTTCACATCAATCCTGATCACGCTTTATGTATCAAGTTTGATGTAACTGTCTATAAAACAAGCTCAAAGGATTGACCATTCGCATATGCACCATTACACTCATCTTGGCTTAAATAATAATAAAATCATTAATATAAAAATTTCGTTGGCAAGGAAAATAAAATGGACTCAATATCTAAGAGACCTAGAACTAGGCTTTCACCTTTAAAAAGAAAACTTCAATTGATGGAAATCGCTCTTGAGGTATTCTCTCGCCGCGGTATTGGTCGTGGTGGACACGCTGATATTGCAGACATCGCTCAGGTGTCTGTAGCAACCGTATTTAACTACTTCCCGACCCGTGAAGATCTGGTTGATGAAGTACTAAATCACGTTGTACGCCAATTCTCTAACTTCCTTTCAGACAATATCGATCTGGATATTCACGCAAAACAAAACCTACATAATATTGCGACTGAAATGGTGACGTTAGTGGCTCACGATAGCCATTGGTTGAACGTATGGTTTGAATGGAGCGCTTCGACTCGTGATGAAGTATGGCCTCTATTCGTAACCACCAACCGCACTAACCAAATGTTAGTACAAAACATGTTTAGCAAAGCGATTGAACGCGGCGAAGTTTGCGACGATCACGATCCTAAACATCTAGCGAACCTATTCCACGGCATCTGCTACTCGCTGTTCATTCAAGCGAAACGTGTAGAAACGCCAGAAGAGCTTTCAAGCTTAACGGATAGCTACTTGAACATGCTGTGCATTTATAAGTAGATTCGAGTAAATAATTTAAGGGTTGGCCTAATCGGTCAACCCTTTTTTTGTAGAATGGAATGGCTCTTCGCATCCCGAAGCGAAGCGTACTCGCATCTCGGAGTGAAACGTTCCTGTTCCTTACTTCAGACATAAAAAAACCGCTGACGAATCAGCGGCTTTTAAAAACATTAGCGAGTGGCTAAAGAAGAATTACTTCTTCTTTTTTACTGCTTTTTTGTTTGGAAGGTCAGTGATTGAACCTTCGAATACTTCCGCAGCTAGACCAACAGACTCGTGTAGAGTTGGGTGAGCGTGGATAGTAAGAGCGATATCTTCTGCATCACAACCCATTTCGATTGCTAGGCCGATTTCGCCAAGAAGTTCACCACCGTTAGTACCAACAACAGCACCACCGATTACGCGATGAGTATCTTTATCGAAGATCATCTTAGTCATACCGTCAGCACAGTCTGAAGCGATTGCACGACCAGAAGCAGCCCAAGGGAAAGTAGCAACTTCGTAGTTCAGGCCTTCCGCTTTCGCTTCTTTCTCAGTCTTACCTACCCAAGCAACTTCTGGCTCAGTGTACGCAATTGATGGAATTACTTTAGGATCGAAGTAGTGCTTCTTACCAGAGATAACTTCAGCAGCTACGTGACCTTCATGCACACCTTTGTGAGCAAGCATTGGTTGACCAACAACGTCACCGATCGCGTGGATGTGAGGAACGTTAGTACGCATTTGCTTATCAACATTGATGAAGCCACGCTCATCAACTTCGATACCCGCTTTTTCAGCGTCGATAAGTGCACCGTTTGGAACACGACCGATAGCAACAAGAACAGCATCGTAGCGCTCAGCTTCAGCTGGTGCTTTTTTGCCTTCCATTGATACGTAGATACCGTCTTCTTTCGCTTCAACAGCAGTCACTTTAGTTTCAAGCATTAGCTTGAACTTGTTCTTGATGCGTTTAGTGAAGACTTTAACGATGTCTTTATCCGCAGCAGGGATAACTTGATCGAACATCTCAACAACTTCAACTTTAGAACCTAGAGAGTGGTAAACCGTACCCATCTCAAGACCGATGATACCGCCGCCCATGATAAGCAGTTTTTCTGGTACTTCGTTTAGTTCTAGTGCATCCGTAGAATCCCAAATACGTGGGTCTTCATGTGGGATGAAAGGAAGTTTGATTGGGCGAGAACCCGCTGCAATGATTGCATTATCAAAGTTAATTGTTGTCGTTTCTTCGCCAACAACTTCGATGCTGTTAGGACCAGTAAACTTACCGAAACCGTTAACAACAGTAACATTACGCATCTTAGCCATACCGCCAAGACCGCCAGTCAGTTGATCAACTACTTTGTCTTTCCAGATACGAACTTTGTTGATGTCCGTTTGTGGCTCGCCGAATACAACGCCGTGCTCTGCCATCGCTTTTGCTTCTTCAATTACTTTAGATACGTGAAGAAGTGCTTTTGATGGAATACAACCAACGTTTAGACATACACCACCAAGAGTGCTGTAACGTTCAACTAGTACTGTTTCTAGACCTAAATCCGCACAACGGAATGCCGCTGAGTAGCCAGCAGGACCTGAACCAAGTACAACAACTTGGGCTTTAATTTCTTTGCTCATTGTGACCTCTTGTAGTCATTATCCCTAACAGGCTGAGTAGATGTTCTTAAAATTATTGGGCTTTCAAACAGGAAACATTTTACAGAGATGTTAACAGTGTGAAAGTAGCTTTAAGTTAGCCTGTGAGCTAGACAACAATTCCCCCGCAGTTTATGAGAAATGCCGGAAACTGTTCTCTAAAAATAGTCTTTATATAAAGAATTAAGGTGACCCGAAAGTCACCTTAATAATTACTTTCTCAATTACAGTACTAGACGACGAATGTCAGATAGTGCGCTGTTTAGGAAAGTAATGAAGCGTGCACCTTCAGCACCATCGATCACGCGGTGATCGTATGATAGAGACAGTGGAAGCTGTAGACGTGGTTGGAACTCTTTACCATTCCAAACTGGCTTAATCTCAGACTTAGATACACCTAGGATACCTACTTCTGGAGCATTTACGATTGGAGTAAATGCAGTACCGCCAATACCACCAAGGCTAGAGATTGTGAAACAACCGCCTTGCATGTCTGCTGCTGTTAGCTTACCAGAGCGTGCTTTCTTAGAAACAACCATTAGTTCTTCAGATAGCTCGTAAATACCTTTCTTGTTCACGTCTTTGAAAACAGGAACAACTAGGCCGTTTGGTGTATCAACTGCGATACCCACGTTTACGTACTTCTTAAGAATGATGCTTTCGCCATCGTCAGATAGAGACGAGTTGAATGCAGGGAATGCTTCTAGCGCTTTAGCAACAGCTTTCATGATGAACACAAGTGGAGTGATCTTCATGCCAGTGTCTTTCTTCGCTTCGATTGCATTCTGTTCTTTACGGAATGCTTCTAGCTCAGTGATATCTGCGTTGTCCCACTGTGTAACGTGCGGGATCATTACCCAGTTACGGTGCAGGTTAGCGCCAGAGATCTTCTTAATCTTAGAAAGCTTCTGAACTTCAGTTTCGCCGAACTTGCTGAAGTCAACTTTTGGCCACGGTAGTAGACCAAGAGCAGAACCGTCGCCGCCTTTGCCAGATGCTGCAGCACCAGACTCTAGACGCTTAAGTGCATCTTTAACGTAAGACTGAACGTCTTCTTTAAGGATACGGCTCTTACGACCAGTACCTTTAACCTTAGAAAGGTTAACGCCAAATTCGCGAGCAAGACGACGAACAACTGGAGAAGCGTGCGCGTAGTCACCGTTCTCTTGGAAGTCGCCAGCTGCTGGAGCTACTGCTTCTGCTTTAGGTGCAGGTGCTGCTGCCGGAGCTGCTGCTTGTGCTGGAGCTGAAGCCGCTACTGCTACTGGAGCTGCGCCTTCAACAACGAAAGTCATGATTGAAGAGCCTGTTGACACTTTGTCGCCAGCTGCAATCTTGATTTCTTTTACTGTACCAGCGAATGGTGCAGGCACTTCCATTGAAGCTTTGTCGCCTTCAACAGTAATTAGAGATTGCTCTTCTTCTACTGTATCGCCAACCGCTACCATGATTTCAGTAACTTCTACTTCGTCGCCACCGATATCAGGAACGTTCACTTCTTTCTCAGCAGATGCTGCTGGAGCCGCTGCAACTGGTGCTGCCGCTGGAGCAGGAGCTGCTGCAACTGGAGCGCCAGAACCTGCCACTTCAAATACCATTACTAGAGAACCAGTAGATACTGAATCACCAGAAGCGATCTTGATTTCTTTAACGATACCAGCGAATGGTGCAGGAACTTCCATTGAAGCCTTGTCACCTTCAACAGTAAGAAGAGATTGCTCTTCTTCTACTGCGTCGCCAATAGCTACCATGATTTCAGTTACTTCAACTTCATCACCGCCGATATCAGGAACGTGAACTTCTTTAAGCTCAGCTGCTGCAGGAGCAGCTGCAACTGGTGCCGCCGCTTCAACTGCTGGAGCAGCCGGTGCTGCTGCAGCACCTTCCGCTTCGAAGATCATGATAAGAGAACCAGTAGAAACAGAATCACCTTCTGAAATCTTGATTTCTTTAACGATACCCGCTTGAGACGCAGGAACTTCCATTGAAGCTTTGTCGCCTTCAACAGTGATCAGTGACTGCTCTTCTTCAACCTTGTCGCCAACGTTTACAAGAATCTCAGTTACTTCAACCTCGTCAGCACCGATGTCTGGTACATTAATTTCGATTGTCATTGTATTTACCTACCTTAATGCCAGTCTTATGCGTATTGCGGGTTAGTTTTTTCAGTGTCGATATCGAACTTAGCAATTGCTTCAGCAACAACAGACTTCTCGATATCACCACGTTTAGCCAGTTCAGTTAGAGCTGCAACTACGATGTAGCCAGCGTTAACTTCGAAGTGACGACGTAGGTTTGCACGGCTGTCAGAACGGCCGAAACCATCTGTACCAAGTACTTTGTAAGACTCAGTTGGCATGTACGCACGTACTTGCTCAGCGTAGTTCTTCATGTAGTCAGTCACTGCGATTGCAGGTTCTTTACCAAGAACAGTCGTGATGTACGGTACTTTCTCTTCAGCTTCTGGGTGAAGCATGTTGTCACGCTCTACCGCTTGGCCGTCACGAGTTAGTTCGTTGAACGACGTTACAGAGAATACGTCAGATGCTACGCCGTACTCTTCGCTTAGAATTTCAGCGGCTTTACGCGCTTCGTTCATGATAGTACCAGAGCTCATTAGTTGAACTTTGCCCTTAGCACCAGCGTGAGATTCAAGCTTGTAGATACCCTTACGAATGCCTTCTTCAGCGCCTTCTGGCATTGCTGGCATTGCGTAGTTCTCGTTCATTACTGTTAGGTAGTAGTAAACGTTCTCTTGGTTCTCACCGTACATGCGACGGATACCGTCTTGCATGATAACCGCTAGCTCGTAAGCAAACGTTGGGTCGTAAGAGATACAGTTAGGGATCGTGTTCGCTTGAATGTGCGAGTGACCATCTTCGTGCTGTAGACCTTCACCATTCAGTGTTGTACGACCTGCAGTAGCACCTAGTAGGAAGCCACGAGCTTGTTGGTCGCCTGCTAACCAAGCCATGTCGCCAATACGTTGGAAACCGAACATTGAGTAGTAGATGTAGAACGGGATCATCGGTAGATCGTTTGTGCTGTATGAAGTTGCAGCAGCAACCCATGAAGCCATAGAACCTAGTTCGTTGATACCTTCTTGAAGAACTTGACCAGACGTTGCTTCTTTGTAGTAAGAAACGATGCCTTTATCTTCAGGTGTGTATTCTTGACCGTGTGGGTTGTAGATACCAACCTGACGGAATAGACCTTCCATACCGAATGTACGAGCTTCATCACAGATGATAGGAACAATGTTCTTACCAATGTTCTTATCTTTAAGAAGGATGTTTAGCGTACGTACATAAGCCATAGTTGTAGAGATATCACGCTTCTGCTCACCTAGTAGAGGTGCGAATGCGTCTAGCTCAGGAACCTTGAACTCTTGAGTAAACTTAGGAAGACGTGCAGGCGTGTAACCGTGAAGAGCGTTACGACGAGCGTGCATGTATTCGTACTCAGGCGTGCCTTCTTCTAACTTCAGGTAAGGAAGCTCTGTGATTTTCTCATCAGAAAGAAGGTCTTCTAGGCCTAGGCGATCACGTAGGTGTTGAACATGAGTCATGTCCATTTTCTTAACACCGTGTGCAATGTTCTTACCTTCAGCCGCATCACCCATGCCGTAACCTTTAACAGTCTTAGCTAGGATTACAGTTGGCTTACCGTTTGTCTCTTGTGCATTGTTAAATGCAGCAAACAGTTTAGAAGAATCATGACCACCGCGCTTAAGAGCGAAGATTTCGTCATCAGTCATGTCTGCAACGAGTGCAGCTGTTTCTGGGTACTTACCAAAGAAGTGCTCACGTACGTATGCGCCATCTTTAGATTTGAATGTCTGGTAGTCACCATCGATAGTTTCGTTCATTAGTTGAAGAAGCTTACCAGTCGTGTCTTTAGCCAGTAGTGAATCCCAGTTGCTACCCCAGATAACTTTAACAACGTTCCAACCTGCGCCTTTAAATAGGCCTTCAAGTTCTTGGATGATGCTACCGTTACCCATTACAGGGCCGTCTAGACGCTGTAGGTTACAGTTGATTAGGAAACATAGGTTGTCTAGCTTCTCACGCGCAGCGAAAGAGATAGCACCACGTGATTCTGGCTCATCCATCTCACCGTCACCTAGGAACGCGTATACGCGTTGCGCTGAAGTTTCTTTCAGGCCACGGCCGTCAAGGTACTTAAGGAAGCGCGCTTGGTAGATCGCAGAGATCGGACCAAGACCCATAGATACAGTAGGGAACTGCCAGAACTCAGGCATCAGTTTCGGGTGCGGGTAAGAAGGGATACCTTTACCATCAACTTCTTGACGGAAGTTATCTAGCTGTTCTTCAGTTAGACGACCTTCAACGAATGCACGAGAGTAGATACCTGGAGAGATGTGACCTTGGTAATAAACTAGATCGCCACCGTCCGTCTCATTTGGAGCACGGAAGAAGTGGTTGAAACATACTTCGTAGAACGCTGCAGCTGACTGGTAAGAAGCCATGTGACCACCAAGGTCTAGGTCTTTCTTAGAAGCACGCAATACAATCATGATTGCGTTCCAGCGAATAATCGAACGAATACGACGCTCAAGAGTTACGTCACCAGGGTAAGCTGGCTCTTGTGCTGCTGGAATTGTGTTGATGTAGTTTGTGTTGATGCCTGTAGCCATATCAACACCATCTAAACGCGCTTTATCTAGAACTTGTTCTAGTAAAAACTGTGCACGTTCTACACCTTCTTCACGTACTACTGACTCAAGAGCTTCTAACCAATCTTGAGTTTCCAGAGCATCAACGTCATGCTTCATGTCAGACATGGCGATCTATCCTTTTTGTTAGTTGGATTCTACTAAACACGTAAATAGCCGAAGTATTACGGCTATTTACCCTGTTGAATTCGACGTAAAGAACGTTCGCGGCGCGATTCTTCTTTGGTCAAATCCATCAATGTTTCTTCGATGTAAGCTAAATGAGAATGTGACATTTCACGCGCCTGTTCTGGCTGCCCTGAAACGATCGCATCTACAATGTTAGCTCGATGTATACTCACTTTCTCCACAACGTCTTTACGACGATGCAACAGCTTTAAATTTTCTAAGACATTTTGTTCGAGTAACGGAGCCAAACTACGAACAATGTGTAATAACACCACATTGTGCGCTGCCTCTGTTAAAGCAATAAGAAAAGCCATCACTGCTGCAGATTCGGCTTCAATATCACCCTTATCTTGCGCGCCGTGAATTTTTTCTTGGCATGCTTGAATTCGAGCAAAGTCTTCATCAGTGCCACGCAATGCCGCAAAGTAAGCCGAAATCCCTTCCATCGCATGACGCGATTCCAACAAGTCTAGTTGGGTTTCAGAATGGGACGACAACAAATTAAGCAAAGGATCTGAAAAGCTTTTCCAGATATTTTCGCTAACAAACGTACCTCCACCTTGACGGCGAGTAAGCAAGCGTTTTGCTTCTAAACGTTGTATCGCTTCTCGGATTGAAGGACGAGACACATCGAACTGTTTCGCTAGTTCGCGCTCAGGCGGCAACTGCTGCCCTGGAGCCAGTGTTCCTTCCACTATCAACCTTTCTAACTCTTGTTCGATGACGTCCGAGAGTTTTGGCTGACGAATCCTTTGATAAGCCATAGTTTGTTGTTCTTCTTTTTCTTCGCTGACAATTGGTAATACCAATTTTAAGTTGGGCAGAAATTAACATAATTAAAACGCCACTGTCCAGTGCAAAATTGACCTGCATCATAGAACACAGCATGAATTAACCATGATTTAACAAATGAAATTTAAAACAGCAACCAAATTGGTCTTACCATTTACAGGGGTAATACTTTTGGGGAGGTTTCGTGCTAGAAAGTTTCAGGATAAAAATGAATTGTTTCAGAAAGATTAGTGCCACTTGTTTAAAAATCAAACCAAGCGCACATTTAGGATGGAAATTCTGTTCATAAGTTTTAATAAATTAGCGTTTGATAAGCTCGTCACACTCTCGATTTATTGATGCTCTCCTCTCCACCACTTTCTTTACATAGCAACAACAAAAATTCACAAGTCATTATGCCAGGCGTTGACTATTCAACGCCTAACAGCAGTAAGGCTATCTAAAGTTGAGGGTTAGCCCTTGAGCTTTTCTTTAAATTTCTGCCAGTCGAAAACCAAACCAGGATCGGTTTTGCGCAGAGGCGCAATATATTGGTGGCCTGTGATTCGTTCAGTGGTAATTTGAGGGAAGCTCGATACCAGTGTTTCCGTTAATTGGGTAAGCGCTTGATACTGCTGCTCGGTGTAAGCCACAAAGTCACTGCCTTCCAGTTCAATACCAATCGAGTAATCATTACACCTTTCACGGCCTGCAAAGCTGGACTGGCCAGCGTGCCAAGCTCTATCAAGGAACGAAACAAACTGCACAACCTCACCATCACGACGAATCAAGCAGTGTGCAGACACACCCATTTGGTGAATCACTTGAAAAAACGGGTGTTCTTCTGGGTCAAGTTTGCCCGTAAAAAACTGTTCGATGTAAGGCCCACCAAATTGCCCCGGAGGTAAACTAATGTTGTGAACCACCAGCAGAGAGATATCGCAGACACTAGGTCTAACATCAAAATACGGGGAAGGAACATGCCGAGCGTTGTCATACCATCCGTTGGAGCTGATCGTCATCTTGGTCTCACTTTCTTTTCTGCTAGCACAATAAGATGTGACCTTACCCATAGAGCAGTCACGCTAGCCTCTTTAATTTGAAGTTAAGCAAGAGTATCATTCCATTCCCACTCCCTTTCAAGATTAGATTTGCGATGAAAAACACACATAACAGCCACCAACGCCTTGACTACTTAAAAGAGCAACTGCCTCTAGAGATCACTCGCTCAGTGGCTGAGACCATCAAAGAAGATCTAGGCGGAACGTTAGATCCAGCGGCTGATATTACGGCAAGTCTAATCCCAGCAGACGCAATCAACAGCGCTACCATCATTACCCGTGAGCACGGTGTGTTCTGTGGTAAAGCTTGGGCTGATGAAGTGTTTAAGCAATTGGGCGGTGAGGTGACTATCGAGTGGAACGTAGAAGATGGCGACAAGGTTGAACCAAACCAAACGCTTTGTAGCTTAACTGGCCCAGCACGTGCGCTATTAACCGGTGAGCGTAATGCCATGAACTTCATTCAAACGCTATCTGGCTGTGCGACAACAACAGCGATCTACGCAGACAAAGTTAAGCACACCGAATGCCGCCTGTTAGACACTCGTAAAACAATTCCTGGCCTTCGCAGCGCATTAAAATACGCTGTCGCTTGTGGTGGCGGTTTCAACCACCGTATCGGTGTTTTCGATGCTTACCTAATCAAAGAAAACCACATCATCGCCTGTGGTGGTATTGAAAAAGCTATCTCGACAGCAAAAGAGCTTAACCCGGGTAAGCCAGTGGAAGTTGAAACGGAAAGCCTAGCAGAGCTAGAGCAAGCGATCAGCGCTGGCGCAGACATCATCATGCTAGACAACTTCACCACAGACATGATGCGTGAAGCGGTTAAAATCAATGCGGGCCGTGCTGCATTAGAAAACTCAGGTAACGTCACTCTCGACACTATCGCAGAGTTCGCTGAAACGGGTGTTGATTACATCTCTGTTGGTGCACTGACTAAGCATCTAAAAGCGATGGACCTATCCATGAGATTTAAAGCGTAATTAACTGAATAGTAAATATATTTCCGTCAAAGGCATTGTTGATAACAGTGCCTTTTTTATTACCTAAATTATCAGTATTTCAATCACTTATTTAAGTTGGTCGCATAATTTTGCGAGCCATATGAAACACCACACTAATAAACACGAAACCACTCGCGGCCAAACCTGAACACCATTCCACTTCCCCATCTCGACTTTTATTCTTTCCATCAACCAGTGCTTGCGCTGAAACAAACTAAACAATGGAATAGAACAATGAATAACAAAAACAAAAGAACAAATCAGAAAGGCTTTACGCTGATTGAATTGATGATTGTGGTGGCAGTGATCGGAGTTCTATCTGCGATTGCTATCCCAAAATATCAAGAATACGTTGAAAAAGGTGCTTTAGGAGCGGCATTAGCAACGGCAACAGCTCTCAAAACAAATTATGAAGATTACTTGGCAGTGAGTGGGGCGGCTCCTACAAGTTCAGCAGCAATTGGGGCGACAGACTTTAGTATAGGTACTATTGCTGTAACTTCTGGCGGGATTGATGTGACAATAACTAGTGGTGGTGGCAAAGGCAGTTCAGTTTCTTTATCTAGGGTCGATGATAGCTGGTCATGTGATGTTAGCTCAGCAAGGAGCGTCATCCTTAACGGCTGCTCATAAGTGCTAACCAACCTCCCAACCGTTCTACGCCAGGCTAACCTTCTTAGTCTGACTCAAGAACAAGCCGTTGCGGAACATGTACACGCTTCAGGTGTTTCGACACCTGAAGCTTTGCTCGTTCTGGATTTGTTCAGCGGCGATTCCTTAGCAAAAAACATCAAAACCATTTTCGGTTTACCGTTAGTTCAACTAGCCGATACGGATTATGAATCCTTGTGTGAGCAATTAGGGCTTCGTGAACTGATAACCAAGTATCGCACTATCCCAATATCTGTTTCTAGTTCAACTCTCACACTTGCCTCGGCCGACCCGACCGACTTACAAGCTGAAGATGACTTTCGATTCGCAACCGGATTGCAGATTGAGTTAGTTGTCGCTAACTACTCTGAACTAGAAGGCGCAATACGAAAGCTGTATGGACGTTCGATTTCCGGGCAAGACTCCAAGCGTAAAGAGATCACTCAAGATGAGCTCGCTAACCTTGTTAAGATATCTGACGACGAGATAACGTCCATTGAAGACCTTAGCCAAGATGACTCCCCTGTCAGTCGCTTTATCAATCAGATACTGGTTGATGCAGCACGTAAAGGCGCATCGGACATCCACTTCGAACCTTATGAAGAAAACTACCGCGTACGTCTACGTTGCGATGGCATCCTTGTCGAAATTCAACAGCCCGCCTCTCATTTAAGTCGTCGCCTATCGGCTCGCTTGAAGATTCTCGCCAAACTTGATATTGCCGAACGTCGTTTGCCTCAAGATGGTCGTATCAAACTGCGCTTAAATGACGAACTGGCGATTGATATGCGTGTATCTACACTGCCAACATTATGGGGAGAAAAGATCGTTCTTCGTCTTTTAGACAGCAGCGCTGCCAATCTCGATATCGATAAGCTCGGTTACAGCGAGGATCAAAAAGCACTCTACCTTAATGCATTGAAACGCCCGCAAGGTATGATCTTAATGACCGGTCCAACCGGCAGCGGTAAAACGGTTTCTCTTTATACTGGCCTTCACGTTCTTAACACAACAGAACGCAACATCTCAACAGCCGAAGATCCTGTTGAAATCAACCTGTGTGGCATCAATCAAGTACAAGTGACGCCTAAGATCGGCTTTGGTTTCGCTGAAGCGTTGCGATCATTTTTACGACAAGATCCTGATGTGGTGATGGTCGGAGAGATCCGTGATTTGGAAACCGCAGAGATCGCGATCAAAGCCTCTCAAACAGGCCACTTAGTGCTTTCGACACTGCACACCAATTCTGCAGCAGAAACCGTGACTCGCCTCTCTCATATGGGAATAGAACCCTTTAACCTCGCTTCATCATTAAGCCTGATTATCGCCCAACGACTGGCAAGACGATTGTGCGACCACTGTAAAGCCGCTGATGACTCACCTGATATATTTCTACGCCACTCTATTCCCAATAGCCAAATCATCTACAAAGCCAGCTCACAAGGATGTAATGAGTGTAATCAGGGATACTCTGGGCGAGTCGGTATCTATGAAGTCATGCCGTTTAGTGACCAACTGAAAAGCAGCCTGATAGACAAGCCGAACGCGTTAGCCATTGAAAACTTGGCACGCCGAGAAGGCATGAGAACTTTACAAGAGTCAGGGCTAGATAAACTGCTTGAAGGCACCACCAGCTATCAAGAGCTACAACGTGTTCTATACCTATAATTCACGGAGCGAAAATGAGTAGTAAAAGCAAACAGTCACAACTAAAAAACTACCATTGGAAGGGAATCAATAGTTCTGGCAAGAAAGTATCAGGGCAGAGCTTAGCGCTCACCGAATTAGAAGTGCGAGAGAAGCTCAAAGAACAGCATATTCAGATTAAGAAAATCAAAAAGAAAAGTATTTCAGCCGTCACTCGTTTAACCCATAGAGTCAAAGCCAAAGACATCACTATTTTGACTCGCCAACTGGCTACCATGCTCGCCACTGGTGTGCCGATCGTGCAAGCCATCAAGCTGGTCTCAGACAACCATCGCAAAGCTGAGATGAAATCTATCTTGTCGCATATCTGTAAAGGCGTAGAAGCAGGCACTCCTATTTCAAAAGCGATGCGAACCGCAAGCCGCCACTTTGATGACCTCTATACCGACTTGGTCGCGACAGGCGAACTCTCCGGCAACCTTGCACAAGTATTTGAACGCTTGGCGACCTATCGTGAAAAGAGTGAGCAACTAAAATCCAAGGTTATAAAGGCGCTCATCTATCCTGCAATGGTTGTTGCGGTCGCCCTTACCGTTTCCTACTTAATGCTGACCATGGTCATCCCTGAATTTGAATCGATGTTTTCTGGTTTCGGAGCAGACTTACCTTGGTTCACCCAGCAAGTGCTTTATCTTTCCCATTGGATGCAGGCTTATAGTTTCTATAGTGCCATCGGTATTGGTTTACTAATTCTGTCTTTTCAGCAACTGCGTCAGCGATCCTACTCGATTCGACTTTCAACCAGTCGCCTTGGTTTACGCTTCCCGATATTGGGTGCTGTCATCACCAAGGCATCGATTGCAAAGTTCAGCCGAACACTTTCAACCAGTTTCAGTTCAGGGATTCCTATTTTAACCAGCCTTAAAACAACGGCTAAAACCGCAGGCAACCTGCATTATGAATCGGCCATCATCGAGGTTCACCGTGAAACTTCCGCAGGCATGCCGATGTACATTGCAATGCGCAATACCAATGCCTTCCCAGAGATGGTTTTGCAGATGGTGATGATTGGTGAAGAGTCCGGAAATCTTGATGATATGCTCAATAAAGTCGCTTCCATTTACGAGTTCGAAGTAGACAACACCGTCGATAACCTAGGTAAGATTCTAGAGCCACTGATCATCGTATTTTTAGGCACCGTAGTTGGCGGACTTGTTGTCGCGATGTACTTACCGATCTTTAATCTTATGAGTGTGTTAGGATAGTTAAAAGCAACTAAACACCCATGAGCAGCCAACCTCTGCTCACCTTGATTAAGTGGTAAAGGACACTATGGAAGTATTTCACTACTATCCTTGGCTATTCCCCGTATTAGCTTTCATTTTTAGCCTTCTTATCGGCAGCTTCCTCAACGTAGTCATCCACCGTTTACCGATAATGATGGAACGAGAGTGGCAACAAGAGTGCTCGGAGTATTTCTCTCAATATAAAATTCCAGCACCAGAGGGAAAGTTCAATCTCAGTATCCCTCGTTCTACCTGCCCGAAATGTAAAACCCAATTAAGAATCATCGACAATATTCCAGTATTAAGTTGGTTGTTCTTAAAGGGCAAGTGCCATAGCTGTGCTAACCCAATCAGCGCTCGTTATCCATTGGTCGAACTGCTTACGGCGATACTTTGTACCGTAGTCGCGAGCCACTTTGGTTTCAGTTACTACGCCATCGCTCTGATTTTTTTCACGTTTGCATTGATTACCGCAACCTTTATCGATCTCGATACTATGCTGCTGCCAGATCAAATTACCTTACCTTTAGTTTGGTCTGGTATCGCGTTAGCTCTGTTTAATATCAGCCCAGTATCGCTTCAAGATTCTGTGATTGGCGCAATGGCAGGTTATCTAGCGCTATGGTCTGTTTACTGGTTATTCAAACTACTGACAGGCAAAGAAGGCATGGGTTACGGCGACTTCAAACTTCTGGCTGCGCTTGGCGCGTGGCTCGGTTGGCAACATCTCCCAATGATCATTCTTCTATCCTCACTTGTCGGTTTAGTTTTCGGATTGATTCAACTTCGCTTGAAACAACAAGGCATAGATAAAGCCTTTCCCTTTGGACCTTACCTTGCAATTGCGGGTTGGGTGAGTTTGATGTGGGGTAACGACATCATGGGTTGGTATTTCACTTCTGTACTAGGAATTTAACCATGGCAATCATTATCGGATTAAGCGGTGGTATCGCCAGTGGAAAAACCACCGTTGCTAACCTCTTCAATGAGCATTTTAATATTGATATTGTCGATGCTGATATCGTTGCACGCGAAGTCGTTGCAGTGGGCAGTGACGGCTTAAAGCAGATTACCGACCATTTTGGTGAGGCTATCTTACTTGAAGATGGAGCACTCAACCGAAGTAAGCTACGTGAGTTAATCTTCTCGGATCCCACAGAGAAACAATGGCTCAATGACCTGCTTCATCCCATGATCCGTAACAAAATTGACAGTGACCTGTCTAAAGTCACATCCCCTTATGGTTTATTAGTCGCACCTCTATTGGTTGAAAACCAAATGCAAAGCATGGCCGATCGCGTATTAATCGTTGATGTGCCAACAGAAGTGCAAATAGAGCGTACGATGAGTCGTGATAATGTTTCTAGGGAACAAGTTGCATCAATTTTAAAATCACAGGCTTCAAGAGAACAACGCTTAGCAGTTGCAGATGACGTGATTAAAAACCATACTAAAAACCAAGAACTTTTGCCTCAAATCACAGATTTACATCAAAAGTATCTGGCAATCAGTACTGTAGATGGGTCAGAATAGAATAATGTTGAATGAAGGTTTGCTCGATGATCACCCACAAATTTGAACATCCTCTAAATGAGAAAACACGCATCTACTTAAGAGTTGAATCACTCTTGAGGCAGCTGCACTTGTCTTCTACATTTTCCGATGCTCAACAGTATCAACTCTTTTTCCGTTCCATCTTTGATCTGATTGAAATCTTCGAACAGATCCAACTCAAGAGTGAACTTGCAAAAGATATTGAGAAGCAGCGTGTAACCTACAAAAGTTGGTTAGATGTTGAAGGTGTCGATCAAGAGATGCTGACTTCACTACTCAACGATATTAGTAACATCTATCGTGAACTGATGCAGGCGGAGCGTTTTGGGCAGTCACTTAAAGAAGACCGCTTCTTGAGTGCCATACGTCAACGCTTTAATTTACCAGGTGGCTCATGCTGCTTTGATTTACCCGCACTGCATTATTGGCTGCATCTTCCTCTCGATAAGAGAATGCGAGATGCCAAAGCTTGGATGGATAGCCTACAGCCTCTGTATGAAGCGCTAACACTATGGTTAAAGCTCACCAGAGAGACTGGTCACTTTAAAGAGCAAATTGCTCGCGCTGGCTTCTTCCAGAGCGATGCTGATGAAGCGAATATCCTTCGCCTTTCTATTCCAATGCAATACGGTGCTTACCCGATGATCTCCGGGCATAAAAACCGTTTTGCCGTTAAGTTCATGAGCTTTGAAACAGGACAAGCCTGTACTCAAGACATCGAATTTGAATTGGCTGTCTGCAGCTAATTAATTTCCTTTTATAGTTTGGCTTGAGCCCTCACTCGAGCCTAAACTCTTTCTTACAATACCCTCTAATTAAGAATCACTATGTCGAAAAAAATCACCATCGTTAAATGCCCTCAATGTAATGCCGACGTTGAATGGGGCGAACAAAGCCCACACCGCCCGTTTTGCAGTAAGCAATGTCAGATGATTGATTTCGGTGAATGGGCAGACGAAGAGAACAGCATCGCTGGCGCACCAGACATGTCAGATAGCGATGGTTGGTCAGAAGACCCACACTAAGCGAGCAACGAGTAACGAGTAACGAGTAACGAGTAACGAGTAACGAGTAACGAGTAACGAGTAACGAGTAACGAGTAACGAGTAACGAGTAACGAGTAAATTTTGAAGGGTTAGCGTTTAACGTCAATCCTTTTTTATTGCCTATAGCATGGTACGAATAGAGATTCCCTACTCCTTCCTTCGTCAGTCTAGGGAATGACAGTTAAATGTGAGTCTCGTTTTAGTCCGTCATCCTCAAGAGCGAGGGACAAGTGAGTTGGGGTTCTCTTATCTGTGAAACTCTAAATAGCAGACACAAAAAAGCGGAGCCAAATGGCTCCGCTTTTATCGATAGAATGCAAAAAGAATTACTTCTTAGTAAGCTTCTCTTTAATACGAGCTGACTTACCAGAACGCTCACGTAGGTAGTACAACTTGGCACGACGTACTGCACCACGGCGTTTAACTTCGATGCTATCAACCATTGGAGAGTGAGTTTGGAACGCACGCTCTACGCCTTCACCGTTCGAAATCTTACGAACTGTGAATGCAGAGTGTAGACCACGGTTACGAATAGCGATTACAACGCCTTCGAAAGCCTGTAGACGCTCACGGTCACCTTCTTTTACCTTAACCTGAACTACAACAGTGTCACCTGGTGCGAATTTAGGAAGGTCTGATTTTAGTTGCTCTTCTTCAAGAGCCTTGATGATGTTGCTCATTTGTATAAATTCCTAGAATAAACTGATACTAAATTTAATAGGTTACTGCTTGCTTTTCGTTAAGAGCGTTGCTCTTTAATGAATTCAGCCAGTAATTGTTCCTGTTCGTCAGTCAGAGCTAGGTTTTCCAGGAGCTCTGGTCTTCTTAGCCAAGTTCGGCCCAACGATTGTTTTAATCGCCAGCGACGAATGTCCTTATGGTTTCCAGACTTGAGTACCGATGGCACATCTTTATCGTCTAGCACCTCAGGGCGCGTATAATGGGGACAATCTAGCAAACCATTTGCAAAAGAATCTTCTTCTGCTGAAGCGAAATCTCCAAGTACACCCGGAACAAACCGAGAGACTGAATCAATCAACGTCATGGCTGGCAGTTCGCCACCCGTCATCACAAAATCGCCAATCGACCATTCTTCGTCGACTTCAGATTGAATAATGCGCTCATCTACCCCTTCATAGCGACCACAAATAAGAAGCAAGTTCTCGTTTGTTGCCAACTCTTCAACACCTTTCTGGTCGAGTTTACGACCTTGAGGTGAAAGATAGATTACTTTCGTCTTTCCCGGTGCTGCTTGCTTGGCAGTTTGGATAGCATCGCGCAAAGGCTGAACCATCATTAACATGCCAGGACCACCACCGTAAGGTCTATCATCAACAGTGCGATGTTTATCATGAGTGAAATCGCGAGGATTCCATGTCTCAATAGATAAAAGACCTTTTTTAACCGCTTGACCTGTTACTCCAAAATCAGTAACAGAACGG
The DNA here is from genome assembly GCF_963889365.1 of Vibrio sp. OPT20. Lineage (NCBI taxonomy): Bacteria > Pseudomonadati > Pseudomonadota > Gammaproteobacteria > Vibrionales > Vibrionaceae > Vibrio > Vibrio sp. OPT20. Next base: position 98,814 of record NZ_CAWPOA010000031.1, on the reverse strand, counting down.
AACATTTCAGGAAACAGGCTAATAATGCCAACCCACATGTGTTCTCTCGCTCTGTAATTTGGAGTTAGAATCCAGGATCCCAGTCAACTTCGATCCGGCGAGCTTCGCGATCAACTTTCTTGATCACTTGCTCTTCAAGGTACGGTACTAACCGTTCCTTTTGGCCAAAAGCATCTTTAAGATTTGCTTTAATTACTAGAACATCGTTCGAGCCAGTTTCTAATAGGTCAGTGACCTCACCAAGGTCGTAACCTTTAGTGGTAAAAACTTGCATACCGAACAATTCGCGCCAGTAGAATTCATCTTCTGACAATTCAGGTAACGAAGCAGGGTCAATAGCAATTTCAAAGTTAGTCATCAGTTGCGCGTCTTCACGAACATCTAATCCCGCTAGCTTACATACATAACCTTGGCCATGACGTTTCCAGCTCTCAACTTTGTACTCAACCCACTTACCCTTTTGGTTTAAATACCAAGGGCTGTAATCAAATATGCTTTCAGCATTGTCTGTGTAGGAGAACACTTTAAGCCAGCCACGAATACCATAGGTAGACCCAAGTTTACCCATGACAATTCTATTATTTTGCTCGCTCATCGTTTCTTTACCCTTCATCGACATAAGCTATTTCTCTTTAAAAAAGAATTAAGCCGCTTTTTGAGCGTCTTTAACTAGCTTAGCTACACGATCAGATAGAGATGCGCCTTGACCAACCCAGTGGTTAACACGATCTAGGTCTAGACGTAGACCTTCTTCTTGACCTTGAGCAGTAGGGTTAAAGAAACCTACTTTCTCGATGAAACGGCCAGTTACAGAGTTACGGCTATCCGCAACTACGATTTGATAAAATGGGCGCTTCTTTGCACCGTGACGTGCCAAACGAATGGTTACCATGTCGTCCTCTTTGCTTTCTTAATAAAATAATTAACCCCAAGTATAAGTAAATAGCTTGGGGTCTCGTGCCAAATTAAAGCCCCGGAATTTTACTCTTATTCCGGTGCAATGCAAGGGCTTTAGCTATTTTTTCACCAACATAGCAACCGGACACTTTCTGTGACACGGCTAACACTATGAAAAGTAACGTAGCTAAAGCTTACATTTGTAGATTATCGACCAAACGGGTTAAAACCACCACCCATTCCGCCCATACCTCCACCGCCGCCCATCATGCCCTGCATGTTGCGCATCATGCCTTTCATTCCACCCTTCTGCATTTTCTTCATCATCTTCTGCATTTGAGTGAACTGTTTAAGCATACGGTTTACATCTTGTACCTGCGTACCAGAACCTGCAGCAATACGCTTTTTGCGTGAGCCTTTGATTAGGTCTGGACGCTGACGTTCTTTCATTGTCATAGAGTTGATGATCGCTTCCATTTGCTTGAACATCTTGTCATCAACTTTATCTTTAACGTTGTCTGGTAGCTGAGACATGCCTGGAAGCTTATCCATCATGCCCATCATGCCGCCCATGTTTTTCATCTGACCAAGCTGCTCACGGAAGTCTTCAAGGTCAAAGCCTTTCTTCTCTTTGAACTTCTTAGCCAGTTTCTCTGCTTTCTCGGTATCAACGTTTTTCTGTAGGTCTTCAATAAGAGACAGTACGTCGCCCATACCTAAGATACGAGAAGCAACACGATCTGGGTGGAATGGTTCTAGTGCGTCAGTCTTTTCACCAACACCTAAGAATTTAATCGGCTTGCCAGTGATATGACGAACAGACAGTGCAGCACCACCTCGCGCATCACCATCAACTTTCGTCAAGATAACACCGGTTAGTGGTAGCGTATCACCAAAAGCTTTTGCAGTGTTCGCAGCATCTTGACCAGTCATTGCATCAACAACGAACAAAGTCTCTACTGGTTTAATTGCAGTATGAAGCTCTTTGATCTCGCCCATCATCTCTTCATCGATAGCCAAACGACCAGCAGTATCGACAATTAGCACGTCGTAGAATTTCTTCTTCGCATGGTCGATTGCAGCGTTTGCAATATCAAGAGGCTTTTGATCAGCTGAAGATGGGAAGAAGTCGACGCCAACATCGCTTGCTAACGTTTCAAGCTGTTTGATTGCCGCTGGACGGTAAACGTCGGCAGACACAACCAAAACTTTCTTCTTGTCACGCTCAGTCAGGAGCTTAGATAGCTTACCTACCGATGTGGTTTTACCCGCACCTTGTAGACCTGCCATTAAAATAACGGCTGGCGGCTGTGCTGCTAGGTCAAGAGCCTCGTTAGACTCACCCATCACAGCTTCAAGCTCAGCTTGAACGATCTTAATGAATTCTTGACCAGGAGTTAGAGATTTAGAAACCTCAACACCCACAGCGCCTTCTTTTACGCGCTTAACAAAATCGCGGACAACGGGCAGTGCAACGTCGGCTTCAAGTAGCGCCATACGTACTTCACGCAGCGTCTCTTTTATATTGTCTTCGGTCAGACGACCTTTACCGCTGATGTTCTTCAGCGTTTTGGATAGACGATCCGTTAAATTATCAAACATAGTTTTCTCTTCGCTCAAAACTGCGACTATTACTGTGAGTATACATTAGCGCGGATTAGAGTCATACCCGTTGTAGAGCGTTAATCATCCACGCTTGTGATGTGAGACATTATTCACTTGGAATTGAATGAGGTTCACCATAGCCCCAAAGAGCGATGCGAGGTATAATTCTCCAATTAGTAATCATTTAAATGGATACCATGGACAGTCTTATTGCGATCGCAGCAGCCTTTCTTTATACAATGGCGATTTCCACGATCATTCCAGGTCTCGTGCACCAAACAGGAATCCGCGTAAAAACGGTGTTTATCAGCGCATTACTTGCTTTAGCTTTCCATGCTTGGTTGCTTGGCGATTTAATTTTTAATGCCAGTGGCCAAAACCTCAGTATCTTGAACGTTGCTTCATTGATCAGTTTAATCATCTCTTTGGTCATGAGCGGTGCGATGCTCAAAACCCGTTTGTGGTTCATCTTGCCGGTTGTTTATAGCTTCGCTGCTCTAAATCTAATGGCTGCCACTTTTCTTTCAAGCACGTTCATCAAACATCTAGAGAATGACCCAAAGCTGCTACTGCACATCTCTTTGGCTTTGTTCTCATACGCGACGTTGACTATCGGTGCGCTATACGCCCTACAGCTTGCGTGGCTAGATCACAAACTTAAAAAGAAAAAAGCGTTAGTGATAAACCCTAACCTACCTCCTTTAATGATGGTGGAAAGACAGCTTTTCAAGATCATTCTGATCGGTAATGGCTTATTAACAGGTACTTTATTGACTGGCCTTATCTTCGTACAAGATATGTTTGCTCAAGGAAAAGCACACAAGGCTGTATTGTCTTTTATTGCTTGGGTTATCTACTCCATCCTTCTGTGGGGTCACTATCAGAAAGGTTGGCGTGGACAAAAAGTCACTTGGTTCGCACTTGCCGGTGCCAGCATGCTCACATTAGCCTACTTCGGTAGCCGCTTCGTTCAGGAAATCATCCTGAATTAGTCTGTAATATGAAGGCAAGGTCTCACACACCTTGCCTTTAAAATATTGAGTCCGTTAGATTCAATTGACATCTCGACCATGTTCGGTCATAAATTAATCAAGATACACAAATAGGAAAAGAATAGTTTTGGACGACATATCAACGGGTATCTTATTTGCGCTACTCGCGTGTCTCATTGTAATTTCTGGTTATTTCTCTGGTTCCGAAACGGGCATGATGTCCTTGAACCGCTACCGTTTAAAGCACTTGGCCAATACGGGTCATAAAGGTGCCAAACGCGTAGAAAAACTTCTGAACCGCCCAGACAGATTGATCGGCCTCATTCTCATCGGCAACAATCTCGTCAACATTCTTGCGTCTGCGATCGCGACTATTCTTGGTATGCGCATCTACGGGGATATCGGCGTCGCAATTGCGACCGGTGTCCTGACTCTCGTGATCCTCGTGTTTGCCGAGGTAACCCCAAAAACCATCGCCTCTCTGTTTCCAGAGCGTGTCTCTTACGCCAGTAGTATCCTTTTGATGATACTGATGAAGGTATTGTCACCATTGGTGATATTGGTGAACTTCATTACCAACGGTTTTATTCGTATCTTAGGCGTCAAAGCCCGCCATGATGCGACCGACCACTTAAGTTCTGAAGAGCTGAGAACCGTGGTAAATGAAGCGGGAAGCCTTATACCTCAGCGCCACCAAGATATGTTGGTGTCTATTTTAGATTTAGAACACGTAACCGTGAACGACATCATGGTGCCTCGAAATGAAATCACTGGCATCGACATCAATGATGACTGGAAATCTATCGTTCGCCAATTAACTCACTCCCCTCATGGGCGTATTGTGTTATATCGTGACCAGATAGATGAAGTGGTTGGCATGCTTAGGTTACGAGAAGCTTACCGCTTGATGCTTGAAAAGAACGAATTCAATAAAGAGACACTGTTGCGTGCTGCGGATGAGATCTACTTTATTCCTGAAGCGACACCACTCAATATCCAACTACTTAAGTTTCAGCGCAATAAACAGCGCATAGGTTTGATTGTGGATGAGTATGGCGATATCAACGGCTTGGTTACCCTTGAAGATATTCTAGAAGAAATCGTTGGTGAGTTTACGACCTCAATTGCACCAAGCTTATCTGAAGAGATCACACCGCAAAGCGATGGCAGCTTCTTGATTGAAGGCAGCGCCAATATCCGTGACATAAACAAAGGCCTGCAGTGGACACTACCTACAAACGGCCCAAGAACACTTAATGGTTTAATACTGGAACACCTTGAAGACATTCCAGAAAGTCACCTGAGTGTTCAGGTTGCGAGTCATCCTATGGAAATTGTCGAACTCGAAGAGAACCGTATCAAGCTCGTTCGCGTGTTCCCGCAGATCGTTAACGGATAAAAGTGGTTTGCTGGACTGGGATAACTAAGTGAGTAATCACAAGCTCACTGCGACAACTGCCTAACCCTAAAATATGTCTCGTCCTAAAATACGTTGACGAAAAAGGCCCGGTTCATTGAACCGGGCCTTTTAGTATCTAACTCGCTCTGTCTCTAGAGTGAAGCGTATTCAAGGTGAACTAACAATGACTAGTCGATCTTAAGCTCTTGAAGCATCGACTCTGGCAGTGCCAGTTCATCATTTTTGTTTACAGAGATACCGGCAGCGATGATCGCATTAGCGATATCTTTAGCTTCATCCAAAGAGTGCATTGCCGCGGTACCACATTGGTACTCGTTCAGCTCAGGGATCTTATTTTGATTCTCAACTTTCAGCACATCTTGCATTGCAGCCAACCAACCGTCTGCTACTTGCTGCTCTGAAGGCGTACCAATTAGGCTCATGTAGAAACCAGTACGACAGCCCATTGGTGAAATATCGATAATCTCTACATCTGAACCGTTCAATTGATTACGCATAAATCCTGCGTAAAGGTGCTCTAGAGTATGGATACCTTTCTCAGATAGGATGTCTTTGTTTGGCGCAGTAAAACGCAGGTCAAACACAGTGATGGTATCCCCTTTTGGGGTTTGCATTGTTTTAGCTACACGAACTGCAGGTGCGTTCATGCGCGTGTGATCAACAGTGAAACTATCTAATAAAGGCATTGCTCTTCTCCATGACGGTTGGCTTTAGAAAAACCAACTTCTATTGTCTTCTAGTTCTTTACGACACTGTTTAAGCTGCCATCCATAATCTTTTGCTTGCTGTTCGACTTTGCGTGCCACCTTAATCAACGATGGTTTGCTATTGTATGACTTACGCTTATAACCACCACGACCTTCATGATAAGCCAGGTATTGGTTATACGGGTCCCATAGTGAGATACCAAGCTGACGACGCGTCTCGCTGGTGTACCAACCGATGAACATCAATGCATCATCAAAATTGGTTCTTGAACCACCGTTATTGGTCGCCTTTTGGAAATCTTTCCAAGCAGGGTCTTGAGCTTGTGCATAACCGTAGGCACTACTCACGCGTCCCCACGGAATAAAACCAAGAATGTAATCTTTAGGCGGGCGAGCATCATGACGATAGCTACTCTCTTGTTTCACAAAAGCCATCGCTACGTTGATCGGCGTGCCCCACTCTTCTTGCATATCGAGAGCATCTTCATACCACGACGGGTGTTCTCTGAAGATGCTACACAAGTTATCTTGCTGCTTTGGCGGTGGCGTGGCACATCCAACCAATAGGCTAGAGACAACACCAACAGTCACTACTGGCAACCATTTTCCACTTACGCGTTTAGGCTGGCCTAATAAGGCTTGCTTCCTTTCCACCAAAGTCTCGCTATGCTTTTAAATACGAAAAATAATCCGTTAAGAAGCTGTCAAAATCTTGAGTGCTTGCTTCTTCACTTTGTTGCTGAGCAATCACAGAGCGTTGAACTTCCGCTTCCATCAACTCAGCTGAGTAAACTTTATATTGGTGTGCTTTGTGTTGCTGAGCGTACGTTTTTCCTAACGCACAACCCACTTTACCCAAGCCACCTAATTTTTTGGTCTCTTCTAGCAACTGGCCAGAAATGGTCAGCTCTGGGTTATCAATCCAAGTTTCAAGCGTATCGCACGTTTCTTGGTATGCACGACCACCTTGTTCAGCATCCATCAACTCAGCGATAACACGAAGATCTTTGAATACGCGTTTAGCCCAATCTTGCAGAGACAGCCTCTCGCCATCACAACCAATCTTGAGTTCTAAACCAACCTGACGACCTTCTAAGATCACCTTGTTCCAGTTATCGCGCCAGCATTCAAGTTCGCAGTTATCCATCTCAGCAGAGTCAGATAGAACACTCCAAGTTAAGAATAGATCGAGGAAGCGAACTTGTTGCTCATTGATACCAATTGAGCTGAATGGGTTTACGTCCAAAGAACGAACCTCGATGTACTCAACACCAGCACGAGCCAGCGCTTCCGATGGTTTTTCACCACTTTTCGCCACGCGCTTAGGGCGAATTGGCGCATAAAGCTCGTTCTCGATTTGAAGAACGTTACTATTCAATTGACGGTATTCACCATCAACCTTAGTGCCTATCTCAGCAAACTCTTCTGATGGCGTGCGAATCGCTTGGTTCAAACCTTCAAGGTACTGGTCTAGGCTGTTGAAGCCAATCTTTAATACGCTTTGAGCACTATTGGTGTAGCCAAGATCACTCAGGCGAAGTGCCGTTGCTTTTGGTAGATACAGCGTTTCACCAATCTTTTCAAAAGGTAGCTTTGTCTCTCTTCCTTTGATGAAAGAAGGACATAGTGCAGGTGAAGCACCGAAGAAATATGGGATTAACCAACCAAAACGGTAATAATTACGAATCAAACCAAAGTACGCATCTGACTTAGCTTCACAACGCGTTTCTTCTGTTTGCTCTCCAAACAGGCTATCCCAAAAACTTTCTGGGAAAGAGAAGTTGAAGTGAACACCAGAAATAATCTGCATCAGGCTACCGTAACGGCGCTTTAGGCCTTCACGATATAGCGTCTTCATTTTGCCGTTGTTAGAGGTGCCGTATTGCGCTAGCTGAATGTAATCTTCACTGCCTACATAACAAGGCATAGAAAGCGGCCACATCTTTTCGCCATCTAACTTGGTTTGTGTGAAATGGTGGATATCAGACAACTGATTCAAAAGCGTCGGAACGTCGTTAGAAACAGGCGTAATAAACTCCAGTAGCGACTCAGAAAAATCGGTCGTTACCCATCCGTTCATCAACGCAGATCCCAAAGCCTTTGGGTGCGGCCCAGTCGCAAGATGCCCATCTTCCGTGTAGCGTAACGTTTCCCTTTCAACACCACGACCAAATTGAGAGAAGGTCTTAGGGTTGGTTGCAACTTGCTTTAGTCGCGCAGCAAAATCAGTCAAAATTCAGTTCACTTATCTTATATCGTTCTGATTAGAACTATCATAAATTAGGTCGGAGGAGAAAAATAGAGTCTTTTCCCTCCCCCTTTAATGTGTACTCTAACGAATGATTTCAAGCTCTTCTATTGGAATATCTAACTTTTCTAGTTGAGGGCGAAGCGAAGCCGCGTCGCCAACAACTATTATTTGATAATCATTCGGGTCAAACCATTTCTTAGATAGCTCGTTTAACGTCTCTTTTGAGACCGTTTCAACTATCTGATTACGTTGTTGCAGGTAATCTTCGTCAAGGCTCAGCGCAACAATATTACTCAACAACCCGGCCTTTTGACTTGGTGTTTCGTATTTAAGCGCATCTTGTTGACCGACGGCAAGGCGCATAAATTTCACCTCTTCGTCAGTTAATCCACTCTGACTAAATTCATTTAGCTCAGAGATAAACTCTTGAATCGATGGAACCGTCGCATTGGCTCTCACTTGAGCACTAAATACTACCGCACCAGTTTCACGTGTACTTGCGAAGTAACCGCTTGCACCATAAGTGTACGCTTTGTCTTCACGTAAGTTTTGGTTAATACGGCTATTGAAGTTACCGGCTAAATTGAAGTTAGCCAACTGGCTCAAATACAACTCACCCGTCGCATCAAAAGGTAAACCTTTACGCACCAAACGAACAATACTTTGTGGCGCACCTGGTTTATCTACTAAATACAGATGTTGTCCTGAAAGCTCTTTGATGATCTGCGGACGCGTTAGTGGTGCCGCATCGCCTTGCCACTGTTCAAAGAATTGTAGCTGTTTCCCCACCTCTTTCTTCGAGATGTCTCCCACAACAACAATATTGGCACCTTCCGGTGTGTAGTGTTGTGCATAGAATTTTTTCACATCATCTAAGGTTAGCTCCGATAGAGACGCCTTGGTGCCATCGCTTGCTCGAGCAAAAATACTGTCACCAAATAGCACTTCACGGGTTGCTTGAGAAGCCATCCAGCTTGGTTGTTGATGCTGATAGACAACACCTTCAAGCATCTGCTTCTTAACACGTTCAAAGTCTTGCTCATCAAACTTAGGCTCAAACAGAACCTCTTGTACGATCGCTAAGGTTTGAGGCAGGTTTTTCTCTAGCGTTGAAACCGAGATATCCGTGGTATAACTTCCAGCGCTAATGCTGACACTGCTGCCAAGCTTATCTAAGGTCGCCTGTAACTCTTCAACCGTTCGTTTCGTCGAACCTTCTTCCATCATAGAAGCGGTTAAGTTCGCTAAGCCTTCTTGCCCTTTACGAACATAGCGTTCGCCTGCAGGCAGTTGAATTTGTAGCTGTACTGTCGGCGTTTCACTGGTCACGGTACCAATCAAGTCAGTGCCGTTCGCAAAGTGCATGCGATACAGCTCAGGCATGGTCGCTTCAACACCAAAGTTCACTTCTGGCATCACGCTGCGGTCAAATGTGTTTGGCGCCTTTCTGAAATCCAGTTGCTCTTCCGTCACCTTACTGTATTCAGGAAGGGTACGTGCAGGTGTGGTAAAGGTAGCCTCACGAACCGCTAAGTCGAGTTTTTTCTTAGGAACCACACTCAACGTAACCTTGTGCTTGCCTTCGATGAAATCTTGGTATGCCTTGCTTACGCTTTCTGGAGTAACCGCTCGAATTTGATCGAGTTGCGATTCAATGCGATCCGGCTGACCATAGAAGGTTTGGTTAGACGCAAGCTGTGAAACCTTGCCTTTAACACTTTGCAGTGCAAAAACTGCATCCGCTTCTGCCATACCAGTGATCTGATCTAAACGCTCTTGTTCAACGCCCTCTTTCGAGAATTGATCTAAGGTATCCATCAGCTCTTTGTTTAGAACCGTCAAATCGCCTTTTTCACCTGAATTACCCATCGCATACACATACATGGTACATGCAAGCTCAGCACAATCATGGAAAGATCCTGCGCTCACTGCTTTTTGCGTTTTTACGAGGTTTTGATACAAGTAACTGTTGGTGCCAGAACCTAACACGTTGGACAGTGCATTCAATGAAGCCTGCGTCTCTTCCCCACGATACGTTGTTGGCCATCCAACTAGCACCATCGGCTGACGAATATTATCTTTCAAGGTGATGTACTTGTCTTCAGTCAGCACTGCAGGTTGCTTCTCTGCCGCCTTAACTTCAGGTCCTTGAGGGATAGGGCCAAAGTACTTGTTAACCCACTCTAGCGTGTCATCAACGTCGATATCACCACCGATAGTTAACACGGCATTGTTTGGGCCATACCAACGTAAGAAAAATGCCTTAAGGTCATTCACATCAACACGATCTAAGTCTTCAACATAACCGATTGGTTGCCACGAGTAAGGGTGACCTTCTGGATACAGTGCTTCACCCATGCGCTCCCACATCAAGCCGTAAGGGCGGTTTTCGTAGCTTTGCGCTCGCTCATTCTTAACCGTGCCTCTTTGCACCTCAAATTTCTTTTGAGAAACCGCATCTAGCAAGAAACCCATTCTGTCTGATTCTAACCACAACATTTTTTCGAGTTGGTTAGAAGGAACGGTTTCAAAGTAATTAGTTCGGTCACGGTTGGTGGTGCCATTTAACGAACCACCCGCTTCGGTGATGATCTTAAAGTGCTGTTGATCACCGACGTTCTCTGAGCCTTGGAACATCATGTGTTCAAAGAAGTGAGCAAAGCCTGATTTGCCAATCTGTTCACGAGCAGAACCCACATGATAGGTCACATCAACATGAACAAGTGGATCAGAATCATCAGGAGAAAGAATAACGGTCAAGCCGTTTTCAAGCTGATACTTCGCATAAGGAATCACGACTTTATCTTTAGAAGGCTTAACCTCTTCTAACAGAGTGACGCCTTCCGGTAACGAGGAAAAGAAGGGTGTTGAGCTAGGTACATTGTAAGAACAGCCAGCAATGGCGATAAGAGAAAATGTACCAAGTAAAACCTTTTTCATAGGTTCTCCTTAGAAAAAACCGAAGTAGATAGCAGCAAGTAAGCTGTAGCGAGCGGCTTTGCCAATCGCTATCAAAATAACGCTAGGGATAAATTTCATTCTCAGCCAACCCGCAGCCAGACATAAAGGATCACCAATGATGGGTAACCAACTGAATAACAATGTCCAGTAGCCATAACGGCTCAGCCAAGCCATAGCCTTATGACCATGCTTTTCAGATTGAGTTCGATTAGGCAACCACAAACCAATCCAATAATTGGTCAGGCCGCCTAAGGTATTACCAAGTGTCGCCAGCAAAATGATCGATGATGTTGAGAACTGATCTAAGCTCAAGGCTGCCACAAGGCTCGCTTCTGATCCCCCGGGCAATAATGTGGCACTCAAGAAGCCACTAATAAAGAGTACCCACAGCGCCGAGTCAGAGAACCACAGCGCTATGTTTTCAAACAGAGAATTAAAAAACTCTAGCACTGCCTATCAACCTTCTTGCATTTTAAGTAGTACCTTGCCTCTGGTATGTCCGGTTTCAACCTGTAGATGAGCTGACTGCGCTTCGTCTAACTGGTAGATACCTTGAATTTCTGTTTTGAGCAATCCAACACTGACCATGTACAGCATAGTTTCCATTTGCTCTGGGTTTGGCTCAACCAGCATGCCTGATGCAGTAAAGCCTAATAATGTTGCTTTTTCGCAGATCAATTCTGCAGATAAAGTTGGGACTGTCACCACTCTTGCGCCATCTTTTAGACACTTCAATGCATCGAGAGCGGTATCGCCACCAACCAAATCAATCAGCACATCAACATCAGAGACTCTTTCCGATGCTGGCGCAAACTTATAGTTAATCGCATGAGCGCCTAGCGTTGCTAAGTAATCAAGATTCGCTTCGCTACAAGTTGTGTAAACCTCGGCTTTCGCTGCCACGGCGATTTGAACCGCTAGATGACCAACACCGCCAGCACCCGCTAAGATAAGTACGCGATCGCCCTCTTTCACTTCAGCTTTGTTGAGCGCTTGGGCTGCTGTTTGACTGGCTAATGGTAATGCTGCGGCCGCTTCTAGAGTCACCGAATCAGGAACCATGCTTAATGCCGCTTCTGGGACACACACATATTGGCTGTAACCGCCACCTTGCAGTGGGAAACCAATAAAGCCTGCCACGTTGTCGCCAACCGTAAAGCGCTCAGCCTGTTCGCCTAGGGTGACAATTTGCCCTGAAATGTCATAACCAGGTACCCAAGGCAGGTTATCTTTGTTCTGTGCTGCAGCCCAACCTAGACCTGCACGGGTTTTAACATCAATCGGATTAATGCCCGAAAAGGAAACTTTAACCACGACTTCTCCAGCCTTAGGCTCAGGAATAGCACGGGTTTGAATACTGAGGTTTTCGACACCGCCGAATTGAGTAATCGCTATCTGTTTATTTTCCATTTCCACATTTCCTTGATTGATAAAAGCCCTGATGAGCAAGCACCCTAATTGATAAAAAGAAAGGGATGCGAAAGCATCCCTTTGACTATAAACCATTTAATAAGGCTAAGTTAACCGCTCATTCGTAAATTGACGACCAATTAACGTAACGATACGTGACCTAGGAACCTACTAGCCCACTAGAGCTAATAGAATACCCGCCGCAACCGCACTACCAAGTACACCTGCCACGTTCGGGCCCATCGCATGCATCAACAAGAAGTTTTGAGGGTTTGCCTCAAGACCAACCTTGTTTACCACACGAGCCGCCATCGGAACCGCTGATACACCAGCCGCGCCAATCAATGGGTTGATGTCTTCTTTAGAGAAGCGATTAAGCAACTTCGCCATTAACACGCCACCCGCCGTACCAATACTAAACGCCACCGCACCTAAACCTAAAATACCCAGCGTCTCTAAGTTCAAGAACGTGTCCGCTTGAAGCTTAGAACCAACACCTAGGCCTAGGAAAATAGTTACGACGTTAATCAGTTCGTTTTGAGCTGTTTTTGAAAGGCGATCAACCACACCCGCTTCACGCATTAAGTTACCCAAGCAGAACATACCTACTAGAGGTGTTGCTGAAGGTAGGAACAGAATCGTCATCAGTAGTACAGCAAGCGGGAAAAGGATCTTCTCGGCTTTACCAACGTGACGTAACTGCGCCATCTTAATCTTGCGTTCTTCCGGCGTCGTTAGCGCTTTCATGATAGGTGGCTGAATAATAGGAACCAAAGCCATGTAGCTATAAGCCGCAACCGCAATGGCACCTAGTAGGTCAGGAGATAACTTACTCGCCAAGAAGATCGCGGTTGGGCCATCGGCACCACCAATGATCGCAATTGACGAAGCATCTGCCATTGAGAATTCCATTCCTGGAACATAGTTCAGCAAGATCGCACCAAATAGCGTTGCGAAGATACCAAACTGAGCCGCAGCCCCTAGCCATAACGTTTTAGGGTTAGCAATCAACGCACCGAAGTCCGTCATTGCACCAACACCCATAAAGATCAGCAGTGGGAAAATACCCGTTTCAATACCAATGTAGTAAACGTAGTAAAGCAAACCACCGGGATCAGTAAACCCAGCATTTGGAATATTTGCTAATACAGCACCAAACCCAATCGGTAATAAAAGTAACGGTTCAAACCCTTTACGAATTGCCAAAAACAACAATAAGCAACCGACCAGCATCATACAAATCTGGCCGAACTCAAAGTTAGCAATCCCTGTTTCAGACCATAAGGTCATCAATCCTTCCATGGTACTCCCTTACGCTAAGCTTAGTAGTGGAGCGCCTACAGTAACTGCATCGCCTTCTTTAACATTCAATTCCTGAACGATACCACCACGAGCAGCACGAACTTCCGTTTCCATTTTCATCGCTTCCAAGATCAGTAGCACATCGCCTTCAGCCACTTCTGCACCAGGCTGAACGATCACTTTGAAGATGTTGCCTGCTAATGGAGCTGGAACCGCTTCTGCATCAGAAGCCGCAACTGGTGCTGCTTGAGACGCTTGTGCTGGTTTCGCTGATGGAGATACTGATGTCAGTTCGCCTTGTGGCCCGACTTCAACATCATAAACTTGACCATCAACCTTCACGCTGTAGCTTTCAATGCTACCTGCAACAGGCTGTGGTGCCGCAGTAGGAGCTGCCGTTTCTGCAGTTGGTGCAGGTTCAAATGCTTCAGGGTTACGACGGTTCTTAAGGAACTTAAGGCCGACTTGTGGGAAAAGTGCGTATGTCAGTACATCATCAACGGTATCTTCAGCGAGTGAAATGCCATCTGATTTCGCTTTTTCTAAAAGGTCTGTCGTTAACGTATCCATTTCAGACTTAAGTAAATCAGCAGGACGACACGTGATTGGCTCTGCACCATCTAACACTTTCGCTTGCAGTTCAGCATCAACCTCAGCAGGCGCTTGACCGTATTCACCTTTCAGTAGACCAGCAGTCTCTTTAGTGATGCTCTTGTAGCGCTCACCCGTTAGAACGTTGATAACCGCTTGAGTACCAACAATCTGAGAAGTAGGTGTTACCAAAGGAATGTAACCCAGCTCTTTACGTACGCGAGGGATCTCTTCGAGCACTTCATCCATACGATCGGCTGCGCCCTGTTCTTTAAGCTGGCCTTCCATGTTGGTTAACATGCCGCCAGGAACCTGAGCAATCAAGATACGTGAATCAACACCTTTTAGCTGACCTTCCCATTTCGCGTACTTTTTACGTACATCACGGAAGTAAGCCGCGATGGGTTCGATCTGATCAAGCTTAAGATTGGTATCACGCTCTGTACCTTCTAACATCGCAACAACCGTTTCGGTTGGCGTGTGACCGTAAGTACAGCTCATTGAAGAAATAGCGGTGTCTAGAATATCGATACCCGCTTCAACGGCTTTAACCGCTGTTGCAGTCGATAGACCGGTTGTCGCGTGGCTATGCAGCGCTAGAGGAACGTCACACGATGCTTTGATACGTGTAATCAGCTCTTCCGCTTCATACGGCTTTAATAAACCTGACATATCTTTGATACATAGTGAGTGACAACCTAGGTCCTCTAGGCGCTTAGCTAAATCAACCCAAGTATCTGAGTTGTGAACCGGACTGGTTGTGTAAGACAACGTACCTTGAGCGTGACCACCAACATCAATCGTTGCTTTCACTGCTGTTTCAAAGTTACGTACGTCATTCATCGCATCAAAAATACGGAATACATCCATGCCGTTCTTATGGGCACGTTCCACAAATTTCTCTACTACATCATCCGCGTAGTGACGGTAACCCAATAAATTTTGACCACGCAGTAGCATCTGCATTGGTGTGTTTGGCATCGCTTTTTTCAGCTCACGCAAGCGCTCCCACGGATCTTCTCCTAGAAAACGAATACACGAATCAAACGTTGCGCCGCCCCAAGTCTCTAAAGACCAGTAACCGACTTTATCCAGTTCTGCCGCAATTGGCAGCATATCTTCGATACGCATACGAGTAGCAAATAGTGACTGGTGCGCGTCACGAAGTACCACATCTGTGATAGCTAGTGGTTTAGACATGCTCATAAACTCCTTTTTAATCCTTTAAATGCTACTTAGCAGTAGACGCACGGTATTGATGAACCGCGGCCGAAATTGCTGCCACTACCTGTGGACTAACAGCTGAAGGGTTTGATTGTGATTTTTTAATTTTTTTAGGTGCTGCGATCGGCTCTGGTACTTCTTCTGGTACCAGTTTTGACATCAACCGAACGAGGTAAACTAGAATAGTTAGGAAAATAAAGACAACGGACATCCCCGTTATCATTAGAGTCGCCGCATCTCCTAGCAGGCTTCCAATATTAGTCATGTTGCTTCCTTTCTTCGTCATCCTGACATACGTGCAGGATTTCAGCGAATAGTGATCCCGACCCATGGATTATCTCGATTGGTAAAAGTTTGTCAATTTTGTTTAAGGTTCTGTTACGGATAACGCACACATAAGGTTAATTATTCGCCTATCAGATCACATAAATCTGTCAAATACGTCATTTATAGATATTTAAACTGTGACTTAAACGGGGCTTTTCTTAGAAATGATATGAGAAAGGTGGAATAACAAAGAAGCAATCAAGAATTACTTTAAATACAACAAGTTAAACAACGACAAAATTTAACATTATCGCAACAAATTTGCAGCAGGCATAAAAAAAGCCTCGTATAAACGAGGCTTTCTTTAATAAGGTGGTGCGCCCTGGAGGATTCGAACCTCCGACCGCCTGGTTCGTAGCCAGGTACTCTATCCAGCTGAGCTAAGGGCGCAACGGTTTCGATATTAAGCTGTCAGTTAAGGCAATAAAGCAAAACTAAACGTTCAACATCAGGATTAATGAAAACCCTAAATAGTGGTGCGCCCTGGAGGATTCGAACCTCCGACCGCCTGGTTCGTAGCCAGGTACTCTATCCAGCTGAGCTAAGGGCGCAACGGTTTCGATATTAAGCTGTTAGTTAAGGCAATAAAGCAGTTAAGACTATAAAGCAAAACTAAACGTTCAACATCAGGATTAATGAAAACCCTAAATAGTGGTGCGCCCTGGAGGATTCGAACCTCCGACCGCCTGGTTCGTAGCCAGGTACTCTATCCAGCTGAGCTAAGGGCGCAACGGTTTCGATATCAAATTGTTAGTTAAAGCAATAAAGCAATAAAGCAAAACTAAACGTTCAACATCAGGATTAGTGAAAACCCTAAAAGTGGTGCGCCCTGGAGGATTCGAACCTCCGACCGCCTGGTTCGTAGCCAGGTACTCTATCCAGCTGAGCTAAGGGCGCAACGGTTTCGATATTAAGCTGTTAGTTAAAGCAATAAAGCAGTTAAGACTATAAAGCAAAACTAAACATTCAACATCAGGATTAGTGAAAACCCTAAATAGTGGTGCGCCCTGGAGGATTCGAACCTCCGACCGCCTGGTTCGTAGCCAGGTACTCTATCCAGCTGAGCTAAGGGCGCAACGGTTTCGACACTGAGCTTTTAGCTAAGGCAATAAAGCAAAACTAAATATTCAACATCAGGATTAATGAAAACCCTAAATAGTGGTGCGCCCTGGAGGATTCGAACCTCCGACCGCCTGGTTCGTAGCCAGGTACTCTATCCAGCTGAGCTAAGGGCGCACGGTATCTTCAAGTGAAGAAGTTGTGAAATATATCACATTCTTGTTTCTACGAAACAAAAAAAAGGCCATAGGCCTGTAATGAATGGCGGTGAGGGAGGGATTCGAACCCTCGATGCGGCTACAAACCACATACTCCCTTAGCAGGGGAGCGCCTTCGGCCACTCGGCCACCTCACCTAATTCATTATTCTTATTCATTACTTCTTAACAAAGTAATCTAAAGAATGGTGCGCCCTGGAGGATTCGAACCTCCGACCGCCTGGTTCGTAGCCAGGTACTCTATCCAGCTGAGCTAAGGGCGCACATTGTTACTTCTGTGTTTGCTTGCAAATTCAAACGTGCAAGAAATGGCGGTGAGGGAGGGATTCGAACCCTCGATGCGGCTATAAACCACATACTCCCTTAGCAGGGGAGCGCCTTCGGCCTCTCGGCCACCTCACCGTCTTGCGGAGGCACATATTACGTTTTACCGAAAATATGTCAAACACTTTATTGAAAAAAACCGGACAAAAACATTCAACCGTTTGCAATTTAATCAAAGCGCTTGCAAATTGAACTTATAACATCCAATTAGCGCTTTTTCCCTTAAAAATTAAGGTGAAAGATTGGCAATAATTAACAGCGGAAAACAATTATCTAATTTATCTCGCAGTAAGTGTCACTGCTGTTTGCACCATACTACGGGATGCTCTATTTCGCCATAGGGCAAGTCAGTAAAACTTGAACTATGGCAAACAAATATCATGATGCTTCAATAAGAGTTAACTCTGGTGGCTTGGCTTTTCTATATCAAGCACTCCATCCAGCATCTAAAACTAAACCAGCTAGTGAATCAACCTATTGCTAAGTTGTGATTATGTGCACCCCAAGATCAAAAAAGGCTAGCAACAATGCTAGCCCCTCTTCTACGCAAAAGTATTAGTAGTTGCCAGATGCAACGTTACCATTACCTTTTTCAGCTTGAATGCGCATGTAGATCTCTTCACGGTGAACAGATACTTCTTTAGGTGCGTTAACACCAATACGTACTTGGTTACCTTTAACGCCTAGTACAGTAACTGTTACTTCATCACCAATCATCAGTGTTTCGCCAACACGGCGAGTCAAAATTAGCATTCTTTGCTCCTTGAGTAATCTCTAAATTTATCTAGCTACGAGAGCATTATCCAACAAAAGTTATATTTTCGTAAACTATCGATTGAGTTTATTTAACCAAAATGCACTTCTTTTTTAAGATAACCCTGTGTTTCACGCGCTACGATGTATGCATTGTGTAATATGTTAGCAGCTATATCGACTTGCGTTGGTGATATCACCAAAGTTAAAGACTGCTGCTGCAATAAGTGATGTTGTACATCAATTTCGCCTTCAGACAACAATCCATGTGAACTGACCACAATTTCTTGCGTTCGGCTTCCTACCACAGTTAACAAACTAACATATTCACTATTACGGATTTTTTCAGCAAAAACTAGTTTTAATTTAGCACTTATGTCCGGTTTGATAATGAGCGCTGCCCGTTCTGTTTCCTCGATCACACTACAGACTTCGATCCCTAACAACTGGCAATGCGACATGAGAGACGGTAAATCTTGATTCAAACACTCGATGCGAACCATATCTCTTTGAATGGCTATTCCAGCAATATCATTCAAACAATCATTACCCGCGATGAGAGTGCCCTCGCCTTCTTCAAAACTCGAAAGTACTCTTAGTGGTACATTGTGTCGCCACGCATGCTGAACACATGGAAGGTGCAAAACCTTAGCGCCTCTGCGAGCCATTTCTTCCATAGAGGGAAAGTCTAAGGTATCTAATTTTTTAGATTGCTTAACCACTCTAGGGTCGCAGGAATATACGCCATCAACGTCGGTATAGATCTGACACTCTTTAGCTTGAAGCGCGCCCGCTAATGCAACGGCCGTGGTATCTGAACCACCTCGCCCTAAGGTTGTGATATCACCTTTCGCGTTAACACCTTGAAAACCTGCAACAATGACAATCTGGTCATCATCTAACAGCGCTCTAATAGGAGCGGTATCAATACGCTCAATCGTCGCATTATTATGATTAGAATCGGTGTGTATCTTGGCTTGATAGCCGGTCATCGATGTCGCTTCATAACCCAACTTGTGCAACGTCATCGCCAACAAAGCCATGGAAACTTGTTCTCCAGCCGTTAACAACACATCCAATTCTCTAGCGTTTGGCACGCTATCAACTTGTGAAGCTAAGTTAACTAACCGATTTGTTTCACCTGACATAGCAGAAACGATAACCAAGATCTGGTTCCCTTCATTTTTCGCTTCAATGATTTTTTCTGCTACATGATGGATCCGCTCTATTGAACCCACCGACGTTCCACCAAATTTCTGCACGATAAGAGGCATTTTCACCCGTCCTCACCTTCCCAAGACCAATGTCTATATATGACAAAAAAACACATACTCCGCGTCAGGGCGAAGCAATAAAAAATTAACCAAGGAGTCTAACGCCACCATTAGACTTCTTGGTTAATCTCAATCAAACCTTGTTTAAACACGCTTCCAATAGGCAAAATAAAAGATGCCCAATCAACTGATTGGGCATCTTTATATCAATTACTTAAGCTTAAAGACGCTCTTCTAGCCAAGTACGTACAGATTTAAGCGCTTCAGGCAGCGCTTCAACGTCTGTACCGCCCGCTTGAGCCATATCTGGACGACCGCCGCCTTTACCGCCAACTTGCTCAGCAACCATCTTAACGAGGTCACCCGCTTTTACTTTGCCGATAAGGTCTTTGGTTACGCCAGCAATCAAGCCAACTTTACCGTCTGCGATATTCGCAATCAGGATGATGCCGCTACCTACTTGGTTTTTAGCGTTATCAACCATAGTACGTAGGTTCTTGTTGTCTGCGCCTTCAATTGCAGCAACCAAAACTTTAGTACCAGAGATGTCTTCTACTTTGCCCATGATATTTGCGCTTTCTGCAGCAGCCATCTTTTCTTTAAGCAGTTGGACTTCTTTCTCTAGCGATTTCGCTTTCTTAGCTGATTCAGCCAATTTCTCTTCGTAAGCGTTAGCCTGAGCTTCTACTGCATCTAGAGCAGCTTCACCCGTTACCGCTTCAATACGACGAATACCCGCAGCAATACCACCTTCAGAAGTGATCTTGAATAGACCAATATCACCCGTGTTGCTTGCGTGGATACCACCACAAAGTTCAGTCGAGAAATCGCCCATAGATAGAACGCGAACTTCATCATCGTACTTCTCGCCAAACAGTGCCATTGCACCTTTTTCTTTCGCTGACTCGATATCCATGATGTTGGTTTCAATCACGTGGTTCTTACGAACTTGTACGTTAACCAAACGCTCTACTTCTTTAATCTGTGCCGGTGTTACCGCTTCAAGGTTAGAAAAGTCAAAACGTAGGTTGTCTGGCTTAACTAAAGAACCTTTTTGTGCAACGTGCTCACCTAGCACTTCGCGCAGTGCAGAGTGAAGTAAGTGAGTTGCAGAGTGGTTTAGTGAAATAGCAGCACGACGCTCAGCGTCAACAATAGCTTCTACTTTATCGCCTTGAGCAAATACACCTTCAACTAGCTCACCGTGGTGCGCAAATGCATTACCTAGCTTCTGAGTGTCTTGTACTTTGAATAGACCAGATGCTGTTTTTAGCGTACCAGCGTCACCGCATTGACCGCCTGACTCAGCGTAGAATGGTGTCTCTTCAAGGATGATGATTGCTTTGTCGCCAGCCGATAGTGAAGATACTTCTTCGCCGTCAACAAATAGCGCAGAGATTTCACCCGCACCTTCAGTCGCTGTGTAACCACAGAACTCAGTGTTCGTGTCTACTTTGATCGTCGCGTTGTAATCAGTACCGAATTGGCCTGCTTCACGTGCACGCTTACGCTGTGCTTCCATCGCCTTCTCAAAGCCTTCTTCATCGATAGTAAAGTCGCGTTCACGAGCTACATCGTTAGTAAGGTCAGCTGGGAAGCCGTATGTATCGTAAAGTTTGAAGACTGTTTCACCGTCAAGCTCTTTGCCTTCAAGTGCGTCTAATGCGTCGTTAAGGATAACCATGCCACGCTCTAGCGTGCGACCAAAGTTCTCTTCTTCGATGCGAAGTACTTTTTCAACAAGCTCTTGCTGTTTCTTAAGCTCTTCAGCCGCAGAACCCATCACTTCAGCCAGTACACCCACAAGTTTGTGGAAGAACACGCCTTGTGCACCAATCTTGTTACCGTGACGAACTGCACGACGAATAATACGACGTAGAACGTAGCCACGACCTTCGTTTGAAGGCATTACGCCATCAGCGATTAGGAATGAACAAGAACGGATGTGGTCAGCAATAACGCGCAGCGATTGGTTAGATAGGTCGTCGTGACCTACTACTTCTGCTGTCGCCTTGATTAGCTTTTGGAATACATCAATTTCGTAGTTAGAGTGAACGCCCTGCATGATTGCAGAGATACGCTCAATACCCATACCAGTATCTACAGCTGGCTTAGGTAGCGGTTCCATAGTGCCATCAGCGTGACGATTGAACTGCATGAATACGTTGTTCCAGATCTCGATGAAACGGTCACCATCTTCTTCAGGTGTACCAGGACGGCCGCCCCAAATGTGCTCACCGTGATCGTAGAAGATTTCAGTACATGGACCACAAGGACCTGTGTCACCCATTGTCCAGAAGTTATCAGATTCAAACTTCTTGCCGCCTTCTTTGTCGCCGATGCGAACAATCTTGTCAGCTGGGATGCCTACTTTCTTGTTCCAGATTTCGAATGCTTCGTCATCTGTCTCGTAAACCGTTACTAACAGACGATCTTTTGGCAGACCTAGTGTTTCAGTCAGGAATTCCCAAGCAAACCCAATCGCTTCTTCTTTGAAGTAATCGCCAAAGCTGAAGTTACCTAGCATTTCGAAGAATGTGTGGTGACGAGCCGTGAAACCTACGTTTTCAAGGTCATTGTGTTTACCACCCGCACGTACACAACGCTGAGCCGTAGTTGCTCGAGTGTAGGCACGCTTTTCGGCGCCTAGGAAGCAATCTTTGAATTGGTTCATACCTGCGTTAGTGAACAGCAGGGTTGGATCGTTATGTGGAACTAACGATGAACTGTCTACGATTTGGTGTTCTTTGCTCTCAAAGAACTTAAGGAACGCGTTGCGAACCTCATCAGTGCTCATGTACATGCAGCTCTTCCTGAAAATAGTCGAGTTAGAATTTTGCCGTATTGTAGATCATGGTTAAGGCTTCGACTAGTTTTCTTGTAGAAAAGACACCCTTGGGCAGGATTTTAGTTGGAAATCGATAAAATGAAGAATATTCCACTAGCTCAGATAGGGAACAAACAAAAAATTGGCAAGCTACCTCAAACAACCAAATAGATCTAGCAAGGCGCTGCAAGGATGGGGACAGATACTTTGACAAAAAAGCCCCGCATAAAATATGCGAGGCTTCCTATTCTTTCAAAGCGGATGTTCCTTTCAAACACCCGCTCTATAAACCGTTAGCTTATAGCTCTTCGTTTTCTTCTTCTTTCTCTGCGCCTTTTTCTTCAAGAACAGCAGGAGTCAGTAGCAATTCGCGAAGCTTAGTGTCAAGTTCCAGAGCGATCTCTGGGTTTTCACGTAGGTGCTTACAAGAGTTCGATTTACCTTGGCCGATCTTGTCGCCTTTGTAGCTGTACCAAGCGCCCGCTTTCTCAACTAGCTTATTCTTAACACCTAAATCGATAAGCTCACCTTCGCGGTTGAAGCCTTTGCCGTAAAGGATTTGAGTTTCAGCTTGTTTGAATGGTGCAGCAATCTTGTTCTTAACAACCTTGATACGAGTCTCGTTACCAACAACTTCATCACCATCTTTGATTGCACCAGTACGGCGAATATCAAGACGAACAGATGCGTAGAACTTAAGTGCATTACCACCGGTTGTTGTTTCTGGGTTACCAAACATCACACCAATTTTCATACGAATTTGGTTAATGAAGATAGCCATACAGTTAGACTGTTTAAGGTTACCTGTCAGCTTACGCATTGCTTGAGAAAGCATACGCGCTTGAAGACCCATGTGGCTATCGCCCATTTCGCCTTCGATCTCAGCTTTAGGTGTTAGTGCAGCAACCGAGTCAATAACAAGAACATCGATAGCACCTGAACGAGCCAGTGCATCACAGATTTCTAGAGCTTGTTCACCGGTATCAGGTTGAGATACAAGCAAAGCATCGATATCAACACCCAACTTTTGAGCGTAGATAGGGTCAAGTGCGTGTTCCGCATCCACGAATGCACACGTTTTACCCACTCTCTGCGCTGCAGCAATAAGCTCAAGCGTTAGCGTTGTTTTACCTGATGATTCTGGACCGTAAACTTCAACGATACGTCCCATCGGTAAGCCACCAGCACCTAGTGCGATATCTAGAGATAGAGAACCTGTAGAAATAGTTTCTACGTCCATTGTGCGGTTATCACCAAGACGCATGATAGAACCTTTACCAAATTGCTTTTCAATCTGACCAAGGGCTGCAGCTAACGCTTTTTGTTTATTCTCGTCCATTTCTATCTCCACATAATCGGTTGTTTCAACAAGCGACTTAGAATCTATTTCTAACCCACAAAGGGGTGACTAATTGGCTTTTATTATACTGTTGATTCATACAGTGTCCATACCTGTATGAAAATAATTTGTACAAATGTTACTTGTCTTCCATTGATAGGTAATCATAAATAACTTGTAAGGCATGGTGCGTAGCTTGTTGGCGTACTTGTGATCTATCGCCTGTAAATACATGCGTTCCTACTTTGTTCCACCCATTTACTGCTTTCCAAGCAAAACACACAGTCCCTACCGGTTTCTCTTCCGTGCCGCCGCCCGGGCCAGCAATACCGCTGATAGACACAGAAATAGTGCCGTTTGAATGTTGTAGTGCCCTGTTAGCCATTTCTATAACCACCGGCTCACTCACAGCACCAAACTCAACTAAGGTTTCAAGCTGAACACCGATCATCTCTTGTTTCGCTTCATTACTGTAGGTCACAAAAGCACGGTCAAACCATGCGGAGCTCCCTGCGATGTCCGTTACCGCGCTAGCAACACCACCGCCAGTGCAAGATTCAGCCGTCACTAATACATGTTTATGCTTCGCAAGTAAGTGTCCGAGTTTTTCACTAAGAGCTTGAGTCGTCTGCATCTTTGGCTTCCCTTATCTAGATGTATATCATTTGGATTTGCATCTTTTCGCATGTGTCGCTTTTCGCACGAAACGCTTTCACGTATCCTAAGCCGCAATAGAAATAAACGAAAGAAGTTAACTGTGAAAGCCGATCAAAAACATACTCCTATGATGCAGCAGTACCTAAAACTAAAAGCAGAAAATCCAGAAATTTTGCTGTTCTACCGCATGGGAGATTTCTACGAGCTTTTCTACGATGACGCTAAGAAAGCCTCTCAACTCCTCGATATTTCACTAACTAAGCGTGGCTCCTCAAACGGTGAGCCTATCCCTATGGCGGGCGTTCCATACCATGCCGTGGAAGGTTATCTTGCGAAGTTAGTGCAGTTGGGCGAGTCCGTAGCAATTTGTGAGCAGATTGGTAATCCAGCAACTTCAAAGGGCCCGGTTGATCGCGCTGTCGTAAGAATTGTGACACCAGGGACAGTAACGGATGAAGCACTGCTTTCTGAGCGTGTTGATAACCTTATAGCCTCCATTTACCACCACAATGGTAAATTTGGCTACGCGACGCTTGATATTACTTCTGGTCGATTCCAACTATGTGAGCCGGAAACCGAAGAAGCAATGGCGGCAGAGCTACAAAGAACGTCACCACGTGAACTGCTGTTCCCTGAAGATTTCGAACCTGTAAATTTGATGGCAAGTCGTAATGGCAATCGCCGTCGCCCGGTATGGGAATTTGAATTAGATACAGCGAAGCAGCAACTGAATCAACAATTTGGTACTCGTGACTTAGTTGGCTTTGGTGTTGAAAGCGCAAAACTAGGTTTATGCGCTGCGGGTTGTCTGATCCAATACGTTAAAGATACGCAACGTACTGCCCTTCCGCATATCCGTTCACTCACAATGGATAAGCAAGATCATTCTGTGATCCTTGATGCGGCTACTCGCCGTAATTTGGAGATCACCCAAAATCTTAGTGGCGGCACCGATAACACCCTATCTGAAGTGCTTGACCACACCGCGACGGCTATGGGTAGCCGTATGCTTAAGCGTTGGCTACATCAACCCATGCGTAATATTTCAGCTCTTGACCAACGCTTAGATGCGATTGGTGAAATGAAAGATCTTGCTCTATTTACAGAGTTACAACCAACGCTGAAACAGATCGGTGATATCGAACGTATTCTTGCTCGTCTTGCCCTTCGCTCTGCACGTCCACGTGATATGGCACGACTTCGCCAAGCGATGGAATACCTACCAGAGCTTGCTGAAACGCTAACGCAACTTAAACACCCATATCTAACTCAGCTTGCTCAGTATGCTTCGCCTGTGGATGAAGTATCTGAACTGCTTGAGCGTGCGATCAAAGAGAACCCACCCGTGGTTATCCGCGATGGTGGTGTGATAGCAGAAGGCTACAACGCCGAGCTAGATGAATGGCGCGACCTTGCTGCAGGTGCAACCGAGTTTCTGGATAAGCTTGAGCAAGAAGAGCGTGAACGTCACGGTATCGACACGCTAAAAGTTGGCTACAACAACGTCCACGGTTTCTTCATTCAGGTAAGCCGCGGACAAAGCCATCTTGTGCCACCACACTATGTTCGCCGCCAAACGCTGAAAAATGCAGAACGTTACATTATTCCTGAGCTGAAAGAGCACGAAGACAAAGTTCTCAGCTCTAAATCGAAAGCCCTAGCTATCGAGAAGAAGTTGTGGGAAGAGCTGTTTGATTTGTTATTGCCTTATTTAGAGCGACTGCAAAACATTGCATCTTCAGTGTCTCAGCTTGATGTTCTACAGAACTTAGCTGAACGTGCAGACACCCTTGATTACTGTCGTCCAACAATGACAGAGTCTGCTGGTGTACAAATTCAGGCTGGTCGTCACCCTGTTGTTGAACAAGTGATGGACGAACCCTTTATTGCTAACCCTATCGACCTCAACGATCAACGTAAGATGCTGATCATTACAGGTCCAAACATGGGTGGTAAGTCGACCTACATGCGTCAGACCGCACTCATTGCGCTGATGGCTCATATTGGTTGTTATGTTCCAGCAGAAAGCGCGACGATTGGTTCTATCGACCGTATCTTTACTCGTATTGGCGCATCCGATGATTTGGCTTCGGGTCGTTCAACCTTCATGGTTGAGATGACAGAAACCGCAAACATTCTGCACAACGCGACACCAAATAGCCTTGTGTTAATGGATGAAATTGGTCGTGGTACCAGTACTTACGATGGTCTGTCTCTGGCTTGGGCAAGTGCTGAATGGCTAGCCAATCAAATAAATGCGATGACACTGTTTGCAACGCACTACTTTGAGCTAACTGAACTGCCAAACCAAATACCAACCTTAGCGAACGTACACTTAGATGCGGTTGAACATGGCGACAGCATTGCCTTTATGCACGCAGTTCAAGAAGGTGCAGCAAGTAAATCTTACGGCCTCGCGGTTGCAGGTTTAGCTGGTGTACCGAAAGCGGTAATCAAAAATGCACGCGCGAAGCTGACTCAGTTAGAAGCATTGAGTATCGACTCTCCGACATCAAAGCCAAGCGGCGTTGATATCGCTAACCAACTGAGCCTGATACCTGAACCGAGTGAAGTAGAACAAGCACTAGCGAATGTTGACCCTGATGATTTAACTCCTCGCCAAGCGTTAGAAGAACTCTATCGTTTGAAGAAGTTGCTTTAGTCTCTTTCCAAGTAGCTTGTTATTGTCGCTTGCTATTGTCGTTTTGTACTGTCACTTAAGTAGGCAGCATCAGATACAAAAGCCACAAACAAAAAAACGCTGACTTAGAGTCAGCGTTTTTATTTGTCTTCTATTCAAAGAAACATCATCAGTTCATTTAGTCATTTTCTACGTTGAACAGATTTTCCATATTCAGGCCTTGCTTGATAAGAATCTCACGTAGACGGCGAAGACCTTCAACTTGGATTTGACGAACACGTTCACGAGTCAGGCTAATTTCACGGCCTACTTCTTCTAGTGTTGACGGTTCGTAACCCAGTAGTCCAAAGCGACGTGCAAGCACCTCTTTCTGCTTAGGATTCAGTTCATCAAGCCAGAAAATCAACGAATTCTTGATATCGCTATCTTGAGTTGAAACCTCAGGATCTGAATTGTTGATGTCTGGAATAATATCCAACAGTGCTTTCTCACCGTCACCACCAATTGGCGTATCAACAGAGCTCACTCTTTCGTTTAGACGAAGCATCTTACTCACATCACCAACAGGCTTATCTAGCTTAGAAGCAATTTCTTCCGCCGTTGGTTCATGATCAAGTTTTTGTGATAGCTCTCTTGCGGTACGCAGATAGATGTTCAGCTCTTTCACAACATGGATTGGCAAACGGATAGTGCGAGTCTGATTCATTAACGCACGTTCAATGGTTTGACGAATCCACCATGTCGCGTAAGTTGAGAAGCGGAAACCACGTTCTGGGTCAAATTTCTCTACGGCGCGAATCAAACCTAGGTTGCCTTCTTCAATAAGATCAAGAAGTGCAAGACCACGGTTACTATAACGACGTGAAATTTTTACCACTAAACGCAGGTTACTTTCGATCATGCGTTTACGTGCTGCTTCATCACCGCGTAGAGCTCGTCGTGCATAAAGCACTTCTTCTTCAGCGGTTAGTAGTGGTGAGAAACCGATTTCGCCTAGATAAAGCTGAGTAGCATCTAAACTTTTAGACGTAACTTCAACTTCTTCTTTCGCTTCGGTTTTCTTTTTGACTGTTCGTTTTGCTTTTCCAAGAGCTTCCGGTTCCGTGGTTGCTTGGTTAAGATCGAACTCTTCTTTGGTTACTGCATTGCTTATACTCATAACGCCTCCCCCTGGCGAAATTAGCATGACATCACAACTTGATATGTCGCTAAATGACTATGTCACTCCATACAATACGTAATT
The DNA here is from genome assembly GCF_963889365.1 of Vibrio sp. OPT20. Taxonomy (NCBI): domain Bacteria; kingdom Pseudomonadati; phylum Pseudomonadota; class Gammaproteobacteria; order Vibrionales; family Vibrionaceae; genus Vibrio; species Vibrio sp. OPT20. The sequence goes on along the minus strand of NZ_CAWPOA010000031.1, from coordinate 70,793 downwards.
TTTTCATATTGTATTTAAGGTAAATATCGTTTTGGATTAACCGATTTACCTTGGTAACGAATCTCAAAGTGCAGCCTAACACTGCTGGCTCCAGAGCTTCCCATAGTTGCAATCTTCTGCCCTGGTTTCACACTTTGCCCTTCAGATACTAATAGTCGGTCGTTATGCGCGTATGCACTTAAGTAATTATCATTGTGCTTCACAATCACTAGATTGCCGTAGCCTCGTAGTGCATTACCCGAATAAACAACCGTTCCCCCTGCAGTAGATACTATTGGCTGACCTCGCTGTCCTGCTATGTCGATGCCTTTATTTCCTTGTTCGCCTACAGAGAAATTCTTGATTACTCTCCCTTTAGTTGGCCATAACCATTTGGATACTTTATCACTTGTTGGTTTGGTGGACGGTGTAACATTCTGTTTACCTTTAGAACCAACATACTCCTTTGATTTGGATTGTTCAACCTTCTTTGGTGGATCTTTTTTCACCACTTTGGTGGTAGTTTGAGCTGGAGCAGGTTTAGAGTTTTTACTCTTCTGTGGCGTAGTTTTCGGTTTACTTGCTGTCGATGACGTAGTGGATGCCGCGACAGGCGCAGCAACGGCTGCAACCGCTACTGTTGATTTACCATACGCTGGCGCATTGTAACTCGGGCGCCACAACTTAAGCTTCTGCCCCGGGTGGATAGTGTAAGGAGCAGCGAGTTTGTTATAACCGATTAGGTCTTTAACGTCTTTATTGGTGACATAAGCAATGAAGTAAAGGGTGTCGCCTTTTTTTACTTCATAGTAACTGCCGCGATAACTACCACGATCAATCGATGAGTAATTCTTGTTTAGGCTTGAAACGGGCGCAGGTGAATTCGCCGCACACCCAACAAGTGCACAACTAAGCAATAAAGTACTTCCTTTTAACAACTTCGAACGCATCGACTCTCTATCCACCTACACCATTAGTCTTTTATTAAGCTAGCTCACCAGGGACGAGAGGTACAAATCTCACCATCTCGATAACACTCGATAAAAACTCGTCACCATGGCGAACAATCTTCAACAATTGCTGTTCGTCATCACCGACAGGAATCAATAAGCGACCACCATCTTTCAGCTGTTGCAAAAGCGCTTGAGGAATCGACTCTGCGGCAGCAGTTACGATAATCGCATCAAAAGGGGCTTTCGAAGACCATCCTTGCCAGCCATCACCGTGCTTGGTTGAAATATTGTAGAAATCGAGCTGTTTAAGACGACGCTTGGCATCCCATTGCAATGATTTAATTCTTTCAACCGAATACACATGATCAACCAGTTGAGCCAAGACCGCCGTTTGATAACCTGAGCCAGTTCCGATTTCTAAAACACGGCTATCTTGTTGTAATTCTAGCAACTCTGTCATCTTAGCAACAATGTACGGCTGAGAAATCGTCTGGCCCTGTCCGATAGGAAGCGCATTATTATCATAAGCTTGATGATACATCGCCTGTGATAAAAAGCTCTCTCTCGGCAGTTGATAAATAGCATCAAGAACCTTTTGATCCTGAATACCATTTTCAATCAGAAAAGTAATTAAGCGCTCTGCATGCGGATTACTCACTTACTTCTCCTCTAACCAAGTTGTCATCGCACCCAACGACTCGTGCGCAGTCAGGTCAACTTGTAATGGTGTTACCGATACAAAGCCATGCTCGATAGCGTAAAAATCCGTGCCTTCACCGGCATCTTGCTCTTTTCCCGGAGGACCAAGCCAATAGATATCATGACCTCGTGGGTCTTTTTGCTTAATCATATCTTCAGCATGATGACGAGCACCTAAGCGTGTCACCTGAGTACCAGACAACTGCTCTAACGCTAAATCAGGGATATTGACGTTTAACAGGCGATTGGTTGGGATTGGGCTTGCTAAATGTTGTTCGACGATACGACGAGCAATGACCGCCGCTGTCTTAAAATGTTTTTTACCCACCAGAGAAAACGCCACCGATTGAACGCCTAAAAAGTGCCCTTCCATTGCGGCTGCCACTGTACCTGAATAAAGCACATCGTCACCCAAGTTAGCACCATGATTAATACCCGTTAATACCAGATCAGGCATATCACTCTTTAGCAGTTCATTTAACGCAAAATGTACGCAGTCGGTCGGTGTTCCTTGTACCGAATATGTATTTTCGGTAATTTCTTGAACACGTAAAGGCTGTTCTAAAGTTAATGAATTTGAAGCGCCCGAGCGATTACGGTCAGGTGCAACAATGATAATTTCAGCAAGATCACGTAATTCATTGGCCAGCTCATGAATACCTTGAGCGTGCACACCATCATCGTTGCTGAGTAAAATCTTCATCTTGTATCCTTTCTTTTGTTCCAATGCCAAGTCACTTAATTTCCGATATCAAGTGACTTCGCTCCAAGCAGAATCGTTATTGCTCGTAGCTTCTCTCTACGTGAACTTCTTCAACCAATTCACGAACAATAGCGGTTGCGAAACAACCTGCATCGAGAGAGAACTTAAGAGTGACATTGTCTTCGTTCACTTCCCACGCTAAACCCATCGGCTTCAGCGAAGCTTCGCGGCGATCATGGCGCATACGGTTACCACAAATAAGAGCCATTAGATCCGGTTCAGCATCAAGGTGTTTCTGCTCTAAAGCTTGAGAGGCATCCGTCGTCGGTAACGCATTATCTCCAGCTAAAGCAACAGTAATAAACGCAGAGCCGTTCGCGATGTCTTGGTTTACCGCTTCGATGTTATCCGCTGTTACCGCTAATTGAGCGCCGTCTTTCACGACAATATCGCCAACCAATACCGACGCAAACGCATCTTGCTCAATACGGTCAGAAAGAATTAAGTTGTAAATCCAAGAACGAGCCGCAGAAAGATACAAGCTGCGCTTATTCTGATTACGCGTACGAACGTTTTCACGCCCCCAACGACGAGCTTCAGATAAGTTGTTACCTTCATTACCAAAGCGCTGAGCACCGAAGTAATTTGGCACGCCCACTTGAGCGACTTTTTCTAAACGCTTTACCACATCATCACAATCCGTTACTTCAGACAAAGTTAGCTCGAATTGGTTGCCAACTAAATCGCCTGGACGTAACTTTTTGTTGTGACGTGCTGTCGCCAAGATCTCAATGCTTGGGTATTGTGCGAGAAAAGCAGAGAAGTCAGGTTCACCTTTTGGCAGATGCACGCTTAACCACTGCTCTGTCACAGCATGACGGTCTTTCAAACCAGCCCAGCTCACGTCTTTCGACTTAACACCACACGCTTTAGCCAGTTCGTTTGCTACGAAGCTCGTGTTCTCACCAGTTTTACGAATACGCACCATTAAGTGCTCGCCTTCACCAGTAAACTCAAAACCCAAGTCTTCATTAACGACAAAGTGTTCGGCTTTTGCTTTTAGTTTTGCTTTCGCAGTTGGTTTACCGTTTAGGTAAGCCAATGAAGATAAAATATCTGACATGCTGTTCTTTTCGTATTGGTGCTTACGCACTTTTAGTAATTAGGACCACCGCTTCACATGCGATGCCCTCTTTGCGACCTGTAAAACCTAAACGCTCGGTAGTCGTGGCTTTTACATTCACATTGCTAATGCTTGTTTCTAAATCTTGAGCAATGGCTTGGCACATAGAGTCTATATGAGGAGCCATCTTTGGAGCTTGCGCCATGATAGTAATATCCGCATTACCAATCACATAACCTTGCTCTTTTACTCGACGGTAAACATCTTTAAGTAATTCGCGGCTATCTGCGCCTTTCCACTCATCATCCGTATCAGGGAAATGACGACCAATATCACCGGCTGCAATTGAACCCAGTAAAGCATCGCATAATGCGTGCAGGGCAACATCACCGTCTGAGTGTGCGATAAGACCCTGTTCATAAGGGACGCTCACGCCACCAATAATTACCGGGCCTTCACCACCAAATTTGTGTACATCAAAGCCATGGCCAATACGAATCATCATTATTCCTTATTCTGACTTAAATAGAACTCAGCCAAAGCCAAATCTTCAGGCTGAGTAATCTTAAAATTATCTGAACGCCCAGCAATCAATGCTGGTGATAAACCTTTCCACTCAAACGCAGAGGCCTCATCGGTAATCGAAACGCCTTGTTGCAAGGCTTCACTCAAGACTTTCCGTAAAGGCTTAGATCGGAACATCTGAGGGGTAAGCGCATGCCAAAGATCGACGCGATCGACCGTGTGTTCAATTTGTCCTTGCACACCACGTTTCATTGTATCGCGAACCGGCGCAGCTAAAATCGCGCCAACATCATGGGTCATAGCACCAGAGATCAGTTTGTCGATATCACTCAATTGGATACAAGGCCTAGCGGCATCATGCACCATCACCCAATCACTGAGTTGCTGTTGGACAATATAGTCCAGAGCAGAAAGCACCGAGTCGGCTCGTTCCGTTCCGCCGGACACTCTGATCACCTGTGGATTAAAGTTAAGCGGTAATTCAGGGTAATAAGGATCATCATCACTGATCGCTACTACGATTTTAGACACCTGAGGGTGAGACAACAGTTTCTCAACGGTGTGCTCTAAAATCGTTTTACCGTGAATTTGAAGATATTGCTTGGGACGGTCGGCTTTCATTCGGCTGCCGACGCCCGCTGCGGGGACCACTGCAATAACGCTTTGAAGTTGGTTCGACATTAATGAGATTCCTCACCAATAATACGATAAAACGTTTCGCCTTCTTTCACCATTCCCAGCTCATGACGTGCGCGCTCTTCTATCGCGTCTAAACCTTGGCGTAGATCGTCGATTTCCGCAAACATCTCAGCATTGCGAAGATGAAGCTTTTCATTTACTTGCTGCTGAACTTGGATTTCGTTGTTCACACCGTAGTAATCAGAAATACCATTTTTACCGAGCCACAGTGTGTGTTGTAGCCAGCCAAACACTATGAGCAGTACTAAAGCAAAAATTCGCATAACACCTTTCGCCGGTTGAAAAAGAAGGAACTAGAATAAGGCACATATATACCATAATGCGCTTATTGGTGCGAGATATGTGGTGTCAGGGAATCAATAAGTCGGGGAATTATTGGACAGAATAGTGAGTGGTAACAATGAAGTTCCCTACTCCTTTCTTCGTCAGTCTAGGGAATGACGAATTTGAGGCAAAAAAAATGCCCCGCATAAGCGAGGCATTTAAAGTTTAGATTAACAATTCCGTTGGTTTAAAACCAAGTGTGAATTATTGACCTTTAACTTCTTTAAGACCGTTGAAAGGAGCTTTAGAACCTAGAGCTTCTTCGATACGGATAAGTTGGTTGTACTTAGCAACACGGTCAGAACGGCTCATAGAACCAGTTTTGATTTGACCTGCAGCTGTACCTACCGCTAGATCAGCGATAGTTGCATCTTCAGTTTCGCCAGAACGGTGAGAGATTACTGCAGTGTAGCCAGCGTCTTTAGCCATCTTGATAGCAGCTAGAGTCTCTGTTAGAGAACCGATTTGGTTGAACTTGATAAGGATAGAGTTAGCTACGCCTTTCTCGATACCTTCAGCAAGAATCTTAGTGTTTGTAACGAACAGATCGTCACCAACGATTTGAAGCTTGTCGCCTAGAAGTTCAGTTTGGTGCTTGAAGCCATCCCAATCTGACTCGTCAAGACCGTCTTCGATAGAAACGATTGGGAAGTTGTTAGCTAGTTCAGCTAGGTAGTGGTTGAACTCTTCAGAAGTGAAAGTTTTACCTTCGCCCTTCATGTTGTAGATGCCAGCTTCTTTGTCGAAGAACTCAGATGCTGCACAGTCCATAGCAAGAGTAACGTCTTTACCTAGTTCGTAACCAGCAGCTGCAACAGCTTCTGCGATAACTTCTAGAGCTTCAGCGTTAGATTTAAGGTTAGGAGCGAAACCACCTTCATCACCAACTGCAGTGCTGTAGCCTTTAGACTTAAGAACTTTAGCTAGGTTGTGGAATACTTCAGCGCCGATACGCAGACCTTCTTTAAGAGTTTTAGCGCCAACTGGTTGGATCATGAACTCTTGGATGTCAACGTTGTTATCAGCGTGCTCGCCACCGTTGATGATGTTCATCATAGGTAGAGGCATAGAGAACTGACCAGCAGTACCGTTTAGCTCAGCAATGTGCTCGTATAGAGGCATGCCTTTCGCAGCAGCAGCAGCTTTAGCGTTCGCTAGAGAAACAGCAAGGATAGCGTTAGCACCGAACTGAGATTTGTTCTCTGTTCCGTCTAGGTCAATCATAACTTGGTCAACGTCAGCTTGTGCTTTAGCGTCTTTACCAACTAGAGCGTCAGCGATTGGGCCGTTTACAGCTTCAATTGCTTTAAGAACACCTTTACCTAGGAAACGTGATTTGTCGCCGTCACGTAGCTCAAGAGCTTCGCGAGAACCAGTAGATGCGCCAGATGGAGCAGCAGCCATACCTACGAAACCGCCTTCTAGGTGTACTTCAGCTTCTACAGTTGGGTTACCACGTGAATCGATGATTTCACGACCTAGAACTTTAACGATCTTAGACATTGAATGTTTCCTTCTCGTTGAATATATAAATGTCAAATTTAAAGGTAGCAGCACAACTTACGCAGCTACCTGGATTCCTTTTTACTTTTCTAATTCGCCGCGCTGGAATTCGCCAGCCGCTTTAACGAAACCTGCAAACAATGGGTGACCATCGCGAGGTGTTGAAGTGAACTCTGGGTGGAACTGAGCAGCAACGAACCATGGGTGGTTCGGGTTCTCAATAACTTCAACCAGTTTCTTGTCCGCAGATAGACCCGATACTTTTAGGCCCGCTTTTTCGATTTGTGGACGAAGATTGTTGTTCACTTCGTAACGGTGACGGTGACGTTCATGGATCGTCGCGCTACCGTATAATTCGTAAGCTTTCGTCCCTTTCGCTAGGTGACAAAGCTGTGAACCAAGACGCATTGTGCCGCCTAGGTCTGATTTCTCAGTACGCTCTTCAACTTTACCTTCGCCGTCAATCCACTCAGTGATTAGGCCAACAACAGGGTATTTAGTTTCTTTGCAGAATTCAGAAGAGTGTGCACCTTCCATCTTCGCAACGTTACGAGCGTACTCAATAAGAGCAACTTGCATACCTAGACAGATACCTAAGTAAGGTACTTTGTTTTCACGAGCGTATTGTGCAGCAAGGATCTTACCTTCAACACCACGGTCGCCAAAGCCACCAGGAACTAGGATTGCATCTAGGCCTTGTAGAATTTCTGTGCCTTTAGATTCAACATCTTGTGAATCTACATATTTAATTGTGACACTTAGGCGGTTTTTCAAGCCTGCGTGTTTAAGCGCTTCATTTACTGATTTGTATGCGTCAGGCAGTTCAATGTACTTACCAACCATACCAATCGTCACTTCACCCGTTGGGTTAGCTTCTTCGTAAATTACTTGTTCCCACTCAGACAGATCAGCTTCTGGTGCATTGATACCGAAACGCGTACATACAAGATCATCAATGCCTTGAGCACGGATTAATTGTGGGATCTTGTAGATTGAATCTACGTCTTTCATAGAGATAACGGCTTTTTCTTGTACATTACAGAAAAGAGCAATTTTCTTACGTTCGTTTGCTGGGATAACACGATCTGAACGACAAACTAGGATGTCAGGTTGAATACCGATAGACAGTAGCTCTTTTACAGAGTGTTGCGTTGGCTTAGTTTTCACTTCACCCGCAGCTGCTAGGTATGGCACTAGAGTAAGGTGCATGAACATTGCGCGTTCACGGCCTAGTTCTACTGCTAGCTGACGAATCGCTTCCATGAATGGTAGAGATTCGATATCACCTACAGTACCACCAACTTCAACAAGCGCGATATCGTGGCCTTTAGCACCAGAGATTACGCGTTCTTTGATAGAGTTAGTAATGTGAGGAATAACCTGGATTGTTGCACCTAGATAGTCACCACGACGTTCATTACGTAGAACGTCAGCATAAACACGACCTGCTGTGAAGTTGTTACGCTTAGTCATCTTGGTGCGAATGAATCGCTCATAGTGACCAAGGTCAAGGTCAGTTTCAGCGCCATCTTCCGTAACGAACACTTCACCGTGCTGAGTCGGGCTCATAGTGCCTGGATCAACGTTGATGTAAGGGTCAAGCTTCATCATAGTCACTTTAAGACCACGAGCTTCTAAAATAGCCGCAAGAGATGCTGCTGCAATACCTTTACCTAGAGAGGATACAACCCCGCCAGTAACAAAAATGTAATTTGTCGTCATGTTTAACCTGAAATTGGTTGAATGAGGGAAATGGATTACTTCTGGACGGGATGAAAATATACCAGAAGCCCCTTATCGCCACAACGTGAAATCTATCACACTGCAATTTTTTATTTTTTGCTTCAAATCAATTCATGATAAAAGCTTTGATGATCTTTTCTCCGCCACTTTGACTTCATCCCACATGGAATCAAGCTGTTGTAGAGAAAAGTCGGTCAAAATTTTATCTTGCTGACGAACTTTTTGTTCCATACCTTTAAAGCGGCGTGAAAATTTCAGATTGGCTTTATTGAGAGCCGTTTCTGGATTTTTACCCAAATGTCGCACTAAATTAACGGTAGCAAACAACAAATCACCCAGTTCTTCTTCAACTAAATCTTCGTTTGGCGTTACTTGAAGTGCTTCTTCTAGCACCTCATCAACTTCCTCTAAAACCTTATCAGCGACCGGGCCGATAGAGTCCCAATCAAAGCCAAATTTCGCAACTTGCTTTTGAATCTTTGTAGCACGCGAAAGTGCAGGTAGAGAGTTTGGTATTGAGTCTAGAATACTTTCCTGAGTTTTTCCTGCCTGTGCTTTTTCTTTGGCTTTTTCAGCTTCCCAGTTCGCATTAATTTCTTCATCACTGGCAAATTCCGTATCAGAAAACACATGTGGATGACGGCGCGTCAGCTTCTCATTGATACCGTCGACCACATCAGAGAACTCAAACAAGCCCTGCTCTTTCGCCAGTTGGCTGTAGAAGATCACCTGAAACAGCAGGTCGCCCAACTCTTCTTGTAGATTCGGCCAATCTTTGTTGTGAATCGCGTCCACCACCTCATACGTCTCTTCGATAGTATGCGGCACAATTGTTTCAAAATTTTGTTTCAAATCCCAAGGACAGCCACCTTCAGGATCGCGCAGCTTAGCCATAATCTGTTCAAGTTGTTCAATCGGGTGATTCATCGTTTTCTTCCTATTCACTGTCTTTGATTTTTAAATTTATAACGTCTTCTAAAACTAAAAAAGGTGAGTAGCCAAAACCACTCACCTTTGTTGATACTGTCTAATTCTCTAAATTACGCATCTTTCACTAAGCAGTTGTTACTTTAACAAGGCAACAAGCTTTCGCGATTCCTGAGCATAGCTCGCCTATGTGATGGAACAAGAAAGCGCAGTTAACGCAGTAAAAGGGACTAATGCAACGTGAAAGTTAGCCGAGGCGTTTTACACTCATGACATCTTTGATTTGCTCTACTCGACTTGTCACACGACTCAATATTTCAATATTGGTCACTTCCAAATCAAAATCCATCACCGACAGTTGACGTTTATAGTCAATACGGCTCTTCATTGTCGTCACACTGACTTTTTCATTCAAGAACAGGGATGTTATGTCTTTCAACAAGCCTGTGCGCTCTAGGGCCTCTACACGCAGTGTTAAGATATACGAGCCGACAAAACCATCGCCCCACACAGTATCGATGATACGTTCGGGTGCATGTAGGTTAAGTTCACTTAACTGTTCGCAATCGCTACGGTGCACTGAAATACCGCGACCTTGAGTTATGTAACCTTTGATCACATCGCCTGGGATTGGCTGGCAACAACGAGCTAAGTGCGTCATTAGGTTATCGACACCTTCAACGACGACGGCATCCTTTTTCGGACGACTCTGATGAGCGGGCTTATTGTCAGACTCAAGCAACTTTTCGAGCGCTTTTTTATCTTCTTCTTCCGCTGTCGGCTTGTTGACCAAAGCATTGATGTGATTAACGACTTGGTTGATACGCATATCGCCGCTACCAATACCCGCATATAGTTCATCTGGAGTATTGACGTTGAATCGTTTCAGCGCGTATTGCTCGGCATCTTTCAGCGTCGCTCCGACTCTGCCGAGCTCGACTTCTAGAATATCTCGTCCGGCTTCAAGGTTTTTCTCACGACTCTGAGCACGGAACCAGGCGTTAATTTTTGCACGAGCTCGACTCGAGTGAACAAAGCCTGTGGTCGGGTTTAACCAATCACGTGATGGGTTCGGTTCTTTTTGAGTGATGATCTCAACTTGATCGCCCATCGCCAGCTTATGAGTAAACGGGACGATTCGACCTGCTACTTTGGCACCGATACAACGGTGTCCAACCATCGAGTGGATGTGGTAAGCAAAATCCAGCGGTGTTGCACCCATTGGTAAATCGACCACATCACCACGAGGTGTAAAGGCATAAACACGGTCATCAAAGACTTGACTACGCACTTCATCCAGCATTTCACCAGAATCCGACATCTCTTCTTGCCAGTCGATAAGCTTACGAAGCCAGGTGATTTTCTCATCGTAGCCACTGCGTACGCCGCTTGAAGCACCTTCTTTGTACTTCCAGTGCGCAGCAACGCCCAATTCAGAGTCTTCATGCATCTGCTTGGTACGGATCTGAATTTCAATGGTCTTGCCTTCAGGGCCAAGAACGACGGTATGAATCGATTGATAACCATTGGGTTTAGGGTTCGCCACATAATCATCAAATTCACTTGGGAGGTGTTTATATTTGGTGTGAACCACACCTAAACCGGCATAACAGTCTTGCAGTTGGTCTGCGATAATACGCACCGCACGCACATCAAAAAGCTCATCAAACTCTAAGCCTTTTTTCTGCATTTTACGCCAAATACTGTAGATGTGTTTTGGTCGACCGCTGACTTCAGCATTGATGCTTGAGCGGTTCATTTCTGACGTTAAATCGTCAACAAAGTCAGTGATGTATTGTTCGCGCACGATACGGCGCTCAGACAGCTGTTTAGCAATCTGCTTATAGATATCTGGTTGTTGGTAGCGGAAAGCGTAGTCTTCAATTTCCCACTTTAGCTGACCAATACCTAAACGGTTTGCTAGAGGAGCATAAATGTTGGCACACTCTTTTGCTGCCGCACGGCGCACAGCATCAGGGGCCTTTTTAACTTCGATTAGGTTGCAAATTCGCTCTGCTAGTTTGATGACGACGCAGCGGAAGTCATCCACCATCGCAAGCAGCATTCGTCGAACATTATCGACTTGACCCGAGGCAGCACTGCCTTCAAGGGTGACGTTTAGCTGGCCCAAAGCCGCCATTTCTTCCACGCCATCAATCAGCTTTACGGTTTCCTTTCCGTAACTTTCTTCAAACGCTTCACGCTCAAAAACACCGCTTGATACGACAGGGAAGAGTTGCGCTGCCACTAAAGTTGCGCGATCCATAGACAAGGTGACCAAGATCTCGATCATCTCGCGCCCACGCCAAAGCAAAAGCTCGCCTTGCTCGTGATCTTTTAATAGCTCTTCACAGTGACGATAAACTTTGGTCAGTTTATTCGAGGTTTTTGCGTCTTGATTCAATGACGCAATCCAATTATCTAGCTCAAACTGTTCGCTTGGGTTTAAATGTGCGCTTCGTACCGCAACCATCATGCCTTCCTAGTTATTATGTTTTATACCCAATTCAATATGACTAACTGATTCCAAGTTAGTTCGACTCATATTGATATCAGCGCAGGCTTCCCTGCACCTTTGTGATTCATTTTTAAGCCTTGTTTAAGGGCCTCTAAGCCTTGATAAAGAGAGCCATCGATTCTAGATGACTGGTGTGTGGGAACATGTCCAACATACCAAGCTTGGCTAGTTGATAGCCTTGTTTTTCTAAGCTCTCTGAATCTCTAGCTAGAGTAGCAGGATTACACGAAACATAAACCACACGCTTCGCACCTAACCCTGAAATTTGATCAACGATCCCACTCGCTCCAGCACGTGCTGGATCAAGTAAGATTTTATCAAACCTTTCTTTTGCCCAAGGCTGTGAAGACAGCTCTTCTTCAAGGTTCGCTTGGTAGAATTCTGTATTACTCAATTGATTCAAAGTCGCGTTAGACGTGGCCTGCTGAACCATTTCATCGACACCTTCGACACCCACTACAAACGCAGATTGTTGTGCAATAGGCAAACTGAAGTTCCCTAAGCCACAAAACAGGTCGAGCACTCGCTCATCGGCTTGAGGCTCTAGCCACTCAATCGCTTGAGCAACCATTTGCTGGTTCACTTTCTGGTTTACTTGGATAAAGTGGTTTGGCTCAAAAGGTAAAGTCACGCCTGTTTCGCTATAAGCTGGCGCATCACCGACTAAACGAACGAGCTTGTCCGTTTCAGGCATAGTATACAACGTGGCACTTTCCGCTTTAGCGAGTGCAATCAATGCTTGCTCATCTTTCTCAACCAAAGGCTTAAGGTGACGCAGCACCATCACCGGGCCAGTATCGCCCAACACCAATTCAACGTGTCCTAAAGACGTAAGGTTGCTGAAAGTATTGAGTAAACTTTTCAGTTTTGGCAGCAATACATTAAGGCGAGGATCCAGCACGGCACAATCGGTGATGTTTTCAATCTGCTTACTTTGTTTCTTACGGAAACCGAACTGAAGCTGCTGTGTCTTCTTATCAACAAACAGGCTGATACGCGCGCGACGTCGATAACCGGTTTCATCACCCACAATCGGCTCAACAACTTCGGTGTTAGCCGTTTGGTATTGGCTCATCAGGTGCGTCAAAGATTGCGATTTATGCTCAACCTGAGAAGCGTAACCAAGATGTTGAAGGTGACAGCCACCACACTGATTAAAGTGCTTACAGAATGGCTTTAAACGCAGCTCACTCGGTTGAAGTAATTTGATGAGTTTTGCTCGCGAAAACTTACTTTTGCTCTCAGTAAGTTGAATAACCACCTGCTCACCAGGCAATGCGCCATCAATGAAAACAGGTTTATTCTTCTGATAAGCGATGCCAGCGCCATTGTGATCCATTCGTTCAACCAAAACCGATTGATGCTTGGTCTCGAGTTGAGTTTTCTTTTTTGGTTGGAAAAAACGTGCCATTGCTTGTGCCTAATGTATCTTTTAATAAGTAATTGGTATCCAGGACTCACTATTATGTCTTGGAATCATTGTCGAACGTCACGGCTTTGATTAAGCTTACCGTTCACTTAACCGCCATTGTGTGCGTTATTTTCCCATATCCAGACCTCGATGTAATTAAAGAACATGACCAGATATGGCTTAAGAGCCCGTGTAATTACCTTAACTCTAGCTCCAACCTTGATTATTGGGTTGCTATTGAGTGCATTTTTCTCATTTAACCGCTATCAAGACCTTGAGGGGCAAGTGGTTAATACTGGTACTAGCATCATTGAACCGCTGGCAATTGCTAGTGAGTCAGGCATGAAGCTCGAAAGTCGAGAGTCTGTTCGTCAGCTTATTAGCTATGCGCATCGAAAAAACTCTAAGCTGGTGCGTAGTATCGCGGTGTTTGATGAACGTCATGAGTTGTTTGTAACCTCAAACTTCCACCCTGATTTTGAAAGCCTGACCTATCCGAAAGATAAACCCATCCCGCATTTAAGCTCATCGAACCTGCTCGATAATACGCTGATTCTTCGGACACCCATCATCGCTGAAGGTCAATACATCAACTCAGCCAATGGGCAGTCTCAAGCCAACCAAGCGATCGGCTATATTGCGATAGAGTTAGACTTGTCGTCACTTCGATTGCAGCAGTATCAAGAAGTGTTCTCTGCCTTCTTGGTGTTGATTTTGGGGCTGGGACTTTCTGGTGTATTTGCTTTTCGCTTGATGCATGACGTCACCCAACCGATCACACACATGAAAAACATGGTCGACCGAATTCGTCGTGGTCATCTCGATGTGCGTATCGAAGGCAAAATGCACGGTGAGCTAGACTCACTGAAAAACGGTATCAACGCGATGGCGGTATCGCTATCAGAATATCACGTCGAGATGCAGCACAGTATCGACCAGGCTACGTCTGATCTGCGTGAAACCCTAGAGCAATTAGAGATTCAAAACGTTGAGTTAGACATTGCGAAAAAACGCGCTCAAGAAGCGGCTCGTGTTAAATCTGAGTTCTTGGCTAACATGTCTCACGAATTGAGAACACCGCTTAACGGTGTGATTGGCTTTACTCGTCAAATGCTTAAGACTCATCTATCGACCAGTCAAACAGATTACTTGCAAACCATTGAACGTTCAGCAAATAATCTACTCAGTATCATCAACGATATTCTTGATTTCTCGAAACTGGAAGCTGGTAAATTAGCGCTCGAGAACATCCCATTCGAGTTCCAAGCTAGCCTTGAAGAGGTTGTGAACCTTCAAGCGACCAACGCCCATGAGAAAGGCCTAGAGTTAACTCTTAAGATAGACCCGAAAGTGCCACCAGGCGTTGTTGGTGACCCGCTGCGTATTCAGCAGATCCTAACCAACCTCGTTGGTAACTCAATCAAGTTTACTGAACGTGGCAACATTGATATCAGTGTTGAACTTCGTTCACAAAGCGAAGACAGCATCGAGTTGCAATTCATGGTTCGCGATACAGGTATTGGTATCTCTGAGCGTCAACAAGCTCAGCTATTCCAAGCCTTCAGCCAAGCCGACGCAAGCATCTCTCGTCGTTATGGCGGTACGGGGCTAGGCCTAGTTATCACCCAAAAACTGGTCAGCCAAATGGGCGGTGAGATCAGCCTAACCAGTCGCCTACACCAAGGTTCAACCTTCTGGTTTACTTTGAGACTATCAACGACTGATATGCCGATGACTGAACTGATTGAGACTCAGTGCCTGCAAGACAAGCAGCTGCTGCTTATCGAGCCAAACATGCAAGCGGCGTCGATTACTCAGCAAATCTTAACCCAAGAAGGCTTGGTGGTAACGTATCGTTCGGTGATGCCTGACGAGTCGACCTCGTATGACTACGTTCTACTCAACCTAGCCGCGAACCAAGAGTATCAATTTGATACCGTGAGTGGTTGGGCGATTGGCGCGAAGAAAATCGCTCAGAACGTCATTATTGGTACGCCAAGTACCGAGCTTGCATTAGGTGAGCAACTGATGAAAGAGGTTGATGTCCAATGCATCACCAAGCCTCTCTCTCGTAAGAAACTTCTACAAACTCTGATCTCTAATCAAGCACCCACTTTGATTGCACCAGCGATTGAAACGCACTCGGAAGAGAAGCTGCCACTTACTGTATTGGCGGTAGACGATAACCCAGCAAACCTTAAATTGATCACCGCGCTACTAAAAGAGCGTGTAGAGACGGTCATCAGTTGCACCAGCGGACAGAAGGCCATAGACAAGGCGAAGGAGACCCCATTTGATATCATCTTCATGGATATCCAAATGCCGCAAATGGATGGTGTGACGGCCTGTAAGAATATAAAGGAGCTAGCGAATAATGCGAATACCCCCGTCATTGCCGTCACAGCACACGCGATGGTTGGCGAACGGGACCGTCTGCTTGAAGCCGGCATGGATGACTACCTAACCAAACCGATTGAAGAGCACGTGTTACAGCAGGTTCTGATTCATTGGAGCCCTACCTCTGAGGTTGAGCACATTGAAAAAATAGACCCAGCCCACCCGGCAGTCTCTGCGGAAGTAGACAACAGCTCAGTTTCAGATTCTGAGGCTAACGTGCATAAGAATATCATCATTGATTGGCAAGCAGCTATGAAGCAAGCCGCCAACAAAGAAGACCTCGCACGCGATATGCTACAAATGCTAGTCGACTTCATTCCTGAGGTTTATGAAGCCGCAGAGAAAGCGATAGAAGACAGTGACTACCCCGTTGAAGCGCTGACACACATCATCCACAAGATGCATGGCAGCAGCTCATACAGCGGTGTACCAAGGCTGAAGTCGGTGTGTGCGACAATAGAGAAAGAGCTGCGTTCTGGCACTTCCGTTGAAGACATTGAACCTGAACTTTTTGAACTTCAGGATGAATTAGATAAGGTTCAAGCAACCGCGATTCATTATTTGAAACCAGCCAAGACTTAGCGAACATTTCTTACTCACAAATATTCGTCAAACGGTTTACCAGCCAATAAAAAAGCAGAGCTCATGAGCTCTGCTTTTTTCTGTCTAGAACCTAGAGCACCAGATATAATACCAATCACAGTAAGTAAGTGATCAAAAATAGCGTAGGAAAAAAGCTTGAGGACAAGGCAGAATTTTTCGATAAGTAGTTATTCTACAATCAAAAATTCTAACGAAGTTATCGAGTTTTTTAACAAGCTAGGGTGAACAGTTATTTACTACGATTGGTATAAAGTAACGGTAATCTATTTACGACTCGAGTAGTACCGTCGCCACCGCATAATGGCGCTCATCTGAGATAGTCAGATGAATCGACTTTGTACCACTGGCTTCTGCGATTTCACGCGCCTTTTTATGTAGGCTTAGAACTGGCTTGCCATGCTCATCGTTTGAAATCTCGAAATCGTGAAAGGTCACACCAAGCGCGATACCCGTGCCCAACGCCTTAGATGCCGCTTCTTTTGCAGCAAAGCGTTTTGCAAGGTAACGCCCTTTTTGCTTCAGTTGCTGAAATACTTCAAACTCAGAGTCGGTCAAAATACGCTGAGCAAAAGCGTCGCCACTTCGTGACAGTGCCTTTTCAACACGTTCGATTTCTGCGATATCTGTACCTAATCCAACAACAGCCATGTTTACCCTACTACCAAACTTCTATCTATTAACTTTATCGATTCTACTGATTAACCACTTAACGCTTACTACTAAACTAATGACGAGTTAAAGAACTAAGCGTTGTTGCGTGCTGTTTCCATCACGGCTTTCATGTCTGCAACGGCTTTATTCAAACCATCAAAGACTGCGCGTCCCATGATCGAGTGACCGATGTTCAACTCGTAGATCTCAGGAAGTGCCGCAATCGGCGCTACGTTGTGATAAGTCAGACCATGACCAGCATTCACTGTGATACCAAGATCGTCTGCGTAGCTTGCGCCTGCAGCAATCTTTTTAAGCTCATCTTGCTGATCTTCTTCTGTTTTCGCATCAGCGTAATGACCAGTATGAAGCTCAATGAACGGTGCGCCACACGCTTTTGCTGCATCAATTTGCTCACGATCTGCATCGATAAACAGAGATACTTTGATACCCGCTGCCGACAGTTTTTCCGTCGCTGCTTTGATCTTTTCAAGTTGACCAACCACGTCCAAGCCGCCTTCCGTCGTCAGCTCTTCACGCTTTTCTGGAACCAGACAAACGAACTCAGGATTAGTATCGAGTGCAATTTGAACCATCTCGTCCGTCACTGCCATCTCTAAGTTCATGCGAGTCTGGATTGTCTCAGCAAGAATACGTACATCGCGATCAACAATATGACGGCGATCTTCGCGCAGGTGAATGGTAATGCCGTCAGCACCCGCACGTTCAGCAATTTCAGCTGCGTGTACTGGATCTGGGTATTTAGTACCACGTGCATTACGTAGTGTAGCAATATGGTCGATATTAACGCCTAAAAGGATTGAGCTCATTTTCCAATACTCCGTGCTCTAGAGAGGGCTATTGTTGGCATAAATAGCTCTCTACTTTTTAATGGTTTGCCGCCAAGATACGGCTTTAAGGCTATGCGTGTAAAGCGTTTTGCTGCTTTTAACTGCTCTTTAGTGATAAACCTACGTTCACTAATTGCGATAAGTTCATCGCCCATAAATGTCAGGTTATCTCGACGTACAGAAGCGATGAAACCTTTCTGTTCTCGATAGCGATAAGTCATACTTGGATCGATCGCTTCACCAGTACCAGCACAATGCAAAAAGTCGACGCCATACCCCATAGCGGAAAGCAGAGCCAATTCAAAACGACGTAGCGCTGGCTCAGGGTTCTCATTATGAGCGAGTTCTGTTAAAGCATGAAGATAGTCGTGAAAAAATGCAGGCATGGCCACTTCGGCCATCAACACGCGGCCAACGAGCTCATTAACATACATAGCGGAATACAGATTAATACCGGCAAGAGGAAGCCCCAAGCTGATCGGTTCAGCTTGGCGTAACGTTTTCATTGAACCATTGCCAGACCACTTAAGCAGCAGAGGCGTAAAAGGTTGCAATGCACCTTTCAAATTAGAACGCTTACTCCTTGCACCTTTAGACATCAACGTCACCCTTCCGTACTCTTCACTGAAGACGTCCAGAATCAGGCTCGACTCACTGTATGGTCGACGGTGCAACACAAAGCATCGCTGTAACCCTTCGCTCAATCACTTACCCTTCTTACAGATACAAAAAGAGAGAGTTCGCACTCTCTCTTGAAATTATATTCAGTTCAACTTTCTTACTTCTTAATTCTTACTATCAGAAAGTGACGTTCAATATATTATAGATCGTCGATGTAGCCTAACGAGCGAAGTGCACGCTCATCATCAGCCCAACCAGACTTAACTTTAACCCAAGTCTCTAGGTAAACCTTACGACCGAACAGTTCTTCCATGTCGATACGAGCTTCACGACCAATCGTTTTGATCTTCTCGCCCGCTTTACCAATCACCATCTTCTTCTGACCAGTACGTTCAACAAGAATCAAAGCATTGATGTGGAAGCCATCGTTATCAGGGTTGTAATCGAAACGCTCGATTTCAACCGTTACTGAGTAAGGTAGCTCTTCGCCTGTGAATCGCATCAGTTTTTCACGGATGATTTCAGAGGCCATAAAGCGCTGTGAACGATCCGTTACGTACTCTTCAGGGAAGTGATGCGTCGCTTTAGGTAAAGAGTTACGAACGTGCTTACGCAGTACATCGATATTCTTACCTTGCTTCGCCGAGATTGGTACAACATCAAGGAAGTCCATCTTCTTAGACACTTCCATCATATGTTGCATCACGTCTGTACGGTCTTGAACGTTGTCTACTTTGTTAATACAAAGGACGACTGGGAAATCTGTTTTTCTCAGCTTGTTCAGTACCATTTCATCGTCGTCAGTCCAGTGAGTACCGTCAACAAGGAAGAATACTAGGTTCACATCGCTCAGTGAGCTGTTCGCCGCACGGTTCATCAAACGGTTGATTGCACGCTTTTCTTCGATGTGAAGTCCAGGAGTATCAACGTAGATCGCTTGGTAATCACCTTCAGTTTCTACGCCCATAATACGGTGACGTGTCGTCTGAGGTTTACGTGATGTGATCGAAATTTTCTGGCCCAAAATATGGTTCAGAAGCGTCGATTTACCTACGTTTGGTCGACCCACGATAGCGATGAAGCCACAGTGTTGGTTTTCCGGTAGGCCCGTTTTTTTGCTATCAGATGAAAAGAATGCATCGATATCGAAATCTTGATTGTTATCAGACATTGCTTAGTTGCTCTAATGCTGTTTCAGCAGCCGCTTGTTCTGCCTTGCGGCGGCTAGTGCCTTTACCGATAACAGGTTTATCCACACCTGCCACTTCACACTCAACCGTAAACTCTTGGTTGTGTGCTTCACCTTTAATATTAGTCACTGTGTAGACAGGTAGGGGATTTCTTCGACCTTGTAAAAACTCTTGTAAGCGAGTTTTCGGATCTTTTTGAGATACACCAGGCTGAATAGACTCTAGGCGAGATTGGTACCAGCTTAAAATAATACGGCGAACAACCTCGGTATCACTATCTAAATAGACAGCGCCGATGATCGCTTCAACCGCATCCGCTAGAATAGAATCACGACGGAAACCGCCACTCTTCAACTCACCTGGACCTAATTTTAAGTAATCTCCTAGTTCGAATTCACGACCTAGTTCTGCCAATGTATGACCACGTACTAATGTTGCGCGCATGCGGCTCATATCACCTTCGTTTACCTTAGGGAAACGGTGGTAAAGATCATCAGCGATAACAAAACTTAAAATTGAATCGCCCAGAAACTCAAGACGTTCGTTGTGTTTACCTGCGGCGCTACGGTGAGTCAGCGCCAGATGGATAAGATCGGCATCATTAAACTGATAGCCAATCTTTCTCTCTAGTTTATCAATTGGAGAATTCATGCTCTCTCGATGTGTTATGTGATCGATTAGTGAATCCCACCGATGCGATTAAAACGCACACCAGTAGGAATCCATGTTGGAAGTACACTGTCTGAACCGCGTTCGAATTCGAAGCTGATCCAAATAGCAACGGCCTTACCAACAAGGTTTGCTTCAGGGACAAAGCCCCAGTAACGGCTGTCAGCACTGTTGTCACGGTTATCACCCATAACAAAGTATTGGCCTTCTGGAACGATCCACTCGTTAACACCATTGCGAGGTTGATATGCTTGCACACGATCACGACGTAATGGGTTAACTAAAATTTGGTGCTCCACATCACCCAGCTGTTCATTCAGCTGAATCAGAGGCACACCATCTTGAATAAATTGGCTTTCTTCAACGTGACTTAACTTCACTGGTTTACAGCTACTGCCACCCTTCGCTTGAATGCAGACTTCTTTATTGCTGCTGTAGCGAATGGTATCACCCGGCATACCAACAACACGCTTAATGTAGTCGATATTCGGCTGAGGTGGGTATTTGAATACGATTGAATCACCACGTTCTGGTTTGCCCGTTTCGACCAGTTGAGTGCGCCATACCGGGTCTTTTAGACCGTATGCGTACTTCTCTACTAAGATGAAATCACCAACCAATAGTGTTGGCATCATCGAACCAGATGGGATTTGAAACGGTTCATAAATAAATGAACGCAAAACCAAAACAAATGCAATTACAGGGAAAATGGACACACTGTTCTCAACCCACCAAGGCTGAGCCGTAACTTTTGCGCTGGTTGCAGCGTCTAGGCCATTCGATTGTGCTTCAACGTCAGCCAGTTTTTGTTGGCGTTTCTTCGCCCACACAAACTTTTCCAACGCCCATACAATGCCGGTCACTAGAGTTACGATCACTAAAATAAGCGAAAATGTATTAGCCATTGATATCCCTTAAATTTCATTTCTTTAAAAATAACGAAAGTGAAAGAGTATAACCCTTTCACTCTGCTTAATATTTCTAATCTGTATCAATCATGCTGACTAAATGCTGGGGAGATTACGCAGGAAAAATCGTTTAGTTCGAGGCGTAAAGTGCAGTGACTAGTGGGCCTAATTGCAATCTTTGCAACAAAGAAATAAACGATTTTAACCAGTAATGTTCAGCAGATAGTTAGTGCGATTGATACCTAGTCTTTACCAACATGAAGAATCGCTAAGAATGCTTCTTGAGGCAGTTCAACGTTACCGATCTGCTTCATACGCTTCTTACCTTCTTTTTGTTTCTTAAGAAGTTTCTTCTTACGACTGATATCACCACCGTAACATTTTGCGATTACGTTCTTACGCAGTTGTTTCACTGTAGAACGAGCAATGATGTGGTTACCAATCGCCGCTTGAATCGCGATATCAAACATTTGACGAGGGATGAATTCTTTCATCTTCTCAACCAATAGACGACCACGAGACTGTGCAATGTCTTTGTGCGTAATGATAGCCAGTGCGTCAACCGTTTCGCCATTAAGCAATACGTCTACACGAACCATGTTCGACACTTCAAAACGTTGGAAGTTGTAATCCAGTGACGCATAGCCACGAGATGTTGATTTCAAACGGTCGAAGAAGTCTAGAACCACTTCTGCCATTGGCAGGTCGTAAGTCACAGCAACTTGCTTACCGTGGTAAACCATATCAACTTGAACACCACGTTTTTCTACACATAAGGTAATTACGTTACCTAGGTAGTCAGACGGTACAAGGATATTACAACGAGCGATAGGCTCACGAATTTCTTCTAAATCATTAGTCGCAGGCAGTTTAGCCGGGCTATCAACGTAAAGAATGCTGCCATCCGTTTTTACAACTTCGTACACTACGGTTGGTGCCGTTGTGATTAGGTCTAGGTCGTATTCACGCTCTAGACGCTCTTGGATGATCTCCATGTGAAGCATTCCTAAGAAGCCACAACGGAAACCAAAACCAAGTGCTGCCGAACTTTCTGGTTCGAAGAACAGTGATGCATCGTTAAGGCTTAGTTTGCCTAGTGCATCACGGAAGTTTTCGTAGTCATCAGACGATACTGGGAATAGACCTGCGTATACCTGAGGCTTCACTTTTTGGAAACCAGGTAGACGTTCAGTGCTGCCGCCTTTTGCAAGCGTCAACGTATCACCAACAGGTGCGCCAAGGATGTCTTTAATACCACAAACAACCCAACCAACTTCGCCAGTATTTAGCTCTGTTGTGTCGATTTGCTTAGGTGTGAAGATACCTAGACGGTCAACACCCCAAACTTGGTCTGTCGACATTACTTTAATCTTGTCGTTCTTCTTCAGCTTACCGTTCTTGATACGAACCAAAGAAACAACGCCTAAGTAGTTATCGAACCAAGAGTCAATGATCAACGCTTGTAGTGGCGCGTCTGGATCACCTTCCGGTGGTGGGATAGCTGTTACGATGTTTTCAAGAACGTCATCAACACCGATACCGGTTTTTGCAGAACAACGCGTTGCTTCCATCGCATCGATACCAACGATCTCTTCGATTTCTTCAGCAACACGCTCAGGTTCAGCAGCAGGTAGGTCAATCTTGTTCAAGATTGGCACTACTTCCAGTTCCATTTCGATAGCGGTGTAACAGTTTGCTAGAGTTTGTGCTTCAACACCTTGACCAGCATCCACAACCAATAGCGCGCCTTCACAAGCGGCTAGAGAACGAGATACTTCGTAAGAGAAATCTACGTGTCCTGGAGTGTCGATAAAGTTAAGTTGGTAAGTTTCACCATCTTTCGCTTTGTAATCTAAAGTCACACTCTGCGCTTTAATTGTAATACCACGCTCGCGTTCTATATCCATAGAATCGAGGACTTGAGCTGCCATCTCACGTTCACTTAACCCTCCACAAACTTGGATTAAGCGGTCAGAAAGGGTCGACTTACCGTGGTCGATGTGGGCGATAATCGAAAAATTACGAATGTGCTTCATAGGCTTGGTGTGACTAAACTCTTTGAATAGGGATAATAAGAAAGCCGCGACGCGTCCAATCTACAGTCAGCATTGGTGGCGGCATTTCAATCAAGTTGGCAGATTCTACCCAATTTAAGGGCAAGAAGCATCATAAATTAGACGAGAGGCTCACCTAGGATTCGAATCAAGACGACTTCTTGCTTAGATTTGTCTTCCATTGGTTTGGCTAACCGCTTCGCTAAGGCAATACCACCAGCAGTAAACAGCGCTGCACTTAAGATAACAATGCCCTCGCCCCCTTGGAGTAAGGGTTGCAACAAGAGCTGTCCAAAACCAGCACCAATCATCAACATGAAAAGTGGAATGAGGTAAACAATCGCCGCAGACTGCAGTAAGCTTTTTTCTGGAAAGCCAATTTCCACGATCTGTCCGGCTTTAACTAAACTTTTGGTTTTAAGCTGCCAAAACAAGGATTTATTGCCAACAGCCTTAGTAACAATACCCGTTCCGCAGCTTTTTTGAGATGAGCAACTGCTGCAACTGGTTTGTTGTTCGCAGCTCAGTTGAACAAAGTATTGTTGACCGCTTTGTTCAACCGAGCTAACGGTTGCCAGCGCCGTCATCATTGCGCTGGTACCGGTTTATTGAACGTAACTGATTGGGCAATACGTTTGGCGGTTGCTGGCGGAATATCACCCACCACAGAGATCTCTTTGTCACCAATCACTAAGCTGTGTAACGTTCTGCGTCCTTGGCGTACCAACTGCCCTTTCAATGAATGTTCGTCTTTATCGGCGATATAAACTGAAAAGCTAAACAACCCATCACTGAAAAGTTGGCTTTCAACCATTTTATCGGTCGCAGCCATTGGATAACGACTAAGCTCTTTTGACTTAAATCCTTCAGGAATCCAAGAGGCTTGCCAGTTAGTTTCACTCACTAAGCCTTCCGGCAGCGATAAGACTTTCGGTAGTTGAGCGCTATTCAAGCCCCCCATTGCCTCAGCAATCTTATCGTTCACCACGTAAGAGATAGTGCGGTACTGTTCAAGCACTTCGCCATCACGATCCAACAGATCGGCACGCAAAGGAAGGCTCGTTTTTTCATCTACCCAAACGACGTAAGAGTAACGAAGGCCATCTTTCGGCACCACGCGCAATACTTGCGTAGTACTTCCAGCTTCACGAGCACGACCAACTTTAACGAAATCGTAATAGTCGTTGAGCGCGTCAATATCTCGATTAATCATCGGAATAACAGGGGCAACCATACTGCCAGATTGAATGGTAAACGGTTCTGTGCCCGGTTCAATATAACTGACTTCATCACCACGTCGAATAACTTCACGGATAGGCCCGCTCAAGTAAACAAGGTGCGCGAGTTGTTGGTCGTCGTTAACCGCATGGCGATAAACAAGAGGTTCAATACTGCTCTTCTTAATCAAAATGTAGGAGAGTTCGTAATTTAGATGCTGACTGGCCTCGTTCATCTGATGTAACAACGCCTTTGCAGTGGGTTCCTCTGCAAAGGCTGTTGGAGACATCAAGCTGAACAGTGTCAGTGCACTGACCAGGATTTTCTTCATTCAATGTCCGATTCTAGATGTGCATCTTGCATTGGCGATGCATCACTGTTTAATCTTAGCTGCAGCTCATAATCTTCTAGCATTGCATGAACGCGTTTGCGCTGCTCTTGCAAGTTAGCTTCAGATGCTGGCTTCTCAACAGAGTCACGCGTTAAGCTTACTGGTTCCGCAGAACCCGCAAATGGAATCGTCTGGAGTACAGGCAACTGCTCTGGCGCAGCAGGGTCGCTGCCACCATATTGTTGAACACCTAGTACAACGACTAGTGAGACACACGCTGCCACGGCAACTTGTCCAAACTGTTGTAACCACGCCGGAAGCTGACGCTTCGCTTGCTGAGGTTTAGGCTGCTCTTCAATTGGAGCAACAGTTGGTTCAACATGCACTTGGTGCAGGTTCGGCATTGCACTATGTGCAGGCTCATTATCAAGCGCTGCCGCAACACTGTTAGCAATGTTCCACTCTGGAGTTTCTGGCGCATCCCCACGCATAACATCACCAATTAGATGGTAACTCTGCCAGGTATCCATGCTTTCTTGATCAGATTCGAGATCTACAATGAGAGCTTTATCGATCGTTTCACCATCCATGAGTGCCGAAAGCTTTTCTTTATCAGCCATTATTTTCACCATAATTATTACAAGTTCTAGCGTTGCAAAAGAGGCTTAATTTTCTTTTCCACCGCTTCACGAGCTCGGAAAATACGCGAACGTACGGTTCCTACAGGGCAATCCATTACTTCTGCAATCTCTTCGTAGCTCAAACCTTCGAGCTCACGCAACGTCATTGCAGTTTTTAAGTCTTCTGGTAGCGCTTCAATCGCTCCAAAAACAACTTGTTTCAATTCGTTTGACAGCGTTAAGTTCTCAGGGTTCGATATTTCTTTTAACGCGCTGCCTGTTTCGTAATATTCTGCATCTTCTGCATCTACATCTGTTGCTGGCGGCCTACGGCTCTGGGCAACGATATGATTTTTAGCGGTGTTCACGGCAATTCGGTACAACCATGTATAGAAGGCACTCTCGCCACGAAAGTTAGGTATCGCGCGGTAAGCTTTAATAAAAGCTTCTTGTGCTACATCAGGTACATCACCGGAATTATTCACGTATCGAGAGATAAGATTACAAACTTTATTTTGGTACTTAACCACTAGTAAGTTAAAAGCCTGCTTATCTCCACTCTGAACTCGCTCAATCAACACTTGATCGGTTAGCTGCTCGTTCATTCGAGCGGGTACTCCTATTGTTATAACCCTTACCTTCACAGATATGGGTACTAATTATGCGAAATGTAGTATTGACACCACCGTCTACAAGAGCACTATTGTGACTAAGCCAAATACCGAAAGTTCCAACTTTCTTAAAATTATTTGCCATTATTGTTTCACAATGTGATGTAATAAAAATAGCTATCCCTATCAATTTGGGGAAACTTGAGCAAAAGCAATGGTATTGAGCAATTAAATATTTCTAGATAGCTGTCTGTACATTGATTTTGTGTAGCGTTTTAGGATGACTCTGGAGAGATTATAACAGTCTTAGCCAAACTCCTAAAACAAGACAACGTCAATTGAGAGTGGACAACTCGACTATAGCCCGGGATTTAATAAGTTTTATGAACGCAAACCGTGAACATCAGTGTGATGTATTAGTGGTAGGAAGTGGTGCGGCAGGCTTGTCATTAGCCTTACGTGTAGCAGAACATGCAAAAGTAATTGTATTAAGCAAAGGACCACGCAGCGAAGGATCGACGTATTA
Organism: Vibrio sp. OPT20; assembly: GCF_963889365.1. Lineage (NCBI taxonomy): Bacteria > Pseudomonadati > Pseudomonadota > Gammaproteobacteria > Vibrionales > Vibrionaceae > Vibrio > Vibrio sp. OPT20. The sequence goes on along the minus strand of NZ_CAWPOA010000031.1, from coordinate 44,436 downwards.
CGCACAAGGTGGTATCGCCGCGGTATTCGATGAGTCGGACAGTATTGAGTCTCATGTAGAAGATACTCAAATTGCTGGGGCTGGGTTATGCGAAGAAGATACAGTTCAATTCATTGCTGAAAATGCTAAAGAGTGTGTGCAATGGCTGATTGATGGTGGTGTTCCATTTGATAAAGATGAGAACAGCACGGAAGGCCAACCAAAATATCACCTCACTCGTGAGGGTGGCCACAGTCACCGCCGAATTCTGCACGCTGCCGATGCAACTGGCATGGCAATGCAAACCTCACTGCAAGATAACGTCAACAATCACCCAAACATCGAGATCTTCGAGCGCCACAACGCGCTAGATTTGATCACAGAAGATAAGGTTGGTGGTTCGAAAGACAAAGTTATCGGTGCCTACATTTGGAACCGTAACCAAGAACACGTTGAAACCGTGCGCGCTAAATTTGTTGTGTTAGCAACAGGCGGCGCTTCCAAGGTTTACCAATACACCTCTAACCCAGATGTCTCTTCAGGTGATGGTATTGCTATTGCTTGGCGTGCGGGGTGCCGTGTAGCCAACCTTGAGTTCAACCAGTTCCACCCGACTTGCTTGTTCCACCCAGAAGCGCGTAACTTCCTACTGACGGAAGCACTACGTGGTGAAGGTGCCTACCTGCGTCGTCCAGACGGTTCCCGCTTCATGAAGGACTTCGACGAGCGTGGTGAACTGGCTCCGCGTGATGTGGTTGCTCGTGCGATTGACTTCGAAATGAAGCGCCTAGGTGCCGACTGCATGTATGTTGATATCAGCCACAAGCCTGAAGAGTTCATCACCACGCATTTCCCAATGATCCATACTCGTTTGATGGATTTAGGGATTGATATGACCAAAGAGCCGATCCCAATCGTACCGGCTGCGCACTATACCTGCGGTGGTGTGATGGTGAATAAGCAAGGTCAAACCGACTTAACTAACTTATATGCGATTGGTGAAGTGAGTTACACCGGCTTACACGGTGCGAACCGCATGGCGTCAAACTCACTGCTTGAATGTGTTGTTTATGCTTGGGCAGCAGCAAAAGATATCGTTGAAAACATCGACCAATCTCAACTGTGCGCTGAACTGCCTGCATGGGACGAAAGCCAAGTCACCAACAGTGATGAAGAAGTGATCATTCAGCACAACTGGCACGAGCTAAGACTGTTCATGTGGGATTACATGGGTATTGTTCGAACGGATAAACGTCTAGAACGTGCAATGCGCCGTATTCAGATGCTGCAGCAAGAAACTCATGAGTACTACAGCTACTTTAAGGTTTCGAACAACCTATTAGAACTGCGTAACTTGCTACAAGTAGCTGAGCTTATGGTTCGCTGTGCGATGCAACGTAAAGAGAGCCGCGGCTTACACTACACGTTGGATTACCCAGAACTTGCAAAAGACAGTGGCCCAACGATTCTGACGCCAGAGAGAAACCAGTCGTAATCATTATTTGAAAGCTATTAGCTAATCAACTAAACGCAATCAAACGAAAAGGAGCTTAGTGCTCCTTTTTCTTTTATCTCGCGTTCTCATTTGCCTCGTGCGATCGTTGTAAGTTCACCAGAAAGTGGCGATATTCACGCTCACGACAACTATCACGCCAAAGCATTACCGAATGCCCACATTCGAATTTTAGTTTGACGAAAAACTGTGCCCAGATCTTATCAACAGACTTAAGTGTGTAGGATTGGTCATTGAGTCGAATCTCGCCATCTTCTTTATAATCAAAGCATCCATGTGCTGTATTCAAGATTACATGATTGGCTTTAAACAAACTGAACATTAAAGCTAAACAATAGAGGGCAACAACGAGCGGGATAGAAGAAAAGACGATGAAAAACAAAAGGCACCCAGAAACAGTGCCTTTTGCAAATAATGCGGAATATGAAGGTTTAAGCTGAAGCTTAACGAACCTTGCTGAGGTTATGCGCGACAATTTTATCAACCATTGAAGCATGGCCTAGATTTTCACTGCGCCCATGTCCCATAACCCAAGTAAACAAATCTGGGTCATCACACTCAAGTAGAGAAACAAACTCACGCTGTTCCTGCTCTTGCAATGAATCAAAACACTCTTCAAAAAATGGCATGATGACTACATCAAGTTCTAACATGCCACGACGGCAACCCCATTTAATTCGTGCTTTCTGCTCTGCAGTGTACATTGGCTATCCTCACCTATAATTTTTCTTTCTCGGAGTGTAACAAGTCATACGCTCTGCAACTACTATGTGAGTCACAGTCCCTATCTAAGCTCACAAAAAAACCTAGGCTGACAAAGAAACAGAACCGGATTAACATAGAGCCAAATAAAATTCTTAGGAAAGATAAAATGGATTGGAAAAACACATTTCAGCCGCTCGCTCATACGCAAAATGAATCGCTTCCAGAACTGATGATGACACACGTGTCGGATTGGAGCGCAATCACCATGATAGGCGATGACAAAAAGTCGTACCTACAAGGTCAAGTTACGTGCGATGTCGTCACTCTTCCTAATGATGAATCTACATTAGGTGCGCATTGTGATGCGAAAGGAAAGGTTTGGAGTATCTTTCGTTTGTTCCACCACAATGGTGGTTACGCTCTTATGCAGCCTAAATCGGCAATTGAAGTCGAGTTAGTTGAAATCAAGAAATACGCCGTGTTCTCTAAAATTGATATCGAGCAGACGTCTGACGTTGTTATCGGAATCATGGGCACTTCAGCGAACCAATACGTTGATTCGATTGCAGAGGGTCAAGGTAAAGTGCGTACTATCTCTGGTGGTACAGCCGTTCAAATCTCAGACAACCGTTGGGCTCTACTTGTTACTCAAGAAGCAGCCGAAGCCTTGGTATCAAGCAGCTCAGCTGAAAAAGTATCGGAAGCGCTTTGGCAGTATCATGAAATTCTTGATGCTCAGCCTAACCTATCAAAAGCAGAGCAAAACGAGCACATCCCTCAAGCTCTTAACCTACAAGCGATTGGCGGTATCAGCTTTTCAAAGGGCTGCTACACAGGTCAAGAAACGGTTGCTCGTGCCAAGTACCGTGGCATGAACAAGCGTGAGATGCGCATTGTTTCTGGAACAACTTCAGATGTACTGTCTCCAGAGAATACGATTGAACTTGAACGCAGCGTGGGTGAGAACTGGCGTGGTGCAGGCCGACTATTAAACGTCTATCAATTTGCTAATAACCAAGCGATTGGTTTGATGGTACTGCCAAACAACCTTGATGACGATGTTCAGCTTCGACTGACCGCGCAGCCTGATCAAACATGGACTATCCTGCCACTGCCTTACAGCCTTGACGACGAGTAACCACGTGGAAACACTGATTACACAATGGCTGGATCAACAGCAGGTGAACTATCGCCTGCTGATGCAAAGTAAACCAACCACCAGCATCGAAGAAACAGCTCAAGAGCGAGGCATCGACGCCTCTCAAATGGTGAAGTGTATCCTGCTCAAGGACATGGGCAACCAATATGCGTTGGCCTGTACTGCTGGTGATCGCTCTGTCGACCCCAAGAAAGTACGCTCGGTACTGAATTGCCGTCGAATGACCTGTGTATCACTCGCTGATGTTGAAACGATCACAGGCTTTAAGGCTGGGTGTGTTGGCCCTCTTGCTCTAAAGAGATACATGCCGATCATTTTTGATCCTTCAATTCAAAAAAACTCGACGGTTACTATTAGCTCAGGTGATCGAATGGCTGGTGTTGCGCTGGATCCCTATGATCTTATGGCCCTTTGCGCACCAATCGTTGCTGACATCAGTCGATGATCTTTTCGATCGCGTCATCGTTCGCAAACTTCAGTACAACTTTTCATTGAATACATTTTTAGTGTGAAGTTCGTCATAAGAAGAACACGCCAATAATAAATAATTACTCAAAATAAAAGCATAAGTAGTCACAAAGGCAAATTTACGTTATTGTGAATTTACTGACTAGCTTTTAAGCAAATCAGTACAAGTGAATCCACTGAGTAACATCAGTATCCACTTTTGTGTAATGCATCTGTGACTATTCGCCCGTTTTAGACGGGCTTTTTTTTGTCAAAAATTTACAATTTGATTACACAAACAAAAAAATCCCGCCTATTCTTATACTTGTAACATTATCACTGCTTAATACCGGACAGGAAAGTTCACAGCAGTTCACTACTCAGTATTATTTTGGGGAGGAGCTCACGTAAAAATAGATATTTACTGAAGAAAGTGCTTAGAACAGCACAAATATCTAATTCACGTCAACTCTACTGCATATTACTCCATGCTTATCACAATTATTATCTCGGAGTTTTTCTATAATATGCAGGCTAGGTAAATATAAGGATAATTAAAATGAGACTGTTTAAGCGCTATACACCGAGTATGATTGCTAAACATGTAAGTCGACTTTTCAAAGGACGAATCTACATTTACGGCGTAGGAAAATTTGAGTTTGATAACGGTAAACTCGTGCTGCCAGACCGAGCAGAAAGGCGTCACTTTCAAACGGTAAAAGAAATAAATAGTGAAATCATGAAACTGCGCTGCGCATACGCATGACCTGATTATCTACAGAATTAAAAACAAAAAGGGTTGGCATAATGCCAACCCTTTTTTCGTGTTCAGATTGAGTCAATGGCAATCAGCTCCAGCTGCTGACCATCAACAACGGCTCACCCGTGCGCGACTATTGATTTGCGACTGTTGATTCACGATTATTGGTGCGTAACTGGACGCTTGGCTAGATCAGGAAGATTGCCTGACAAACCCAGTGCTCGCTTCATGATCTCATCTTTTGCACCCGGTAATTGGCCCGCGAGCTTCATACCGATACCACGAATCAGCTTCTTGGCTGGGTTATCGCCTTCAAACAGATCTTTAAAGCCCTGCATAGACGCAATCATTTTAGCCGCCTCTGCTTTTCTCCAGCGTTCATAACCACGAAGGTTACGTTTGGTACCAATGTCCTCGCCAGCAGCCCAAAGCGTTAACAGCTCTTGCGCTAAGCTTGCAGCATCTAATAGCCCTAAGTTGACCCCTTGCCCCGCTAACGGGTGAATCGTATGAGCTGCATCACCAACCAAAGCGACACGCTCTACAGCAAAGTCACGTGCAAAGCGCATACGTAATGGGAAGGCAAAACGCTCACCAACCACTTCACATAAACCAAGTTTTGAGTCGAACTCAGCCGTCAGTTGCTTATTAAAATTAGCATCCGACATGGATACAAGCTTCTCGGCACGATTAGGCTCCGTAGACCAAACTATCGAGCTCATGTGGCTTGGCTGCATTGGTAGGAATGCCAATGGCCCTTGTGGTGTGAATATCTGACGAGCAACGCTATGGTGTTGCTCTGTGGTCTTGATATTCGCGACAATCGCGCTGTGTCCGTAATCCCAATGTGTTAATGGGATATCTTGTTGTTTGCGAACCCAAGAGTTTGCGCCGTCCGCTCCAACAACCAACTTAGCTGTCAGTGCTTGGCCATTATCTAGCGTTAACCATGCTTCGCTTTCACCAATCGCCATCGTTTTGCACGTCGCGGGCATGTACAGGCTGACATTATCTTGCTTCTTCACCTGATCAAGCAATGCGAGTTGAATCACACGGTTCTCAACAATATGACCGAGATTCGGCTGAGCCAAACGTGTCGAGTCAAACTCAATACGAGCAAAGCTATCTTGTTCCCACACCTCCATCGCTTGGTAAGGTGCAGCACGTCTTTGTTCAATGCCTTGCCATGCGCCTAGGTTACGAAGAATCACTTCACTAGAGCGGCTCAATGCCGACACACGCACATCAGGCAATTCGCTAAGCCCTTCACTGGGTGCCCTGCCTTCAATGACGGCAATTCTTAGGTCACAGTCTTTCAACGCAGCAGCAAGCGCTAGGCCAACCATGCCTCCACCAACAATCGCGATATCAACACTTTGCATCATTATTTTTCTACCTTATCTTTCTACTAGGCCAAGCGTATGACGCAAAAGTGGACCTTTAAGTGGTGGAAGGTTATCAATTACGGCTAACCCAAGATTACGCCCAATGCGAGCGGTCAAAAAATCGTTTGAGAATAAATGGACTAGGCTTGATGTCAGCGTAATCGTCGTGTCTCTATCTTGTTCTCTACGTTTTCTAAAGTTAACAAGACCATTGTAACGCCCAACATCATCGAGTTGGGTACACAACTCTTCCGCCAAGGAAGCCACATCACGAATGCCAAGATTAAAGCCTTGTCCCGCAATTGGGTGAAGCGTTTGAGCGGCATTACCAATAATCGCAAATCGATGAGAGATATTTTGCTGACGATGACGAAGAATCAGTGGGTAACTGGCACGCTTGCCTACCTTCTCGAGTCGGCCAAGTCGCCAACCAAAGTCATTCTGCAACTGCTCAAGAAATTCGTTGTCGTTTAGCGTCATCACTTTTTGTGCTTGCTCCGGTGACAAACACCAAACTAGCGACAAACGGTTGTCACTCATCGGTAATAGAGCGACTGGCCCATGATGAGTAAAACGCTCAAATGCTCGACCTTGATGAGGTTCACTCGCCACGATATTGGCAATCACAGCAACTTGTTCAAAGTCATGCTCACTCAATGAGATATTGAGTTGTTGGCAACAGGTTGAGATAGCGCCATCGGCAGCAACCAATAACTTAGTTGTTACTGTTTGCCCATTTGTCAGTTCAATCGTCGTTTGCAACTCTTCACGTTCGACTTTACTAACAGACTCAGGGCAAAGCATCGTAATTGCAGCTTCGGACTCAAGCTTCTGCTGATAGATTCGCCCCACATCCGCCAACTCCACCACATAGCCAAGCGCATCAACAGCAAGCTCTTCACTGTAGATGTCCGTCATTCCGGCATGCCCTCTATCCGAAACATGGATATCTTTAATTGGGGTCGCTACCGGAGCGATAGATTGCCAAAGGTGCAAAGAATCGAGGATCTGCACAGTGCCATAGGACAAAGCGATCGAACGAGAATCAAAACCAGGGTGAGCTTGATGATCAACCTGATAAGGCTCTACTACCGCGATCGACAGTGAACCTTGACTAAGGTGATTCAGAGCAAGGGCTAAGGTCGCCCCTGCCATTGCGCCACCAGCAATTACAACATCATACTGAGCCATTATAACCTCAAACCGACAAGCGGATTAATGAATGGTTGGAGCCGCATCTTCAGATGGGCGAGCACCGAATTCAGCATGAATCGTTAGTGCACACGCTTTTACGTGTTCAATAACGTGCTCTAGAAGCTGTGCTTGCTCTTCCATATCATCGTCTTCGTCAATGCCTAGCTTGGCCATCTCTTCAAGATCAGCCAAAGCTTCTTTGGTACCGTCAGACGCTTTATTCAATTGAGCGCCAACCAAGCCTAAACCAGAAATAAAGTGGTTAATCCAATCAGACACACCGTCCGCAAGATCAAACAGGCTTGCGCTTGCGTCTTCGTCCGGCAACAACATAGACAGCTCCATGCCTGAACCTGTGATTTCGCTGGTCGTTACTTTTAATGTCGCTTCCGCTAGCGTTAATGCGCGATCTGGCCAGCCCATACCTTCATTGGTGTAATCAAAGATCAGTGGTTGCCAGCTTTTATCTGCCAGGTTTAAGCCTCCGCTCAACATACCTGTTAATAAACCATGCATCTCAGCAGGGTTTACGGCTAAGCTTGCCGATTGAAGTTCAGTCGCAACCGTTAGGTAGTCAGGTAAAGTAGTTTCGCTCATCAGATAGCTCGCTCAGTTATTCTTTATATCGATAGTATAATCGTACCACTTCACCCCAATTCTGATAAGCATCGATCCTGAGCAATTGAAGGATGACTGACTACCAATTGTTCAATTTGCTGAATTACTGTGTGCTCAAGCTCTCATTTACAAACAGTCACTCTGAAAAGCTTGAATCTTAATAGCGGTTTACCTATAGTTTCTCCCTCAGAGGAGATTGCTTCCTCATCGGTACTTGCACTTTTTCTTTGTAAAAATATGATAAAGGGCAACAGCCTTAAATAGTGCGTTAAAGAGTTCATCCATCATGAGTAATCAAGCGGTAGACGTTGAAATATTAGGAAAACTGACTCGAGTGAATTGTCCCCCAGGGCAAGAAGAGTCATTGATTGCAGCGGCGGCCGATCTTGATAATCGATTGAAAGAGATGGCTGAACGTACTAAGGTAACCAATGAAGTGAAGCTGCTAACGATCGCAGCTCTGAACATTTGCTATGAATTACAAACCAAGAAGTTTGAAGCAAATGATGAACAAAACGCACTGACCGAGCGAATGGAACAGCTCACGACATCACTTTCAGATGTCCTCAGTAAAGTTAAGCACGGACAGCAATAGCGTACACAAAATTTACCCTGGAGTGTTTGTCAGAGGATTCACGTCCCCGAGCCGATAAGCAATCCCTAAGGGTTAGTACTTGAGTGCTATTGAGCATGCTCGGTCCGCCGAGAAGCCTACGGTAATCATTGCTGATCCGCCTTGAACTCGCTGGTTCAAGGGCCATCTATTCTCAACGGCACTTTGGGGTATCCCTTCTTATGAAGACGCTCACACGCAGCGAATTTCGCAAACAGATCCGTATCAAACGCAATGCCTTATCTGGCGACCAACAAACTCAATCCGGTATAGACTTAGTTAAGCAGTGTTCTCAGCTTGATGAGATTCAGTCAGCTCAACATATCGCCCTCTATATCTCTATCGATGGCGAACTCGATACCCAGCCTTTAATTGAATGGTTATGGGCGCAAGGCAAGCAAACTTATTTACCAGTATTGCACCCCTTCTCTGCCGGACATCTGCTGTTTCTACATTACTCTCCAACCACACCCACTGTTTTGAATAAGTACGGCATTGTCGAACCTCAACTCAATCAGATGCTGGTTAAACCTTGTCAGCAACTCGATCTCATTCTGACTCCCCTTGTAGGCTTTGACTCTCAAGGGCATCGCTTAGGCATGGGCGGCGGATATTACGATCGTACTTTGGCTCGATGGTTTGAGACTGGTGAAGGGGCAACACCAATTGGTTTGGCTCATGATTGCCAGCATGTCGATACATTGCCAATTGAAGAATGGGACATTCCGTTACCTAAAATCGTGACTCCGAGTAAGACTTGGCAATGGGAAAACAGCCATTAAAGCGCTATAATCGCGCCGCAAACGTTAACCTCGATATCCAAACGTTAACCCAATACCCAAACGTTAACTTCAATACGCGAACGATTAATTCAAAGCGCAAGACCTTATTCAGGAGAATGGCATGACTCAAGATGAAATGAAAAAAGCAGCTGGCTGGGCAGCACTTCAATATGTTGAAGAAGGCAGCATTGTAGGTGTAGGTACTGGCTCTACAGTAAATCACTTCATCGACGCACTAGGCACAATGAAAGAAAAAATCAAAGGTGCGGTTTCAAGCTCTGTAGCCTCTACTGAAAAACTAGAAGCGCTAGAAATCAAAGTATTTGAGTGTAATGACGTATTCAAGTTAGACATCTATGTTGATGGCGCAGATGAGATCAACGGTTCACGCGACATGATCAAAGGCGGCGGTGCAGCTTTGACTCGTGAAAAAATCGTAGCGGCTATCTCTGATAAGTTTATTTGTATTGTTGACGGTACTAAAGCCGTTGATGTGTTGGGTAAATTCCCACTGCCTGTTGAAGTTATCCCAATGGCACGTTCATATGTTGCACGTGAACTAGTAAAGCTTGGTGGTGACCCAGTTTACCGCGAAGGTTGCACAACCGATAATGGCAACATGATCCTAGATGTATACGGCATGGCGATCGAAAACCCGAAACAATTAGAAGATATCATCAACGGTATCGCTGGTGTGGTTACGGTTGGTCTATTTGCTCACCGTGGTGCTGATGTGGTTATCACAGGCACACCTGAAGGTGCAAAAATTGAAGAATAAATAATAGAAGATTGAGTTTTTCTGTTACTTCATTACATACGGTGCCCAAGGGCGCCGTTTTTTTTGCTTTTC
>NZ_CAWPOA010000031.1:24745-34377 GCF_963889365.1 Vibrio sp. OPT20 | reverse complement strand
GGCTGTAAAATTATGTCTTATTCCGTAATTTTCTTACCCAAAACATTTTTTTTTTGTTACTTTATTGTTCAGAAGACGCACAGGGAAAACGTTTGTCTCCTGACAAAATGGTGAATAAGTTCCTCTTTTAGCCGTTTTGTAGCACGTGCGCCGCATTTGCCCAACCTTTCCATTTTAAGGACGAGAACAATGGCCAAAGTTTCACTGGAAAAAGAAAAAATTAAAATTCTACTTCTAGAGGGTCTTCACCCTTCTTCTGTAGAAGTACTGCAAGCCGCTGGTTACACAAACATTGAGTACCATAAAGGCTCACTACCTGAAGATGAACTTCTTGAAGCAGTGAAAGATGCTCATTTCATTGGTATCCGTTCTCGCACCAACATCTCCCAAGAAGTTATTGATGCAGCAGAAAAGCTAGTTGCAGTCGGTTGTTTCTGTATTGGTACTAACCAAGTTAACCTTCAAGCGGCAGCAAAACGCGGTATCCCTGTTTTCAATGCACCGTTCTCAAATACTCGAAGCGTTGCTGAGCTAGTTCTTGGTCAAGTTCTATTGCTACTACGCGGTATCCCAGAGAAGAATGCTCTTGCTCACCGTGGTATCTGGAAAAAGAGTGCTGACAACTCTTATGAGGCTCGTGGTAAGCGTTTAGGTATCATCGGTTACGGTCATATTGGTACTCAGCTGGGTATTATTGCTGAAAACCTTGGTATGCGTGTTTACTTTTACGATATCGAAAACAAGCTGTCTTTGGGTAACGCAACTCAAGTTCATACTATGACTGACTTGCTGAACAAGTGTGACGTGATCTCTTTGCACGTACCTGAAACCAATGAAACGAAGAACATGATGGGTAAAGAAGAGTTCGAGCGCATGAAGCCTGGTTCTATCTTTATCAATGCAGCACGTGGCACGGTAGTAGATATCCCAGCTCTGTGCGGCGCCCTAGATTCTGGTCACCTTTCAGGTGCAGCAATCGATGTATTCCCAACGGAACCAAAAACCAATGCTGACCCATTTGAGTCACCATTGATGCAGTTCGATAACGTGATCCTAACGCCTCACGTGGGTGGTTCAACTCAGGAAGCACAAGAGAACATCGGTGTTGAAGTAGCAGGTAAGCTTGCAAAATACTCTGATAATGGCTCAACGCTATCAAGTGTTAACTTCCCTGAAGTATCATTACCACTGCATACGGGTGCTTCTCGCCTGCTGCACATTCACGAAAACCGCCCGGGTATCCTAACTCAAATTAACACCATCTTCGCAGAGGAAGGGATTAACATTGCAGGTCAGTACTTACAAACTGCAGCAGATATGGGTTATGTGGTTATCGACGTGGAAGCGAATCGTTCAGAAGAAGCTCTGCTTAAACTGAAAGAGATCGAAGGCACAATTCGTGCTCGTCTACTTCACTAATCATCGAATTAGATCATAAGTAAAAATAGAAAAGGCTCTCGTAATGAGAGCCTTTTTAGTATTTGGCCTACTGTAGGTAAATAGATCATGATGATCTAATCCCTCCTGAGGTATGTTCACTACTCTTCTAGTTGATAGATCACATTCACTCGATCACGAATGGTGATCGTCGAATCTTCATAAGAATTCGACTCGGTTCTCGCATCCATCGCCATTGAACGCATCAATACAGGCTGAGAAGATTGTGCGTTGTAATCTACGCGCCATACATCACCTAACTCGCGCTCAAAACCACTCGCCAATGATTTAGCTTTTGATGTCGCATCTTTAATGGCCTCCAAGCGCGCTTGCTCCTGATACTTAGCTTGGTCACGAACCTGAAGTTGGATATTATCGATCTGGTTAATACCTTGCCCAATGGCAATATCCATGTAGTCATTTAAGTTGGCTAGCTCATTCACTTGAACAGTCACATTACGTGATGCACGGTAACCAACCAGTTCAGGTTTACCATTTTTCGGGTAATGATATTGAGGAGATAAATACAGGTTAGAGCTGTGTACATTCGCCTCATCAACACCCGCTTGATGTAGCTTATTTAGAAAGCCAGTCACCACTTTATCAACTGTGTTTTTAGCCTGCTCAGCAGTCATCGTCGATTCCACGACTCTAACAGAAAATGTCGCCATATCTGGTGTCGCGATCACTTCACCATAGCCTGTCGTTGAAATATGCGGAAAAGATGGCGAGTCAGCCAATGATGGAAAACTCACAGCACTCAATGCTGCAGTAAGAGTAAGAGACGTTGCTAACATCTTTGGTACAAACTTCATTAGGTAGACCTATGCTGAACAAATGTTCTTTTATCATAGAGCAATTTGTCACATAACCAATCCCGCGACAGGACTTCTAACACAACTTTGACGCTGCAAAAACCAACAGCTTACTGAGGTAAGTGGTTGTGGGCATAATTTAATATCGCTTGAGAGATCTCTTTTAATACCCCGCTCTCTAATTGCCAATGGTGCCAATAGATTCGATAGGACAACAAAAAGCCGGGCGTAATATCAATCAAAGCACCAGACTCTAGCTCCTCGATAATCTGCAATCGAGGAATCAAACAGTAAGCGACGCCCGACAATGCCAAGCGTACAAATGCTTCTGAACTGCCGACAGTATGATTGATCACGCTATCTCTCGGGACATTAAAATGATCATGCAAAAACTTCTTATGCAGATCATCGTATTGGTCGTACGAAACCGCTGGGGCTTTGGTTAGTGTCGAATAGTTCACTCCATCAGAGAAGTAACGTTGATGGAAGCTAGGGTTCGCCACACACACATAATCCATTCTTCCAAGATAGTCCGCACTGCAACCCGGAATAGGTTGAGGTTCGAGGCTGATTGCCCCAGCAACCTCACCACTTTTAATCTTCTCAATGGTTCTTGATTCACCATGAATCGCGAGGTTCAACTCAACTTGACGTGAATTCATCACATCAGATAACGCAGGAAGTAACCATGTCGCCAAGCTATCAGCATTGGTCGCAATAGACAGAGAAAGAGGTTGAGTTCCCTCTTCGTTCATCAACTCTGGGACAAGCTCGTGCTCTAACAAGCGAACACGACGATACAAACCCAACAGTTTTTTCCCTGCTGGTGTTGGCCTTGGTGGGCTCTCTCTTACCAGAGCAGGCTGTGCTAACCATTTTTCCAGTTGTTTGATGCGTTGAGACACCGCAGACTGGGAGATATATAACTGCTCGGCTGCCCTTTCAAAACTGCGTTGTTTCACCACAGCGTCCAGTGCTTCTATCCATTTATAATCCAATCCACGCATCAACTTGCTTCCTTTTTGACCTGATTACCGCCCACATTAGCAACTCTAATAATAGATTAAAATCATTAATTATACTTATTTAAGGGGTCGGAGTATCTTCGCCATATAGCACGTAAATATCGTTAAATAAGTGGAGGTTAAAATGAATTTTTGGGTTTTATTACAAGGTTTTGGTCTAGGGGCGAGCATGATCATCCCTATTGGCGCTCAGAACGCGTACGTCTTAAATCAAGGGATTAAACGCAATCACCACCTAACCACAGCGACGATTTGTAGCCTACTCGATACCTTGTTCATTTCATTAGGTATCTTTGGTGGCGGAGCGATCCTGTCGCAAAATGAATTACTGCTCACCTCAGTGACACTGGGTGGTATCGCATTCCTAACCGTTTATGGTTTATTGTCATTGCGCAGTGCGTTCAGAACACGTACTAATGATGAATCAAAGGGTGAGATACTGGCTCGCGGTAAGCGCACCGTTGTTTTAGGTGCATTGGCAGTAACTGTATTAAACCCGCATCTTTATTTAGACACTGTAGTGATTCTTGGATCCATAGGCGGCCAGTTTGAAGGCAACGATAGAATAGCTTTTGCTATGGGGACTATCTTAGCTTCATTCGTGTGGTTTTACTCTTTGTCATTAGGCGCTGCAAAGCTAGGCCCAACGCTATCGAAACCCAAAGTTAAGAAAGGCATCGATATCGCGGTAGCAACCATGATGTTCGCTATTGCACTTGTACTCGCCAATGGACTCATTGAGCAGTACGGCTAAATCCGTTCATATTGCGTCATCCACAAACTTAACTCATCAAAAAAAAAGGCGGATAACCTAAGTTATCCGCCTTTCCTTATAAAAGCTTATAGCTAGAAAAACTAACTAGAAATTAAGCTTCTACTTTATTCATGTGTACATCCATTTGCGGGAATGGGATTTCGATACCTTCGTTATCCAAGCCTTCTTTGATTGCTTGCATCAGGTCGAAGTAAACATTCCAGTAGTCAGCAGTGCTGACCCAAGGACGAACAACAAAGTTAACTGAAGAATCCGCTAGTGTGTGAACACCAACTTGAACGCCAGGCTCTTTCAGTACACGCTCATCAGATTCACAGATCTTAGTCAGTAGCGCTTTTGTCTTTTGAAGATCGGCGTTGTAAGAAACACCAATCATTAGATCAATACGGCGCGTATCATGACGAGAGTAGTTAGTAATTGGGCTACCGATAACACTACCGTTAGGTACTACAACCATTTTGTTATCTGGTGTTGTTAGAACGGTTTGGAAGATCTGAATTGAATCAACTGAACCTGCTACACCACCAATTTCCACGTAGTCACCAGACTTGAATGGACGGAATGCAACGATAAGTACACCCGCAGCAAAGTTAGATAGTGAGCCTTGTAGTGCAAGACCAACAGCCAAACCAGCCGCACCAATAACAGCGACTACAGATGCAGTTTGAACGCCTAAACGACCAAGTGCAGCAATTAAAACAATAACAAACAACAAGTAACGAACTAAACCATGGACGAATTCCACAACTGCTCGGTCCATTTTCTTCTTCTGAAGAACCTTAGACACGCTATTCGCTACTGCTTTAACAATAAGATTACCAATAAATAGAATTATCAGTGCTGAGATAATGTTTACACCGTATTGAATAAACAGATCTGAGTTATTTGTTAACCACTGCTCTGCGTGAGACAAACCATCCACAATTGGAGTCTCAAGCGCTGTCGAACTATCAGCCATAATGTGCATCCTCTATATAATATGCTATGAGCTAAACTGTCTTAAGCCAAAATCACTTAACAATAAGAAACAGTTCAAAGCCTGTTAAGTCATTGTGTTAAAAGTAAATTAAAGCTAAGTCCTTTTTATAAACTGAACCAAGTCCAATTTTTCGGCACGATATCCTATCTTTGACAGATTGCAAAGTCATATTTATGTAAGCTTTTGAATTAATAAAACTTACTAATAAACACAAATACCGATAACTAAAAGACTACGAAATTTATTCACCGCACGCTAGGTTTTTCACATATTTAGTACAAGTTTTTATCAGACATAAAAAAAACCGCTCAATGAGCGGTTTTTTAAAACTTAAAGAGTACTTAATTCAAAGAATTACAGTACGTCTACAGCGTTAAGGTCAGCGAATGCTTTCTCAAGACGAGTAACCATTGAAGACTGACCAGCACGTAGCCATACGCGTGGATCGTAGAACTTCTTGTTTGGAGCAGCTTCGCCAGTTGGGTTACCGATTTGACCTTGTAGGAAATCACGGTTCTCAGCTTCGTAAGTACGAACGCCATCCCATGAAGCCCACTGAGTATCAGTATCGATGTTCATTTTGATAACGCCGTAACCGATAGACTCTTGGATTTCTGCTTCAGAAGAACCAGAACCACCGTGGAATACGAAGTTAAGAGCGTCAGCTGCAATGCCAAACTTCTCAGCACAGTATGCTTGAGAGTCACGCAGGATAGTTGGAGTAAGTACAACGTTACCAGCTTGGTAAACACCGTGTACGTTACCGAAAGAAGCTGCGATAGTGAAACGTGGGCTAACCGCGTTTAGTTTCTCGTATGCGTATGCAACATCTTCAGGAGAAGTGTAAAGCTCAGATGCGTCCATATCAGAGTTATCAACGCCGTCTTCTTCACCACCAGTACAACCAAGTTCGATCTCGATTGTCATGTTTAGTTTAGCCATGCGAGCTAAGTAAGCTGCACATGTTTCGATGTTCTCTTCTAGAGACTCTTCAGAAAGGTCTAGCATGTGAGAAGAGAATAGTGGCTTACCAGTTTGTGCGAAGAACTCTTCACCAGCGTCTAGTAGACCGTCGATCCATGGAAGAAGTTTCTTAGCAGCGTGGTCAGTATGAAGAATAACTGGAACACCGTAAGACTCTGCTACTGCGTGAACGTATTTTGCACCAGCTACAGCGCCAAGAATTTGTGCGCCTTGACCTTCAAGTTTAACGCCTTTACCAGCGAAGAAACCTGCACCACCGTTAGAGAACTGAACAACAACTGGAGCTTTAGCTTTAGCAGCAGCTTCAAGAACAGCGTTGATAGTATCAGTGTTGATTACGTTTACTGCAGGAAGAGCAAATTTGTTTGCTTTTGCTACTTCAAATACTTTCTGTACGTCATCGCCAGAAATTACACCAGGTTTTACAAAATCGAAGATCTTAGACATGGAAATAGTCCTATTTATTCTATCGTTTTAAGATTAAAAAACTTAAGTTTAAAAATTTGCAATCGTTTGCTCACAACTTATGCCATTCTAGCAAAAAAGTGTGATATGCAGCAAACGTTAAAAGGCGAGATTCACATCTCGCCTTTCTAAATCAATTACGCTTTAGCACGCTCTTCAAGCATTGCTACTGCAGGAAGTACTTTACCTTCAACAAACTCAAGGAAAGCGCCGCCGCCAGTAGAGATGTAAGAAACATCTGCTTTGATACCGAACTTGTCGATAGCTGCTAGTGTGTCACCACCGCCTGCTACTGAGAAACCTTCAGAGTCAGCGATTGCTTTAGAAATACCAGCAGTACCCGCTTCGAAGTTTTTGAATTCGAATACGCCTACAGGACCGTTCCAAAGAATCGTTTTTGCGTTGCCGATGATTTCAGCTAGAGCTGCAGTTGAATCTGGGCCAAGGTCGAAGATCATGTCGTCGTCTTGAACTTCAGAAACGTGCTTAATTTCAGCTTCTGCGTTTTCGTCGAATGCTTTAGCACATGCAACGTCAGTCGCTACTGGGATAGCACACTCTTTCATTAGCTTCTTAGCAGTTTCAACTAGGTCAGCTTCGTATAGAGACTTACCTACGTTGTGGCCTTCAGCAGCGATGAACGTGTTCGCGATACCACCACCAACAACAAGTTGGTCAGCGATTTTAGAAAGAGATTCTAGAACTGTTAGTTTAGTAGAAACTTTAGAACCACCAACGATAGCCACTAGTGGGCGAGCTGGGTTGTCCATTGCTTTACCAAGAGCTTCAAGCTCAGCAGCTAGAAGAGGACCAGCACATGCTACAGGAGCGTAAGTACCAACGCCGTGTGTAGAAGCTTGAGCACGGTGAGCTGTACCGAATGCGTCCATCACGAAGATGTCACATAGTGCAGCGTACTGCTTAGAAAGTGCTTCTTCGTTCTTCTTCTCGCCTTTGTTAAAGCGAACGTTTTCAAGAACAGTTAGCTCACCAGCGTTTAGCTCAAGACCATTTACGTAATCTTTCGCTAGTTTAACGTCGCAGTCTAGTGCGTCGTTTAGGTAGTTAACTACAGGAGCTAGAGAGAACTCTTCGTTGTATTCGCCTTCAGTAGGACGACCAAGGTGAGAAGTAACCATAACTTTTGCGCCAGCTTCTAGGCAAAGTTTGATAGTTGGTAGAGATGCAAGGATACGTGCATCTGAAGTTACTTTACCGTCTTTTACTGGTACGTTTAGGTCAGCACGGATGAATACGCGTTTACCTGCAAGTTCTAGGTCAGTCATCTTGATCACAGACATGATTTGTCCTCTCAAATTTAAATAAAAATAAAGTTTTGGAAACTCAGCAACCCTGCTAAGCCTATAAATTATTCAACTGGTAATTCTTGAACTACTCATAATATGTGGACACTTAGTATTTATTTCAAGCTAAAAAATAAATAATCCATACATTAGCTTCTAGGTCTTACTTCTTGCCTTCAGAAGCTTGCATTGCAAGAACCGTATCCAGCATCCGGTTCGCAAAGCCCCATTCATTATCGCACCACACTAGCATTTTCACTAAGTGGCCGTTGCTCACTCGAGTTTGTGAACCATCAACAATTGCGCTATGGGGATCGTGATTAAAGTCGATGGAAACGAGCGGCGCTTCAGTATAGTCAACTATATTGTGTAATGTACACTGGGATGCATTAACAATGGTTTGATTTACGTCATTAACTTTCACATTTGCATTAATTGTGACACTTAAATCCATCGCAGTGACGTTTACCGTCGGCACACGCACAGATATAGCTTCAAATTTGTTAGAAAATTTCGGGAAGATTCTTTCAATACCTTTATGCAGTTTGGTATCGACAGGAATGATGGATTGGCTTGCAGCTCGAGTACGACGCAAATCGCTATGGTATGCATCAATAACTTGCTGATCATTCATTGAAGAGTGAATGGTCGTGATAGTACCAGACTCAATACCAAAGGCATCATCAAGCACCTTAATGATAGGGACAATACAGTTGGTGGTACATGAACCATTGGAAACGATTCGATGATCGGCTTCGATAGTCTCGTGATTCACACCATAGATAATGGTGTTATCAAGGTCATTAGCACCAGGATGCGAGAACAGCACCTTTTTCGCTCCAGCAGCTATGTGTGCTAAGCCGTCATCTCGGCAACCGTAAACACCGGTACAATCGAGAACAATATCGACTTCAAGGTCACGCCAAGGCAACAGTTCAATATCAGCCAAGTGTAAGATACGAATAGTATCAAACTCTCCTTTATCTTCAGCACCAATGCCATGGTGAACATAGATGTGCTCTTGATCGTTAGAGATTTTCTTGCCGAAGCGGCCGTGACTGGTGTCGTACTGTAATAGGTGAGCCATAGCGTCAGGTTGAGCAAGCTCATTGACCGCTACTACTTTGATTTGTTGGCTTTTGCCACTTTCATAGACAGCGCGCAATACATTGCGCCCTATTCGTCCAAATCCATTTATCGCGACTTTTAGCATAGTTCCGTACATCTAACCAAAATTTCGTGCAACAGATGATAACTGAATCCTACCTAAAAGGCATTACTTGAATAACTCAGCTTACTTATGACAGATTGATCTGTTGCTTGTAAGCCTTAGTCTAAGTGATAACAAACCCCAGATACAAAAAAACCGAGCTTAAAGCTCGGTTTTTCATTCATTTCATTGTTCGCACAAGGCTAGTAATCAATGATTAAGCTAAAAGCTCTTTCGCTGTGTTTACTACGTTTTCAGTAGTGAAACCGAACATCTTGAATAGTTCGCCTGCTGGTGCAGATTCGCCGAACGTTGTCATACCAATGATCTTGCCACCGAAGCCAACGTACTTGTACCAGAAGTCAGCGATGCCAGCTTCTACTGCGATACGAGCTGTAACGTCAGATGGAAGTACAGACTCACGGTACTGCGCGTCTTGCTTGTCGAATGCGTCAGTTGCAGGCATAGATACTACGCGTACTTTCTTGCCTTCAGCTGTTAGTTCAGCAGCAGCGCTAACCGCTAGCTCAACTTCAGAACCCGTTGCAATGATGATTAGCTCTGGCTTGCCAGCACAATCTTTCAGGATGTAACCACCCTTCGCGATGTTTGCTACTTGCTCAGCGTCACGATCTTGT
>NZ_CAWPOA010000031.1:0-24668 GCF_963889365.1 Vibrio sp. OPT20 | reverse complement strand
TTACGCTCGATTGCCAGTTTCCAAGCAACAGCAGACTCAACTTGGTCACATGGACGCCATGTGCTCATGTTTGGAGTCAGACGTAGAGAAGCGATCTGCTCAACCGGTTGGTGAGTAGGACCATCTTCGCCTAGGCCGATCGAATCGTGCGTGTAAACTTGGATGTTCTGAATTTTCATCAGAGCCGCCATACGCATTGCGTTACGAGCGTATTCCATGAACATTAGGAACGTTGCGCCGTATGGTACGAAACCACCGTGCAGAGCGATACCGTTCATAATAGCCGTCATACCGAATTCACGTACACCGTAATGGATGTAGTTACCAGAGAAGTCATTTGCTTCAAGAGACTTAGAGCCAGACCACATAGTCAGGTTAGAAGGCGCAAGGTCAGCAGAGCCGCCCATGAATTCAGGTAGCATAGCACCGAACGCTTCTAGAGCATTTTGAGACGCTTTACGTGAAGCGATGTTAGCTGGGTTAGCTTGAAGGTCAGCAATGATTGCGTTTGCTTTCTCTTCCCACTCAGCTGGTAGTTCGCCGTTTGTACGACGTTTGAATTCTGCTGCTAGCTCTGGGTGAGCCGCTGCGTATGCGTCAAATTTAGCATTCCACGCTGCTTCTTTCGCTGCGCCCGCTTCTTTCGCATTCCACTCAGCTGCGATATCAACTGGAATCTCGAAAGGACCGTGTTCCCAACCAAGTGCCGCTTTAGTTGCTGTGATTTCATCAGCGCCTAGTGGAGCACCGTGACAGTCGTGCGTACCCGCTTTGTTTGGAGAACCAAAACCGATGATAGTTTTAGTACAGATAAGTGTTGGACGAGGATCCGCTTTAGCCGCTTCAATAGCCGCGTTGATAGCGTCAGCATCGTGACCATCAACTGCTGGGATTACGTGCCAGCCGTAAGCTTCAAAACGCTTAGGTGTATCGTCAGAGAACCAACCTTCAACTTCGCCATCGATAGAAATACCGTTGTCATCCCAGAAAGCAACCAGCTTACCAAGACCTAGCGTACCGGCTAGAGAACATGCTTCGTGAGAGATACCTTCCATCAGACAGCCATCACCCATGAAAGCATAAGTGAAGTGATCGACGATGTCGTGGCCTTCTTTGTTGAACTGTGCAGCCAATGATTTTTCAGCCATCGCCATACCAACAGCGTTGGTGATGCCTTGACCTAGAGGACCTGTAGTCGTTTCGATACCAGGAGCGTAACCGTACTCTGGGTGACCTGGAGTCTTAGAGTGCAGTTGACGGAAGTTTTTCAGGTCTTCAATTGAAAGCTCGTAACCTGCAAGATGAAGCAGAGAGTAAATCAACATTGAACCATGGCCGTTAGACAGAATAAAACGGTCTCGGTCAGCCCACTCTGGGTTTGCTGGGTTGTGGTTCAAGTGACCACGCCAAAGAACTTCAGCGATGTCAGCCATACCCATAGGTGCGCCAGGGTGGCCTGAATTTGCTTGTTGAACGCCATCCATGCTAAGTGCGCGAATTGCATTGGCTAGATCTTTACGAGAAGGCATGTCTGCTCCTGAGTACATAAGCGATTTAAAAAGAGATTGATGCTAAAGTTTTCATTTTTATTAGCACGGGTATTCTCTCAAACGACTTTAGCGACTGCAAACGTTTTACTGGCATTTTAACGGTCATTTTTCGCAATTTTCGAACATTTACATCACTTAGCAATGTGTTATCCCGACCGATACGCAAACGTTTAGTTATGACATATCATAAAAAAGAGCTTGTAATTCGACCGCTGGAATTTAGAATAGCCGTCTAGATGTAGAAACACCTACAAAATATACTGTATTTAATGGCGGCGCTTCCTAGCTTGCGACGCCTGAAATTATTTGCATTTAACTATTTGCAACTAAAAACTAAACTAAAAGTGGAGCTCTCATGGCTAAGCACCTATTCACTTCTGAATCTGTTTCAGAAGGCCATCCAGATAAAATTGCAGACCAAATCTCTGATGCTGTTCTTGATGCCATCTTGGAACAAGATCCAAAAGCACGTGTTGCTTGTGAGACTTACGTAAAAACCGGCATGGTTATGGTTGGCGGTGAAGTAACAACGTCTGCATGGGTTGATATCGAAGAAATCACTCGTGAAACAGTTCGTGAAATTGGTTACGTTCATTCTGATATGGGCTTTGACGCAGACTCTTGTGCTGTACTAAACACAATTGGTAAGCAGTCTCCAGATATCAACCAAGGTGTTGATAAAGCCGATCCTAAAGATCAAGGCGCAGGCGACCAAGGCATCATGTTTGGTTACGCGACTAACGAAACACCAATCCTAATGCCAGCTCCAATTACTTACTCTCACCTTCTTGTTAAGAAGCAAGCTGAAGTACGTAAGAGCGGCAAGCTTGACTTCCTTCGCCCAGATGCGAAATCTCAAGTTACGTTCCAATATGACCAAGGTAAGATTGTTGGTATCGACGCAGTTGTTCTTTCAACTCAACACTGTGATTCAGTAACAACACCTGACCTACGTGAAGCGGTAATGGAAGAGATCATCAAGCCAGTACTTCCTGCTGAGTGGATCAACAAAGACACTAACTTCTTCATCAACCCAACAGGCCGTTTCGTAATCGGTGGCCCAATGGGTGACTGTGGTCTAACAGGTCGTAAGATCATCGTTGATACCTACGGCGGCGCAGCTCGTCACGGTGGCGGTGCATTCTCTGGTAAAGATCCATCAAAAGTTGACCGTTCTGCAGCTTACGCAGCGCGTTACGTTGCGAAAAACATCGTTGCTGCTGGCATGGCTGACCGTTGTGAGATTCAACTGTCTTACGCTATCGGTGTTGCAGATCCAACATCTATCATGGTTGAAACGTTTGGTACTGAGAAAGTAGCTCACGAGATCATCATTGAAGCTGTTCGTCAAAACTTCGACCTACGTCCATACGGTCTTCAAGAGATGCTGAACCTTCTTCAGCCTATCTACAAGAAGACTGCTGCATACGGCCACTTTGGTCGTGAAGAGTTCCCTTGGGAAGCGACTGACAAAGCAGCAATCCTTGCGGACTTCGCTGGCCTAAAATAATTTAGCCACTGCGATTTGTTTCTTTAAAGCCCTTACTGCTTAGTAAGGGCTTTATTTTTATGCACTTACCAAACCTTTCCTTACTAGAACACCCTGCCCAAGTCTTCTTTACCGTTAACCACTTAGTATAAAAACCCACCGATAATTTGTGTTTTCGAACACTACTGACAATAGTTAAGGTAACTCCTAGGCGATCAAGCTCACATTTAACTCAAAGTAATTCAGTCTGATAGCTCTCGTTAAATGCACGCTAGAACAATAACTGGGACGAAAAAGAGCATTTTAGCTCAACACCATAATCCTCATATGATCGCAATACTGAGCTTTATGGAACTATAACTAGGACGTTATTTAACTAGGGGGATATATGCCTCGTACTGTACACCCATCCGAACTGAACGATAAGAAACACAAGGTCAGCGATCAGGATTATGCTCGCACCATTCCTTGTAACCAAGTAAGCATATCCGCCCCATTCCATTGGTTATCGCTTGCACTGCATGACTTAGTGAGAATGCCATTAATCAGCGCATTTTACGGTTTGTGCTTCATGGGTGCGGCCATCGCCATTGTTCAACTTGTCCAATGGCAAGGAACACATTTGGTCGTTATGCCAAGCTTGATTGTGTACATGCTAATAGGGCCGTTTCTTGCCCTAGGCTTGTATGACGCAGCCTGGGAAAGAGAAAAGGGGCACAACGCCAGCCTACTGCACTCGATGAAAGCCATCACACGGAACTCAACCCACCAATGGGCGTTTGCGATTGTATTAATGGTTGCAATGATCTTTTGGATGCGGATTGCTGCGTTATTGCATGCACTCTACCCTTCCGTACAAGGCGCACCATTAAGCGAGTTTGCACCATTCCTGATTACGGGTTCGGTGATTGGGTTGGTTATCGCGAGCCTGATATTTAGCATCTCAGCATTTTCAATTCCACTAATGATGGAAAGACGTGTAGATGTAATGAGTGCCATTTTTACTAGCTTCAACGCTGTTAAATCAAACATCCCTGCGATGATCGTTTGGGCTGGTATCATTGGTACTGGTATCTTAGTCGGCTTCGCGACCTACGGTGTGGGTATGATTGTAACGATGCCATTACTTGGCTACGGAACATGGCATGCTTACCACGAAGTCATCAAAAAGAAACATCACGTTTAAATCGTTTCACGATCGATGAGCAATGTTATGATGAGGCCTTAGCTTAAACGCTGAGGCTTTTTTTGGAGTTAACAACGCTTGTCTTACACCCCGCAACAACATCGAGTAAATAAAAAACTGGGCGAATGCCTAGCTATCGCTAATCAACATTTTTCTCGTGAATTTCCATGCCCAACCGTCACTTACAAGTTAAGAGGAAAGGCAGCGGGAAAAGCCTACCTCCAGTTAAACGAGATAAAACTCAACCAAGTGCTATTCAGAGAAAATGAAGACGCCTTTATTAACGAAGTCGTGCCTCATGAACTCGCACATCTGATCACATATCAGGTCTTTGGTCGAGTTAGGCCTCACGGCAATGAGTGGAAATACGTGATGGAAAAGGTATTCAATGTACCGGCCCGAACCACCCACAGCTTAGAAATCACCTCAGTGCAGGGAAAAACCTTTGAGTACCGCTGTGATTGCACCACTTACCCCTTGTCGATAAGACGACACAACAAAGTCATCCGCAACCAATCAACTTATCATTGCCAACAATGCCAACAAACCTTAGCTTTTACCGGCCTTCAATTGAGCTAAGTCTTAAGCTCATAAGGTAACGCGAATAAATGTAATAGAGTGAACTAACATTTGAGTGCTAGACTGTTGTTTATCATACTTTCATCAGTCTTTTTCTATGCAAAAAACCACTCCAAAAGTATTTGGCCTGTCGGTGTCCTTTTACCTATCAATAGTATTTGGCCTACTGGTAACCCAAAGCGTTTTCGCCGCTCCACCAAGCTCCTTCTCCAAAGCCAAAAAAGAAGCCGTGAAGATTTATCTCGATCACCCGACTTCATTTTATTGTGGTTGCGACATCACTTGGAAAGACAAAAAGAAAGGTATCCCCGACCTCGACGGCTGTGGTTATCAAGTGAGGAAACAGCAAAAGCGCGCTTCCCGTATTGAGTGGGAACACGTGGTTCCAGCTTGGCAATTCGGCCACCAGCGTCAGTGCTGGCAAGATGGCGGACGTAAGAACTGCACTCGCAATGACAAAATATTTAAATCGATGGAAGCCGACCTTCATAATCTAACTCCGGCAATTGGCGAGGTTAACGGTGATCGATCCAATTACAATTTCAGTCAGTGGAATGGAATGGATGGCGTGAGTTACGGTCAGTGTGAAATGCAGGTCAACTTCAAACAGCGTAAGGTTATGCCGCCAGACAGAGCAAAAGGTTCTATCGCGCGTACTTATCTTTATATGAGCCAAGAGTATGGTTTCAAACTCTCTAAGCAGCAGACTAACCTGATGATGGCGTGGAACAAGCAATTCCCTGTCGATAAGTGGGAATGTACTCGTGATATGCGAATCTATGCGATCCAAGGTAATCACAACCCATTTGTTTTCCCTGCTTGTAAATAACACGACTCAGGCAACCAACATCTCCAATTGCCTCCATCTCAAACAAGAGTTTCAGAATTGCCCCTGAAACTCTTGCTCTACCCTTGTTTTTTCAACTAAAAGCATCCATGTTAGGCAGAGACAAAATACCCAAATGACACTATTTATAGGTTTACCAGCATGAGAATCCCTCGTATCCATCACCCAGAACGCATTCATCAGTTAGGTTCACTCGCTTTAGGCGAAGATGCCGCGGGTCATGTTGGTCGAGTCCTTCGTATGAAAGAAGGTCAAGATGTTCTTCTATTTGATGGCAGTGGCGCTGAATTCCCTGCGACAATTGCTGAAGTATCAAAAAAGAACGTCACAGTTAATGTTACTGAACGTATCGAACGTAGCAGCGAATCTCCGTTAGACTTACATTTAGGCCAAGTGATTTCACGTGGCGACAAAATGGAATTCACGATTCAGAAATCGGTTGAGCTTGGTGTAAACACCATTACCCCACTGATTTCAGAGCGCTGTGGCGTTAAACTGGATACTAAACGCTTCGAGAAAAAGCTCGCACAGTGGCAAAAAATTGCTATCGCTGCATGTGAACAATCTGGTCGCAATACGGTTCCAATTATTCGCCCAATCATGCAACTTGAAGAGTGGTGCAGCGAACCGAGTGAAGCGTTAAAGCTAAACCTGCATCCTCGTGCAAAGTACTCAATTAACACCCTTCCAGAACCCATCAGTAAGGTGCGCCTATTGATCGGTCCTGAAGGCGGACTGTCAGCTGAAGAAATCGGCATGACAGAACAATACAAATTTGAAGAGACGCTACTCGGCCCACGTGTACTTCGTACCGAGACAGCAGCTCTAACCGCAATTACTGCCTTACAAGTCCGTTTTGGCGATCTAGGCTAGGAGAAAAAAATGATCAAACTTGGCATCGTAATGGATCCAATTTCATCCATTAACATCAAAAAAGACTCTAGCTTTGCCATGATGCTTGAAGCTCAGCGTCGTGGTTACGAAATCCATTACATGGAAATGGATGATCTACATTTAGATCAAGGCGTAGCCATTGCTGACACTAAGGTTGTTGAACTAAAAGAAGATCCAAACGGCTGGTACGAATTCAAATCAGAACAGACTATCGCTCTCTCTGATTTAGATGCGGTACTGATGCGTAAAGATCCTCCGTTTGATACAGAGTACATCTACGCAACTTACATTCTTGAGCGTGCTGAAGAGAACGGCGCACTGATCGTAAACAAGCCACAAAGCTTACGTGACTGTAACGAGAAGCTATTCACGGCTTGGTTCCCTGAATTGACACCAACCACCATCGTGACTCGTAAAGCTGAAAAAATTAAAGCGTTCCGAGAAGAACACGGTGACGTGATTCTAAAACCACTTGATGGTATGGGCGGCGCGTCTATCTTCCGAGTGAAAGAGGGCGATCCAAACGTATCAGTGATCATTGAAACACTGACTAACCACGGCCAAAACTACGCAATGGCACAAACCTTTGTTCCGGACATCAGCAATGGTGATAAGCGTATTCTTGTGGTTGACGGTGAACCAATGCCTTACTGTCTAGCGCGTATTCCTGCAAAAGGGGAAACTCGAGGTAACCTTGCTGCTGGCGGTACAGGTGAAGCTCGTCCTCTAAGTGAAACAGACTGGGCTATCGCAAGAGCAGTTGCTCCTGCACTGAAAGAGAAAGGCTTAATCTTTGTTGGGCTTGATGTTATCGGCGACAAGCTGACTGAAATTAACGTGACTAGCCCTACTTGTATCCGTGAAATTGAAGCCGCTTTTGATATTTCAGTTACAGGTAAATTAATGGATGCAATTGAGCGTCGCGTTAACGCTAAATAGCCTAAACTAAAGAAAGCCTTAGCTATTCGAAAACACAGAAATATCTAGGCAAAGAACAATGAGCGGCTTTACGCCGCTCTTTTTCCTTTACTGGGAACACACTGGCAGGAGGCTCTATGAATTTAACGAACCACTTTCTGGTTGCTATGCCCGGAATGAAAGACCCATACTTTCAAAATTCGGTGATTTACCTTTGTGAGCACAATGACGAAGGCGCGATGGGTTTGATGATCAACGCCCCTATTGATGTCACTGTCGGTAGCATGCTTAAGCAAGTTGAGGTTGATTCTGATCAGCCAAAACCCAACCAAGCAAGTCTTGATAAGCCTGTATTGAATGGTGGACCGGTCGCAGAAGACCGTGGGTTTATTTTGCACAAACCTAAAGGCAGCTATCAATCCAGTATCAGCATGACGGATCAAATCTCAGTGACAACCTCAAAAGATATCTTGATGGTGTTAGGTACAGAAGATGAACCGATGAATTATCTAGTCGCACTTGGTTATGCAGGGTGGGAACCCGGGCAACTGGAAACCGAACTGACCGAGAACTCATGGTTAACTGTTGAAGCCGATCCGAAGGTCATCTTCGATACACCGATTTCTGACCGCTGGAAAGTCGCCGTGCAGATGTTAGGCATTAATGCGGCTCAGCTTTCAGCAGACGCTGGCCACGCCTAGCCCGACTCAGATCAATAAAATAAACAGACACTCTCAAACACAGATTAATTTGGAAACCCCATGTCACGAACAATTATGGCATTTGACTACGGTACAAAAAGTATCGGCAGTGCGATAGGACAAGAGATCACAGGTACAGCCAGCCCTTTAAAAGCCTTTAAGGCGAAAGATGGCATCCCGAACTGGGATGACATCGAAAAGCAAATCAAGGAGTGGCAGCCGAATCTTATCGTGGTTGGTCTTCCTACCGATCTTCATGGTAAAGATCTAGCCGCGATTACACCAAGGGCGAAGAAGTTTGCCAATCGCCTAAAAGGGCGCTTTGGTGTCGATGTTGAACTGCATGATGAAAGACTTTCTACGACAGAAGCAAGGGCCGACCTTTTTGAAATGGGCGGCTACAAAGCACTAAGTAAAGGTAATGTCGATAACCAATCCGCAGTTGTGATTCTAGAAAGTTGGTTTGAAGCACAATATTCTTAGTTAAAACTAAGTGATTAACATTTGAGCTAATTTATGATCCCACACGAATTTCACGCCGTAGTGTCAGTGCAATTCATAATAAGGACGTGGGAGTTCATATGAAAATTTTTCTAGTCATCTTCGCTTCTCTAGCAATCACAGCATGTAGCTCTATGAGCGGAGGCTCAGCAGGTTATACCGGTGAACAATATCCGACAAAAATCAAATTAGAGAAGGAACGAGGATATTCTGGTAACAACAATAGTTACGGCAACCACTAATATATCCAGACCAAAAAAAACCGCCTTCACAGCGGTTTTTTTAGCATTCAGTATTCAGTATTCAGTATTCAGTATCAATCTAACCCATATCAATCTTCACGCCAGCCAAAGCACCGGTTCCGTAGTCATCATCACCACGTCTGGTTTTTAGCATTAAGCGTAAGTCATTCGCGGAATCGGCACTGTGGAATGCGTCTTCTTCACTGATCTTGCCTGCAAGCACCAAGTCATACAACGCTTGGTCAAAGGTCTGCATACCAATCTCTTTCGATTTAGCCATAGTCGCTTTTAGTTCATGCAACTCACCACGACGAATCAAGTCAGACACTCGCGGGCTGTTAAGTAGAATCTCAAACACGCCATGGCGACCGCTGCCATTCTTATCTCGGATTAATTGCTGAGCGACCACACCACGCAGGTTCATCGACAGATCAAACAAGAACTGTTCTTTTTGTTCCTTCGGTACCAAGTGGAGAATACGTTCTAACGCTTGGTTGGCATTATTGGCGTGCAGCGTTGCCATACACAAGTGGCCAGTCTCAGCGAAAGTCATCGCGTATTCCATGGTTTCACGGCTACGGATTTCGCCAATCAAAATCATATCTGGAGCTTGGCGCAAAGAGTTCTTAAGCGCAACTTCGTAACTCTCGGTGTCGAGCCCAACCTCACGTTGTGTCACGATGCACTTTTTATGTTCGTGTACGAATTCAATCGGATCTTCAACCGTCAAAATATGCCCTGAGCGATTGGTATTGCGATAGCCTGTCATTGCGGCCATCGAGGTTGATTTACCAGAACCTGTTGCCCCAACCACCAGCACAAGTCCGCGCTTAGCGATTGAAAGGTCTTGCAGCACATCAGGAAGCTTTAATTGCTCAAAGGTTGGGATGTTAGTCTCGATACGTCGAATGACCGCTCCAGGTAGCTCTCGTTGAAAGAATGCACTGACACGAAAACGACCAAAGTCACGTACGATGGCAAAATTAGCCTCTCGCGTTTGCTGATATTCATCGCGTCGGTCTTGATCCATCATCGCATCAAGTAACTGAGCAACCTGAGCCGCATTCAATTTCTCGCCTTGAGGTCGCAGTTCACCATCGACACGAAACAGGATAGGCGCATCAACGGTGATATAAAGATCCGATGCTTTTTGAGATAGCATCCCCTCAAGAATTTGATTCAGTTCCATTTTGTTCACCTTGATTAAAACATTGAGGTTTCAATTTCGATCTTTTTCTCGACCTCTTTTGAATCAACCAAGCCTTGAGCCATCAGCTGCTTCGCATTTTGCTCCATGGTCTGCATACCATGTGCCGCCCCCGTTTGAATAATCGAATACATCTGCGCGACCTTATCTTCACGGATCAAGTTTCTAATCGCAGGTGTCGCCATCATGATTTCATGACAAGCCACACGACCGCCACCAACACGCTTCAACAGCTTCTGGGCAATCACCGAACGTAACGATTCAGACAACATTGAACGCACCATGTCTTTGTCGCTACCCGGGAATACATCGATAATACGGTCTATGGTTTTTGCCGCAGAGCTAGTATGCAAGGTACCAAAAACTAAGTGGCCAGTTTCTGCTGCGGTTAGCGCTAAGCTAATCGTCTCTTGGTCACGAAGTTCGCCGACAAGGATTACGTCTGGGTCTTCACGCAACGCACTACGCAATGCCGCTTTGAAGCTGTGAGTATCGCGGTGCACTTCTCGTTGGTTGATTAGGCATTTGTTGTTGGTATGAACAAATTCGATCGGGTCTTCAATCGTCAATATATGCTTATTATGGTTACGGTTAACGTAATCCACCATCGCAGCCAAAGTTGTCGACTTACCTGAACCCGTCGGCCCAGTGACCAATACTAGCCCTTTTTCGTAATTAGATATTCTTTCAAAGATCTCAGGAGCCCCTAGCTGTTCAAGGGTGGGAATCTCTACTGGAATGGTACGGAACACAGCAGAGCAGCCACGAGATTGGTTAAAAGCATTAACACGGAAACGACCAACGCTGGGTAATTCAAAAGAGAAGTCGACTTCCAGTTTTTCTTCAAATTCACCGCGTTGTGAATCACTCATGATCTCAAAAACCAAACGATGCACATCAGCATGACTCAAAGCTGGTATTCCAAGCTTCCTTACTTCACCATCTATACGTACCATTGGAGATACACCCGCAGAAAGATGTAGATCTGACGCGTTATGCTTTACACTAAAATCTAGTAACTCAGTGATATCCATTTATTTTCCCTTAAGTAAAGTCAGCTATGAGTAGTATTCAACAAAATATCGAACAAATCACCTCACAGATACGTAGTGCTGAGCAAAAGTGCGGACGAGCTCCAGAGTCCGTGCAACTTTTAGCCGTCAGCAAAACTAAACCTATTGATGCGATTCTAGAAGCCGCACTCGGAGGCCAAGTTGCCTTTGGTGAAAACTATGTTCAAGAAGGTGTTGATAAAGTAAAACACTTTTCAGAACAACATTCTAACCTAAATTTAGAGTGGCATTTTATTGGCCCAATTCAATCCAATAAAACCCGCCCAATCGCAGAAAGCTTCCAATGGGTACATTCTGTTGAACGCGATAAGATCGCACAAAGACTTAGTGATCAACGACCAAGCGAACTTCCACCTTTGCAAGTTTTGATTCAGGTAAACACCAGTGGTGAAGAATCCAAGTCTGGAACGTCAGAAGAAACAGTTTTTGCACTCGCGGAGTTGATTTCGTCGCTCCCTAACCTCACTTTAAGAGGATTGATGTCGATTCCTGCAAACGTATCTGACTATCAATCTCAGCTTAATGCATTTTCTCAACTGGCGGAGCTTAAAGATAAGCTAGCCGCAAAGTATCCAAACATAGATACCCTTTCGATGGGTATGAGTGGTGATATGGATGCAGCAGTTGAGGCTGGCAGCACTATGGTTCGCATTGGAACGGCTATCTTCGGTGCTCGTGATTACGCGAAATAGCACAGCACGTAACAAGAAATAGCTACAACAAGCAACAACAAGTGGCAACGAAAAATACAGTATTGATACCGCTTCGCTTTAACCGCGCAGCGACACGCTCAGGATTTTATATATGGAACATAAGAACATCGCCTTTATTGGGGCGGGAAATATGGTTCGCTCGATTGTAGCGGGCTTAGTGGCGAGTGGTTACCCAGCGCAAAAGATTACTGCAACAGCGCCTTCAGACACCAGAAGGCTGCCGTTAGAGCAAGAGTACGGCATCAATACCACCAGCGATAATATTGCCGCAGCAGAACAAGCAGACGTTGTTGTGTTATCCGTGAAGCCACAAATGATGGCTGATGTATGTAAACCCTTACAAGGTATCGACTTCAGCAACAAACTGGTTATCTCAATTGCCGCGGGTATTAATGCGAATCGACTCAATGAGATGTTAAACTGCCAACTGAACCTTGTGCGTGTTATGCCAAACACGCCATCACTGCTTGGTAAAGGGATGAGTGGCCTTTATGCTGACTCAACGGTTAGTCAGGGCGATAAAGAGTTTGCTTCTCAGCTAATGCAAGCCGTAGGTGAGGTAAGCTGGGTTGAACAAGAGTCTGGTATCAACAACATCATTGCTGCTGCAGGGAGTGCTCCGGCTTACTTCTTCCTGTTTATGGAAGCGATGCAAGCTGAAGCAATTAACCAAGGTTTTGACCAAGAAACCGCTCGTAAATTAGTGCAGCAATCTGCATTAGGCGCGGCAGAGATGGTGGTAGCGAATCCAAATACTGAATTATCAACACTGCGTGAGCAAGTGACTTCAAAAGGCGGAACGACCGCAGAAGCATTGCGCACGTTTAACGACCATCAACTATCAGACATCGTAGCGAAAGCCATGCAAGCGGCGGTTGCTCGAGCTGAAGAGATGGAAAAACTGTTTTAATACTCGTTACAGTACAAAAGCATTGTGCCGTTCGGGTGATACCTAGCGGCAAGTAAATCCGAAAAAGGAAACAATATGAATTCGATGAGCTTTCTGATCTCGACCGTTTTTGATCTTTACATCATGGTTGTGATCTTGCGTATCTGGCTACAAGCATCACGTGCAGATTTCTACAACCCATTCTCACAATTTATCGTAAAAGCGACACAACCGGTTGTTGCCCCGCTACGCCGAGTGATTCCATCAATAGGAAGCCTTGACCTTGCGACGGTTGTCTTCGCTTATGTGCTGTGTGTACTTAAGTTCGTCGCTCTAAACTTGATTATCTCTGGCGGTGCGGCTGTATTTGATATCAGCTTCCTGATCTTTGGCGCACTATCTCTGCTCAAAGCGGCGGGTGGGTTAATTTTCTGGGTTCTACTGATCCGTGCAATCCTGAGTTGGGTTAGCCAAGGCCGTAGCCCAATCGAATACGTATTCCATCAGTTAACAGAACCAATGCTAACGCCAATTCGCCGTATCCTTCCTGATATGGGTGGCTTCGACCTAAGTGTGCTTGTTCTGTTCATTGTTCTGCAATTTGCGAACTTCCTAATGGGCGACATGATCGGTCCTATTTGGTATCAGCTATAATTCAAGTACGAACATCAGGTACTTTGACGATGCCAAAAGCAGTTTGGGCCGAAGAAGACGATATTCTTCTTAGGCTCTATATCCAACCCAAGGCAAGCCGCGATAAAATCGTTGGCTTACACGGAGAGGAACTGAAAATTGCCATTACTGCACCACCGGTTGATGGCAAAGCAAATGCTCACTTAGCGAAATATCTTGCGAAGCAATTTAAGGTCGCTAAAGGGCAAATTAAGATAGAGAAGGGAGAGCTCGGTCGGCATAAGCAAGTTCGAATATGCTCACCAAGCCAGATCCCAACTGAAGTCAAAACCATCCTATGATGGCTTTTTGCTATTTATTGGAGTCATTATGCGTCTATGGATAACTGCACTACTCACCGCTCTGATTGCCCTACCAAGCTCGGCAGGACAGTTTAAAAGTATCAAGGATGTCGAGGTTCATTACTCGGCTTTCAATTCCACGTTTTTAACTGCGCAGGTCGCTAAGCAATATAAGCTGAAACGAAACGGATACTCTGCGATTCTAAACATCAGCGTGCTAGACAACGCTTCCCTAGGAAAACCTGCGACAACGGCTAAAATTACGGGAACAGCGAGAAACCTAGTAGGTAACACTCGTACGCTTAACTTCCGTGAAATAAAGGAAGGCGATGCGATTTATTACCTCGCTGAATTTCCTATCACTCACGAAGAAAACATCACTTTTAATATCGATGTGAACGCAGGTTTGAAAGGCACAGGTCCACTGCGTTTCACACAAAAATTCTATATAGAAGAGTAGCTTCAAAGCTCACATTTCTAGTCATTAACTTATTAGAGCCACATCCCCATGAGTAAGATTGTTTTAGCAACAGGCAACCAAGGCAAAGTTCGCGAGATGGCAGATATTCTGTCTGAGTTTGGTTTCGACGTTGTCGCGCAAAGTGAATTTAACGTTTCAGAAGTCGCAGAAACGGGAACAACTTTCATTGAAAATGCCATCATCAAAGCTCGCCACGCTGCGAAAGAGACGGGGCTACCAGCCATTGCTGACGATTCTGGCTTAGAAGTTGATTACCTTAATGGTGCACCCGGTATCTACTCAGCGCGTTACTCAGGTGAAGGGGCGACTGATAAGCAGAACATCGAAAAGCTGTTAGATGCTATGCAAGGTGTAGACGTTGAAAAGCGTACCGCTCGTTTTCACTGTGTATTGGTACTCATGCGTCACGAAAACGATCCGACGCCATTAGTATGTCACGGTAAATGGGAAGGTCGCATTCTGACTGAAGAACACGGTGAGAATGGCTTTGGCTACGATCCTGTATTCTTTGTACCAGAAGATAACTGCGCCTCAGCCGAGCTTGAATCGTCACGTAAGAAGCAACTGTCACACCGTGGTAAAGCCCTCGCATCATTATTCAAGACTCTCAAGGAGCAAGCTCTGTAATGCACAATGCAGCGCTAATACTCCCCGCACTCAGCCTCTATGTCCACATCCCATGGTGTGTACAAAAGTGTCCGTATTGTGATTTTAACTCTCATGCTCTAAAAGCCGAGATTCCTGAAAAAGAGTACATCGATGCTCTGCTTGAGGATCTCGATACCGATATCGAAAAGTACCAACTCAATGACGTACCTCGCCCATTGCATTCGATCTTTATTGGTGGCGGCACGCCGAGTTTATTTTCTCCAGAAGGAATCGGTCGATTGCTGCAAGGCATTAAACAGCGCATCCCGTTCAAACCTGAAATAGAAATTACCATGGAAGCCAACCCGGGAACTATCGAAGCTGAGCGTTTTGCTGGTTATCAAAAAGCAGGGGTTAGTCGAATCTCGGTGGGCGTGCAAAGTTTTGAGCAAGAGAAACTGGAAAGACTTGGCCGTATTCACGGTCAAGACGAAGCAGTGAATGCGGCTCACTTAGCGCATAAAATCGGATTAAATAGCTTCAACCTAGATCTAATGCACGGCTTACCCGATCAAAGCATTGATCAGGCCTTGGCTGATTTGGACAAAGCGATCGAGCTCGATCCTCCGCATTTATCTTGGTATCAGCTAACAATAGAACCTAACACCATGTTCTATTACAAAACGCCAAAGCTGCCTGACGATGATGACCTTTGGGATATCTTCGACTTAGGCCATAAGAAGCTCGCAGACGCAGGGTATGTACAGTACGAAATTTCAGGCTACAGCAAGCCGGGATATCAGTGTCAGCATAATCTCAACTACTGGCGCTTTGGTGACTACCTAGGTATTGGCTGTGGCTCTCATGGCAAGCTGAGCTTTGCAGATGGACGTATTGTTCGCACCACTAAGGTTAAACACCCTAGAGGCTACCTAGCAGCGTATCAGAACCTAGTGAAGCCCTATCTGTCGGATGAACTTGAAGTACCTAATGAGGACCGCCCTTTCGAATTCTTCATGAACCGCTTCAGGCTAATGGAAGCGTGTCCAAAGCAGGATTTCATTGATACTACGGGGCTAGAATTTGACTCTATTCAAGAAACTATTGAATGGGCAAAAGAGCTAGGCTACTTGAATGAAACCGACACTAATTGGCAGATCACTGAAAAAGGGAAGCTATTCCTAAATGATTTGCTAGAAGCCTTTATGGCAGAAGAAGACGAATAGAGCGAGATTCGAGATTCGAGATTCGAGATTCGAGATTCGAGATTCGAGATTCGAGAAGTATTGCATAAGGGTTGGCTTTAGGGTCAACCCTTTTTATTGTAAGAACCTTTCTCGAAGCGAAGCGCTCTATAGGACGAAGTCCGTGCTCGCATCTCGCATCTTTCTTCTAAAAAATAGAACGACCAATGCGCTCAGAGAGCAATTCTAAAGCCTGAGTTCCCGCTAGTGAATTCCCCGACGCGTCCAGTTCTGGAGACCACACCGCGATCGTCATTTCGCCAGGAACAATCGCAATAATCCCGCCACCGACACCAGACTTTCCGGGCATACCAACACGATAGGCAAACTCTCCCGCCCCATCGTACAAACCACATGTCGCAAGCAAGGCATTCAATTGTTTGGTTTGAACCGGCGTGATGATCTCTTTCTTGGTTTGAACAGACACGCCTTTATTAGCCAAGTAGCTAAAGGTTTTCGCCAAATCAACACAGGTCATTTTAAGCGCACAAGCATGGAAGTAATTGTTGAGTACGGGAATAACATCGTTCTCAAAGTTACCAAATGAACGCATCAAATAGGCGATGGCAGCATTGCGATCGCTGTGCATCATTTCAGAAGCCGCCACAACTTTGTCATACACAATATGAGTATCACCTGATAGCTGACGTACAAATTCTAATAAACGGTGCCTTGGTGCAGATAGACGGCTTTGCAATAAGTCAGCAACGATAATCGCGCCTGCGTTAATAAACGGGTTACGAGGGATGCCGTGTTCCATTTCAAGCTGAATCATCGAGTTAAAGGCTTGTCCTGAAGGCTCCTTCCCTACTCGTTGCCAAATCTCTTCCGGCTTATACAACACCATCGCTAACGTCAGGCTTAAAGCTTTAGAGATTGATTGCACGGAAAAGGCTTCATCGGCATCGCCAGCTTGAATGACTTCACCTTCATTGGTGTATACCGCAATAGCCAGTTTCTGATTAGATACACGAGCCAATGCAGGAATATAATCAGCGACCTTTCCCTGACCAATTAAAGGACGAACTTCGTCTAAAATTTCGGCCAAAATAGCTTGAGTTGGTTTCATGTGTGCTTACTTCTTTATTGTTATTTTTGTAGGGGGTGTGACATTACTTTCTGTCCTTAAACCTTTATCACAATAAAAGCCTAAGGACAAAAAAGCCAACATTACAATAATGTTGGCTTTAATCAATCCCATAAAGTGTAGGGTTTAATCCTAAGTCGGATTCACCTTCACTTAATTTGATTCAGAACTACTTAGTACGCTTAAACTTAATGTCCCAAACACCATGACCTAAACGGTGGCCACGCGCTTCAAACTTAGTTAGCGGACGCTCGTCTGGACGAGGAATGTAATCCCCATCTTCAGCGATATTCTTGAAGCCTGGAGCTACGTTCATCACTTCAATCATATGTTCTGCGTAGTTTTCCCAGTCTGTTGCCATGTGGAAAATACCAGTATCAAGTTGAAGCTTACCGCGAACCATCTCTGCAAACTCAGCCTTAACGATACGACGCTTATGATGACGAGCTTTGTGCCATGGGTCAGGGAAGAACAGTTGCAGTGTATGCAGGCTGCTGTCTGGGATCATGTGCTCAAATACTTCTACTGCATCGTGACACATTACGCGTAAATTCGTTACACCCGCATCGCGAGCTGTACCTAAACACGCACCAACACCTGGGCTATGAACTTCAATACCTAAGAAGTTTTTCTCAGGCGCATTCTTTGCCATTTCAACCAGTGATGCACCCATACCGAAGCCAATTTCTAGTACAACTGGGTTATCGTTGCCAAACACTTCTTTCCAATTAAGAAGTTCTGGGGTGTAGTCGATACCCATTGTTGGCCAACATTCATTCATCGCGTTTTCTTGGCCTTTTGTTAAGCGGCCTTCGCGGCGAACAAAACTACGGATCTTACGAACCAGTTTGCCGTCTTCAGTATATTCGTTAGTGGTCACTTCACTCATTGATTTTTGCCTGCACATTGATTAATCAAAGCGGGGATTATCCAAAGAATTGCCTCCGGTGCAAGTCTTTCCGTGGATAAATTCCCACACAATTTGTCTGTTTTACATCCAACCGTAAGTGTGGTGCAATTTCACTCCTAATAATAGCAAAGCATAGAGCATGTCGTGACTCCTTTCGCAACCGCCATATTAAAGTGGTATGACGCCTTTGGGCGTAAAGAATTACCTTGGCAACAAAACAAAACCGCCTACACCGTTTGGCTATCTGAAATCATGCTTCAGCAGACTCAAGTCGCCACGGTGATTCCATACTACCAGCGCTTCTTAGAACGCTTTCCAACGGTTATTGACCTAGCGAACGCCGAACAAGATGAGGTGCTGCACCTATGGACAGGGCTTGGCTATTACGCGCGAGCTCGTAACTTACATAAGGCCGCCAAGATTGTTGCCGAGCAATACGGTGGTGAATTTCCGCTTTCTATCGAAGAAATGAACGCGCTACCGGGTATTGGACGATCTACTGCCGCTGCAGTGCTGTCCTCTGTGCATAAACTCCCTCATGCGATTCTTGATGGCAACGTCAAGCGTACCTTGGCGAGAAGCTTCGCAGTAGAAGGTTGGCCGGGGCAAAAGAAAGTCGAGAACCAGCTTTGGGAACACGCAGAAGCACACACTCCCAATCAAGATGTTGATAAGTACAATCAAGCCATGATGGATATGGGTGCGATGGTTTGTACTCGTAGCAAGCCCAAATGTACGTTGTGCCCGATTGAAAGCATGTGCGAAGCTAAGAAGCTCGATAGGCAGCTCGATTTCCCTGGCAAAAAGCCTAAGAAAGAAAAGCCAATAAAAGAAACATGGTTTGTGATTTTGTACCACGATAATCAAGTATGGCTCGAACAACGCCCTCAGTCTGGTATCTGGGGAGGACTGTTCTGTTTCCCTCAAAATGAAAACGCAGAGATCGAACATCAACTAGATCTTCGCTCGATCAAAGACACTCAAACCAATTCGATCAAGACCATGATTGCGTTTAGGCACACTTTCAGCCACTACCACTTAGATATCACGCCAGTATTAGTGAAATTAGATAAACAACCAGATTTGATAATGGAAGGGACTAAAGGTCTCTGGTATAACTTATCAAAACCGGAAGAAATTGGCTTAGCCGCTCCTGTAAAGCAGCTTATTGAGAGCCTACCCTTTGAACTGAACGACGACGTTTGAATCAACGAACGCGATAAGAGGAACCACTATGAGCCGCACTGTATTTTGTGCTCGCCTTCAAAAAGATGCTGAAGGCCTAGATTTTCAACTTTACCCAGGTGACTTAGGTAAGCGTATCTTTGACAACATATCTAAAGAAGCTTGGGGACAATGGCAAAGCAAACAAACCATGCTTATCAATGAGAAGAAGCTAAACATGATGGATCCTGAACATCGTAAACTTCTTGAAACTGAGATGGTTAACTTCCTTTTTGAAGGTAAAGATGTCGTTATTGATGGCTACACTCCACCAAGCGAATAAGACATTTATTTAAGCAAATTTTAATGACATCATGGTTAACGCTGCGATGTCATTTTTGTATGAGGAACTATGAAAAAGCTAAGTTACTTCCTAACAGCCATGTTGTTAACTGGGTGCAGTCGTGAATTTGTCGAAAGCATTTATGATGTTAATTACGAACCAACCAACCGATTTGTAAGTAATTTAGCGGAGCTACCCGGTCAATTTGAAAAAGATACAGGGGCGTTAGATTCTTTAATTAATAGCTTTTCTGGCAATATCCAAAAACGTTGGGGCAGTAGTGAAGTAAAGATGGCGGGTAAGAGTAACTATGTGAAATACATAGATAATTACTTGAGTCGTTCAGAAGTAAACTTTAGCCAAGGCCTGATCACTGTTGAAACCGTTTCCTCAACGGATCCTAAAAAGCACCTTAAAAATGCGATAATGACGACACTTTTGACGCCAGATGATCCTGCGAATGTCGACCTATTCTCTTCCAAAAGCATCAAGTTAGAAGGTCAACCTTTCCTCTATAACCAAGTCGTTGATCAAGATAAGAAGCCTATCCAATGGACATGGCGCGCTAATAAATTTGCTGATTACCTGATCGCCAATAACTTAAAAACCAAGGAAGTCGACTTTAAAAAAGCGTATTACGTCGAAATTCCAATGGTGGCCGATCACGCCAGCAAACGAAGCTATAAGTACGCCGATATCGTTCGTCGCGCATCTCAACGTTATGACATTCCTGAAGACTTGATTTACGCAATCATCAAAACAGAGAGTAGTTTTAACCCATACGCTGTGAGTTGGGCGAACGCTTATGGTCTTATGCAGGTAGTCCCAAAAACCGCAGGTCGAGATGTGTTTAAGCTCGTCAAAAAGAAACCTGGAGAACCAAGTCCTGAGTACTTATTCAATCCAGAAAACAACATTGATGCTGGCACTGCGTACTTTTACATCCTTAAAAATCGTTATTTGAAGGACGTGCAGCACCCAACAACGCTTGAGTACAGCATGATCTCAGCATACAACGGTGGCACTGGTGGGGTACTAAATACCTTCAGCAAAGACCGAAAGCGAGCAATGCGTGACTTAAATTCGTTGCAACCTAGTCAAGCTTACTGGGCACTGACAAAGAAACACCCAAACAAAGAGTCGCGTCGATACTTAGAAAAAGTAACAAAATTCAAGAAAGATTTTAACCAAGGTAAAACGTAAGCCTCACTTTTGAATAAAAAAACAACTAACGAACGTTTTTTTTAATTATTTTCAAAAAAGGTGTTGACGGTTATGCAGAAAATCCGTTTAATAGCGCTCCGTTGCCCGGATAGCTCAGTCGGTAGAGCAGAGGATTGAAAATCCTCGTGTCGGTGGTTCGATTCCGCCTCCGGGCACCACAATTTGATTTGTTGGTGTCATTACTCTTTAACAGGGAGTAGCAACACGAACAAAAGCATAAAGAATTTAGTGTGCCGACTTAGCTCAGTAGGTAGAGCAACTGACTTGTAATCAGTAGGTCACCAGTTCGACTCCGGTAGTCGGCACCATTCTTTTGCCTCGATAGCTCAGTCGGTAGAGCAGCGGATTGAAAATCCGCGTGTCGGTGGTTCGATTCCGCCTCGAGGCACCATTATTTGGTGCTTAACAAATAATGGTCTTTATAGACCTGATGTTGAGACAAGTAATTCCCCTTTAGTTCAGTTGGTAGAACGGCGGACTGTTAATCCGTATGTCGCAAGTTCAAGTCTTGCAAGGGGAGCCATTTTCAAGAACTTCATTTTATATGAGGTTTTAATTAGAGAGTTCACTCTCTAAAGCAAAGAATTTAGTGTGCCGACTTAGCTCAGTAGGTAGAGCAACTGACTTGTAATCAGTAGGTCACCAGTTCGACTCCGGTAGTCGGCACCATTCTTTTGCCTCGATAGCTCAGTCGGTAGAGCAGCGGATTGAAAATCCGCGTGTCGGTGGTTCGATTCCGCCTCGAGGCACCATTATTTGGTGCTTAACAAATAATGGTCTTTATAGACCTGATGTTGAGACAAGTAATTCCCCTTTAGTTCAGTTGGTAGAACGGCGGACTGTTAATCCGTATGTCGCAAGTTCAAGTCTTGCAAGGGGAGCCACATTCAAGAAAGCCAAGTCGAAAGACTTGGCTTTTTTTCGTTTGAGCAAAAGCTAACTCTATTCAGTATTGCCGCCAACTCAACATCAAGCCCAGATCATCCCCATAAAGTTAAAGCATCCCTTTCCTATCTCGACAGTACCCATCCTTGAATTCGTTCAAACCCTCTCGATACAAACTAAACCACCTCTGAAATTAAGCACCTTTAACCGCGTATCGTCACATGAAAACAAACAGAATGATAGACTGTTACTTTTTTTGCTTCGTAAATTTAATCTCCATCATGTTTTGATATCTTTCTGATATCTACCCTACACGACTTAGATTAAGATTCGATGAATTATATCTAATACTAATTATTGAATCGCTACGCAGGAAAATATGAAATTAAAAACGCAAGCTTACTTATTATCGGGCATCATCTTGATCGCTCTGCTGGCGCTAACTGCTACTGGTTTATGGACCTTGAGAGTCGCGAGTAACATGGACAACAAAGCTCGTGTGACAGAGCTGTTTAAGAGCGCATACAGCATTCTTACTGAAGTTGAAAAAATGGCGATTGATGGCACTCTAGAAGAACAGCAGGCCAAACAGCTTGCTACTCGCCTACTACGTAACAACATCTATAAAGACAATGAATACGTTTATGTTGCGGATGAAAACATGACGTTTGTTGCGACACCTCTGGATCCACAACTACACGGAACCAGCTTTAATGATTTTAAAGACGGTGATGGAAATAGCGTTGGCCAACTCATTCAACGAGTACTTGGCAATCGTACTGGCCAGATCATTGAGTACACCTGGACACAAAAGCTTCCAGACGGAACGATTGAAGAAAAACTGTCTATTGCAGAGAAGACTCCGCATTGGGGTTGGGTTGTAGGCACCGGTATCGGCTTCAATGAAGTCAATGCGCGTTTCTGGTCGACTGCTCAATGGCAATTGTTTCTATGTGTCGTGATTGCTGGCCTTATTTTATCAAGCCTAATTGTATCTATTAAGCGAATGCTGGCACTTCTTGGCGGCGAGCCTAAAGATGTAAGAGAAGCAGTACAAGCAGTCGCAGAAGGCCGTATTCAAACCTCTTTCGAGACTCAGGCGATAAACGGCAGTATTTATCATGCCGTGCAACAAATGAGTAAGTCGTTAGCCGA
The DNA here is from genome assembly GCF_963889365.1 of Vibrio sp. OPT20. Classification (NCBI taxonomy): domain Bacteria; kingdom Pseudomonadati; phylum Pseudomonadota; class Gammaproteobacteria; order Vibrionales; family Vibrionaceae; genus Vibrio; species Vibrio sp. OPT20. The sequence continues at coordinate 1,824 of NZ_CAWPOA010000031.1, read as the reverse complement.
GCTGGTCTCAAACCTTAATGCATCAATGCTGGCATTAAGGGGCGAACTGCAGCGCGTAGAAGATCGTGCTGGGGCAATTGCTCAGCTAACAGAGACACAGCAGCAATCAACAGAGATGATCGCAACAGCAATGACCGAGATGGCCTCTTCAGCCAACAATGTGGCTGATTCAGCGGGTGATACTGCGCGTAATACTGACGAAGCTGATAAACAGAGCCAACATACTCAGCAGTTAATTCACAACACGGTAGATAACATTCAAGGTCTAGCAGGCCAACTAGGAACTGCCAGTGAAGCCGTCGCTAACCTAGATAGCGATGTACATAACATCGTTAAGGTCTTAGACGTCATCGGTGATATTGCAGAACAAACTAACCTTCTAGCGCTAAATGCGGCAATTGAAGCTGCGCGCGCTGGTGAACAAGGCCGCGGATTTGCGGTTGTGGCTGATGAGGTTCGTAACCTTGCAGGTCGAACACAATCAAGCACGAAAGAAATCCAACTAATGATCAATAACCTTCAAGAAGGCTCTCGTAACGCAATAAAAACTATGGAAGTGTGTGCGACGACCAGTGAAAGCACCGTAACAGAGTCCCAGAATGCCTCTGAAGCTCTACAACAGATTGTTATCGCATTAGAGTCTATTTCATCGATGAGTCATCAAATCGCGACAGCCGCCGCTGAGCAGACTCAGGTGAGTGACGATATTTCGAAGCGTATCAATATGATCGAAGAAAGTGGCAACCAACTGAGTAATGTGGTGACAGAAAGTCATAACAGCACTCAAACTCTCGCCTCCCTTTCTAACGAATTAGAAGCTTGGGTTAATAGGTTTGAAGTAAAACACTAAACTCTCGAGTAAATTCTTAAATATAAAAGCACGTTTTCATACGTGCTTTTTTTGTTTCGGTGCCTATTCCGTCCAGTTAACCGTAGTTTTAGTATCTTTTAGAGCATGCTAGACCTAGGTTTTTAGCCCCAAACGAACAAAAACAATCCACTAAGTATAGAAAAACATCAAACGATACTTTTTTTGCAATTTAATGTTGACCCAGAACGCGAAAACACGTTTAATACACCTCGTCGCCCGGATAGCTCAGTCGGTAGAGCAGAGGATTGAAAATCCTCGTGTCGGTGGTTCGATTCCGCCTCCGGGCACCACAATTTATTTGTTGGTGTCCTAGACAACAACAGTAAAGCACAAAGAAATATTATGTGCCGACTTAGCTCAGTAGGTAGAGCAACTGACTTGTAATCAGTAGGTCACCAGTTCGACTCCGGTAGTCGGCACCATTTCTTTAAAGCTTTAAGAATAATTCCCCTTTAGTTCAGTTGGTAGAACGGCGGACTGTTAATCCGTATGTCGCAAGTTCAAGTCTTGCAAGGGGAGCCAAGTTAATCATCAAGCATAAGCTTTTTGATTCATGATGCCGACTTAGCTCAGTAGGTAGAGCAACTGACTTGTAATCAGTAGGTCACCAGTTCGATTCCGGTAGTCGGCACCATTCTCTTGATTAGAGACTAAACAATCAATTCCCCTTTAGTTCAGTTGGTAGAACGGCGGACTGTTAATCCGTATGTCGCAAGTTCAAGTCTTGCAAGGGGAGCCAATTAAAAAAAGCCGCATCATTGATGCGGCTTTTTTGCATCTAAAAACCGAAACTTATTCATATAATACCAATTCCATTAAATTCATGATCTAATATAGACTCTGAAAGGAGCCTACATGAACTCAGATTTATCAAAGCTTATCGGCGCAACCTCCAACGCGAGGTTGAGGCTAAGATTACTCGCGGTCTCTCACTTTATCGATGGTAAAAATCG
>NZ_CAWPOA010000030.1:0-240 GCF_963889365.1 Vibrio sp. OPT20 | reverse complement strand
TATCCCGTAGGGGAGTCGAACCCCTGTTACCGCCGTGAAAGGGCGGTGTCCTAGGCCTCTAGACGAACGGGACACTGCAATTTATCTCCACTTTAAAAGTAGAAACAAACTTCGAAGAACTTGGGAGTTCTTCATCTCTTTGCTTTTCTAAACCTAATCAATCTGTGTGGACACTCATCGTGACTATCTTCGTATAAGGAGGTGATCCAGCCCCAGGTTCCCCTAGGGCTACCTTGTTAC
>NZ_CAWPOA010000029.1:0-218 GCF_963889365.1 Vibrio sp. OPT20 | reverse complement strand
TACAGTCTGCTCCCTTTGGCCACTCGGGAACCCCTCCAGGGTGTGTCTTACTCTTCACAAAGTAAGCCTAAATTGATGTTTTCCCATAAGCCCATCAATCAGGTTGTTCTCTTAACTCTTAAAAGAGGTAAGAAGAATATGGTGGAGGGAGACGGATTCGAACCATCGAAGGCAGTGCCGGCAGATTTACAGTCTGCTCCCTTTGGCCACTCGGGAAC
>NZ_CAWPOA010000028.1:0-29976 GCF_963889365.1 Vibrio sp. OPT20 | reverse complement strand
AGGGCGAAGGGAAAGAACATTCCCTAGAACAGTTAAGCCTAGACCACAGCGGTATGCTAAGAACAAAAATGCCGTTCACTCTTAAGTGAACGGCATTAGCTCTTATGAGCGGCTTTTTTAAATGCCTCCAATTAATCTAATCTTCGCATCTTTCGTACCTGCTTGACCCAACCAAAAAGTTTGCCCCAAACTCGTCCCATCACCTTGACCTAGTTGATTCTTTGGAACTGAGTCTAAATCAACAGTTAGTTTTAAATCCCAAGACATAGGGTCACGAAGAATAAAACGCATCAAACCCACTAAAGTTTTATGGAAATCTCCTCCATAGGAAAACTTTCGGAACGTCTCGAAATCGATGTTATCGATACAGAGATTAAACTTACCATTTAGGTCTGGGATACTCTTACCTAAATGTAAATTCGAACCCAAAATACAATTCGTTCTATTTAATTGATTCCTTTGGCATTCGGCAATTTTTACTCTTCGAAAGACCCACTCTTCGATTCGAACACTTGGTAATGAAAAATAGTGCGCGACAATGCCAGAAATCAGTTTCGGAGAGCGCGTCCTGGTAGATAGCTGATTGACATAAGACAAAATCTTAGCACGATCAAGGCCTATGGTATCTGACTCTTGAATAACATTAGACAATCCAGCTAGGTGCAGCATGCGCCCAGAAAAGTCATCCGTTGCATCGCTTTGATACTGGACATGATAACGGTACTTTTTCCACACACGATAGATTAAGCTCGTATATCTGTTATGAAAGAAATCAAAGAAATCTCTAACTGGATTATCATCATCATCTCTACCTACTAATTTTTCTGTATAGTTAGCAGGTAAAGGTGAACTTGAACCGTGTAATCCTAAGAAGTTAGTTTCAATTCTTGAATAGTGCTCACCAGACCTTTCCATATGACTGATGAATTCCATATCACTTTTGGGGAAACAGAGGTTTGGTGAAACACTAAACGCAATTCTCTCTTGATAAAAATACTTATTTTCACCAACCGCGACAAAATCACTACCCGGTAATAGTTGGTAATGCTTCTCTAACAACAAAACTGCTTGAAAAAAGCTAAATTCGTTTATTTTATCTGATAATTCATCAATCATAAGATTGTTTGCTGTCCAGTTAAACTTGCCCATTGGTAGCTTTCGCCACTGCGTTCATCGTAGACTTCTAACTCTGTAAATGAATTAACACTTGAATATAAGCGTATAAACTCATTCAATACATTTGCCATCAAAAACATGTCCCCTTCGTTTACAAAGAAACTAGAGTTCATCTTAAGCTTAAATTGATTGCCACGAACGGACACTCCTCTAAACACTCTATCGATAGGTTTCATTTCTGATGAGATAATTCCGTCAAGCCTGTGTAACGAAGCCCTATGAGCCTGCCTATCTACTCTAGAATGAAAGTCATATGTAGACAGTAAAACCTTGAGTACATCAATATTAGAGAGCGACAAATAATTCAATGACATATTAGCAATCAGTTGCCATTGGAGTTCGCCATTCACTTGCGGGCTAACAGATTGTGTAGGTTTAGTAATATTATTAAACGTGGCGTAAGTCGGAGATTTATGGGTGGTATATATGATGTCCCCTACAGACAACCTTTCAGACAAATCTGCATTACTACACAATAACTTCATCAAAACCGTTTCGGTTCCTAGGTCTGCAATATCCCCATTGTGAGTATGAAAAGAGATATAACGCTCAAGCCCTCTTCCACTCACTCGCTCTGAAACTTTTGACTTGTAGAAATCACGTTTATCTCTTTGATTTATTTGGTGTTCAAAGGACTCAAATTCAATAAGAGGTTTTCGTCGCCTTTCATTTTTGCTCCAACTTTCTACTTGGTTTATTGAATAAACTTCGTAGTGATCCTGGTTGTCACTCTGTGGCCGAACTTTATACTCGTTGCGGCGATGTTCAAGCCGAATTGGATCGCCATCTTTTTCGAATAGGTTCACAGCTGGCGTACAATGTAGCCTTAAGTGCTTATCTTTCAGGACAACTTCGGCAGGTAATGCTCTCTTAAAATGGAATTTAAGGTTCACAGTGCTTCTTTGTGGTATCCCTTTTAACCAATCGAGACCCGTAATATCAAAAAACATAAATTTGTCTGGCAAAGAAAAATATTCTTGTAACAAACGATAACCTGCAAATGAATTGTCGCTATATGGCAGTATCGCTTCGTCGTCTTGGTACCCAACCGGTTTTACAAATTCAGGTCCAAGTTTACGCTTATACCCACCGCCTACGTCTAACTCGACGTAGTCTAAGTATCTAAATATCCATAAGAAAAGAATTCTAGTTATATGGATCTCACCATGTAAATGAAACCTTAATTTATCTAACCCGATACGAGATAACTCTAGCCCATGTTCAGTCGCAAGTGTCACATCAACGGATGAGCTTGTTCGACTGTTGCTTTGCTCAATGCTTGTGATTTTTAAGGGGAACAGCTCTACGTCATAACAGGTTCTGAATAAACATTGCGTACCTTCCACTTGTTCACTAGCCATCTCAGCCCCACGCTTGACCACTGTTTTTTCAGTGACACTTCCCGAGTGTGGCGTTAGTTCGCTAATGCATAACGAAGGAATCGAGCGCATGTAATGTGGCCACAACAGCGTCATTAACGACTGAGTGAGCTCTGGGAGTTCGTCATCAATTTTTTCTCTAATACGGCCTGTAAGAAACGCAAAACCTTCAAGAAGACGTTCTACATCAGGATCGAATGTTCCTTCAGATAAAAAGTTGGTCAGTTTTGGATTGTACTTGGCAAATTCGCTGCCGGATTCTCGTAGATATGTGAGTTCATCTTGAAAGTATTTACTGTTACTCAATGGGCACCTACTAAACGTTAAATTGGCCGTCAGTTCCCATATAGACATCGATAGACATCGGAACTTTTCCACCGTTGTGTAAGACTTCTCCGCATATGCCAAAGCCTAATTGAAGAGGATTATTGTGATTTTCTCGGTAATGCACTTCAACGCTTCGTAGCCGAGGTTCGAAGCTTTCTATTGTGGAAGTGATGTTCTTTTGGATGTGACGAACTAAATTGGTGTTGTTCGATAGAACATCATTGAAATCAGGTAAGCCATATTCCCCATCGATCATTGCATTACCCGCATGAGTATTAAGCAAATCAGCAAGGTGCAGATGAATGGATTCAATTAAATGCCTATGTGAAACCACTTTTTCATAACAGTTTTTCGGCTCACCAAGTTCAATTCGTTCTAATAATCGGTAACCTTTTTCCATATAACACTCTAAGAAAAAAAGCAGCCAGTGAACCTGGCCGCTTATTTATTTCCAAACTTATTATTGGTCTAGCTTACCAACCAAAGATAAGTCAAAACTCGCACCCATGTACTTGAAGTGAGGACGGACAGACATTGATACTTTATACCAACCTGGGTCACCCTCAACGTCAGACACTTCGACTTTAGCCGCTCGTAACGGACGACGACCACGAACTTCTGCTGGCGGGTTCTCTTGGTCAGATACGTATTGACGGATCCATTTATTAAGCTCAACTTCCAAATCGGTACGCTCTTTCCAAGAACCAATTTGCTCACGTTGAAGTACTTTAATGTAATGAGCTAAGCGGTTAATAATGAACATGTAAGGTAGCTGAGTACCCAACTTGTAGTTCATCTCAGCTTGCTTGCCTTCAGGTGTATTCGCAAACACTTTTGGTTTTTGAACTGAGTTTGCCGAGAAGAACGCTGCGTTATCAGAACCTTTACGCATTGTTAAAGCCATAAAGCCTTCTTCTGCAAGTTCGTACTCACGGCGGTCAGAAACCAGAATTTCGGTAGGGATCTTAGTTTCGATCTGCCCCATCGCTTCAAAGTTATAAACCGGTAAATCGGTTACCGCACCACCACTTTGCGGGCCAATAATGTTTGGACACCAGCGATATTTTGCAAACGACTCACTGATCTTTGAAGCCATAGCATAAGCTGAGTTACCCCAAAGGTAATTGTCATGGCTGTCCGTAACCATTTCATCGTAGTCAAACGCCTTAATCGGGTTGTCTTCAACTGAGTATGGCGTACGTAGCATAAAGCGTGATGTACAAAGCCCCACATAACGTGCGTCTTCGTGCTCACGGAATCCGCGCCACTTAGTATACTGAGGACCTTCAAATACCGACTTTAAGTCTTTTAAGTTCGGTAATTCTTCATAAGAATCTAAACCAAAGAATTCAGAAGATGCAGAAGTAATAAATGGTGCATGAGACATAGCACCTACATTACCCATATATTCCATTAATTTAATATCAGGCGAAGACGCAGACAGTTGGTAATCACAAATAACGGCACCTACAGGCTTACCACCAAATTGACCGTATTCACGAGTATAAATCTGCTTATACAAACCTGATTTCACTACTTCAGGAGCATCTTCAAAATCATCTAGAACTTCGTCTTTCTTAGCCGAAATAAGTTCGATTTGAATGTTTTCACGGAAGTCCGTGTGATCAACAAGATATTTAAGACCACGCCATGTTGATTCAATCGCTTGAACTTCTTCGTTGTGAAGAATTGCATCAACCTGTTTAGACAACTTTTGATCAATCTCAGAGATCATCAAATCAACTAAAGACTGGTCTACTTTTTCTACTGTTGAGCTGCTTAATAACTCACCAATGAATGCTTCAACGCCACGCTTTGCAACGTCAAAACCTTCATCACTAGGCTTAAGGCGAGTCTCATTTAGAATGCTATCCAGAAGAGAGCCTGACTCAACTAGAGCTGCTTCTTGTTCTGGTGCTTGTGCTTCTGCCGACATGATCTTCCTTACTCTGCTTTTTCGCCTTGGTCTGCACCAATGCTTAGTTCATCCAAAAGTTTCTTTCTTGCTTCTTCATCTTGAAGAACTGCTGCAATCTTCTTACGGAAAGCAGGTACATTCCCTAGAGGGCCTTTCAATGCAACCAAGGCTTCACGAAGTTCTAGTAAACCATTCAGTTCAGGAACGCTCTTCGCAATCGACTCTGGAGTAAAGTCCTTCATATTTTTGAATGTAATATCAACGCCAATTTGCGCACCTTCTTCATCAGAAAGACGGTTTTCAACATTTGCTTTGATATTCGGAGCGTAACCTTCTAATACTTCGTTAAAGTTATCTTTATCGATATTAATCGGATTACGCTCTTCGATCGGAGTTTCATCTGCACGAGCAGTGAAGTCACCGACAACCATCATACTTAGGGGCAGTTCAACATCATCAGACGCATCGCCTGTTGCTGGAACATAACGTATATTAATTCGCTCTTTCGGAGCCACCGAGCCATCACGTGACATAATTAGTCCTTTCTAGTTTATTGCTGGTCATAAATTGTTTCCCATTCGCTATATCTCACAGGTAAAAAATCCTTAGTTCGATATAGTTCCTTTAGAGTTTTTTGAATTAGATTTTCTAAAGAAAAGAACAAATGGGGTTCCCAAATTGATAGATTTAGTTCCTTAGCCACCGCCCAACTTTGTTCCAAGTAAGGCAAGCACAAAGGGTATAAACCAACACTTTGGTAGGCTTTCACTAACTTTAAGTGCAACATGAATTGTCCACGACCGGAGTTATCCAACTCGAGTTTATTTGACAGTTCAGCCACATATTTACCCAAGTCACCTAGGGTAATATCCTCCATCTCAGATAGATCATCTTCAGCTACAACAATAGTTTGAATTATTGATGATTTACCCGAAGGACAAGTATTACCTGTAGACAACCAAGTAATTGTTGCTTCATCCGCAAATGGAATAGAATTTTTGAAAGAGAGGTTCTCAATTCCCTCAAAAGAATCGACAAATCTCTTTGTTTCTTGCTTTACAGCCAACGCAGCTTCGTCATACCCAAGATTGTCTAACATTGCATAAACGAAATAATGCCCAGTCAGCCAAAATGGCGCATCAGTAAGTGTTCGCTCTAGACGCTTGATCGTATCGATATCACTTTCTTGATTTGCTTTATCTCTATATTCCGCCTGCTGGTCTGATGACACAGCAAGGCTAAGAGGCGTTACATTGTCTTGGTGGTCTGGTAGACCATCAACATCGGCCCATGTCAGGTGACGGTAAATCCGATATCCCAAAGGTTCAGTCGGATTTGAATGCACCATTATTTCAGACACTTTTTTTAACGTACGCTTTGATGCAGTCGGAGATGAAAAGTCTGTATCTACGTCTACAGTGCTGTGCTCTCGAGGTTTACTTCGTTTCTGATTAGATGTGGCTTGCGTCGTAGGACTGTCAGTTTCGTGGCTTTCTGGAACGATAGTTTTCTCGGACAGTGCAACAACATCAATGAGCGGATCTGAATCAGCCACACTGCCTTCAACCAAGGTTTCTTCATTTAAAGATGCGTTCAGCCTTAGTTGATTCAAATGACTTTTTAATTCGAAAAAGTCCACATCAGAGTCTTGAAATATCTCGTCAAACTGACGCTGAATACCTTCAGTTAATGTGATACATCGAGATAGAACTTCCCAATCAAGAGATTCTGTAGACAATTTAGTCGCGACGAGTTTGAATTGATGATTCAGCCACTCAACAGCCCCATCTCTACCTCTTTTACGTTTCGGGTATAGGTCATGACCAAAACGACTGATTGAGTCATTGAGCAAAGATAATCCTTCCTCAAGCCCTATCACGCCTTTATCCTCCACCAAAGAGCGAATCAGATAACAAAGCGCTTTAAGATCCTTACTATGTTGACTTAACACCTCTATTGAATGGACTTTTACAATATGCCAGTCGACAGTCTCGCCAAATAATGAACCAAATTTTTTCACTTCGGCTTCCATCATTTCATAGCAAAACTCGTACCTAGCATCCTCACCAGTTGGTGAGTGTTCAGATATTGGTGCTAATAGCGTTTCAGTATCGATCAGACTCAAGTTAACCTCTGCTTTCAGAATTGTAATTTCTAATTGCTCGCTCGATAGCTATAGCACCTCGCGCTGGTTTAGATAGTTGATGACTTTTGTCTATAGAATCACTTGCCATACTATTAAGAATTTCCGTTATTTCGCTGAATTTCTTAGGGGCATTAGTCTCTAGATCAGCTAACGAGTCGTGCAGTTTCTGTCGACCAAATACTGATTGTTCAGTTACAGTACTGAACAAAATAAATTCGCTTCTTGCTACTTTTAGGGCTCTTACTTTAGCTTTCAATTTTGGCGTGTTACCAAAAAATGATTGCGCAGCTTCTGCCTCAAGAATTGCCTTGGTGTAGTAATGCTGTTTTGCATTTTTCTCTATCGAGGAATCTATACCGCTGAGTACTTTTCGCGGTAATACATGACTATAAAAATAGGCTCTTGACTGGTTTACTTTCCAAGCAGTTTCAATATCACTGTCTGCAACATCTGATTTTCCGTCTAAGATGAGTTCGACTAAACGCTGTTCTTGATCCCCACCAAAGGTGGCAATATTTTGCGAATTGATGGTCGCCTTATTCAGACTTGCCATCGTGTCCGTCAGCGCTTTATCTGCATAAGGAAATAGAGAGCCGTCACTGTTCAGTTTTTCTCGCAAAACAACGAGATCATGCCGGATAGACATCAGAGTTTTAGGAAGTTGATCGACCGACCCTTCATATTCATTCAAGTCCGATTCATAGTTTTTATACAACTTAGCTAATTTGCTCTGTTGGACTTCATAAGCTTCTCGGTAAGGAGCTGTCGAGACGACATCCTTTTCCATATCTTGCAACGCGAATTCAATATCCCATGGAGACTGTGCTAAAAAAGACGCGGTTTGTGCAGGTTTAATCGTGCTCACAAGGCTACTTGAACTGTTGGTAGATTTAACAATCGATTTCCATTCAGGCTGACCTTGGTTGTATAAATATGTGCTAGTGATAATCACGACACACAGAACCAAACTCGCTTCTAAGTATCGAAGTCGACCACTTTGAATTCTGTCAATAGTTCGATGTTTGGTTAGAACAAGATCAGCATTCCGTAAACTACTAAATAAGGGAGCACTAACATCAGCACCAAATTTTTGGGTATCGATCTTGGCTAATTGCTGAGCAAACGAAGTCGCTGTATACCTGTGCTGTCGAGGGTTGTTGACAACCTCTCTAATTAACTTCCATACGTGGTTAGGGATTAAACCTGGTCGTTTTTTTGCTTGTAATTGAGTTGTCCAAGCATCGCCAAATGCAGCTCCAAGAAATAGATGCCCAGTTAATAACGCCAATGAATAGACGTCATCTTGAGGTTGAGCCACGCCAGACTTTATAAACGCAGGAGACGCATAGCTCATGCTTGCTTCTGCATAAGTATTAGATTCACCAACATAACGAGCAGCACCAAAATCGATTAACTTTACATAATCAGACTCTGTAACAAGAATGTTTGAAGGTTTAATATCTAAATGGCAGACACCTCTCGTGTGCATAAACTCAAGCGCACCAGACAATTGATATATCAGCCACGCAATATGATCATGCCTAAAACCTTTAGGAGTATGACGAGCCATTTTTTCGGCCAAAGATTCGCCCTGAATCCACTGATACATAAAGTATGGTCTATCGAACTCTTTGCCTATTTTAATGAAATCTGCAACGCTCGGATGTTGAGACATCTCAAGGCGACTGGCTTCATTAATGATTAATTCATTCGCAAGTTCAGATGACCCTTCATTTAAAACTTTGCAGCAAACCTGTTTTTCAGGGTTTCCTTTCTTAGCCAAATGATAAATAGTCGTTTTGCCATTTTTTGAAGGTAATGTATCTAACACGTCAAATTGGGAAAAAATCACATACTCTAATTTGGGCTTATTTCTATTAGCCATATTCTGAGCTTGCTGGTTTTTCTTTTCGATCGCTTTCACAACCAACTTATCTAGATAACCTTTGGCTGTCCCTTGCTTGTCTGGCACGCTAAACTCTTTATCAAACGAAATAAATTAATGTTGGATAATAATTACTGTCTAATACCCTTTTCAATAGCAGTATTTAAAACCATCGGTAAGACTATTAATTCAGTTATTATTACTAAACAAAGGAACACTACAACAAACGCTTTGACTAACAAATTTCTGCTATTTTAGGCTCCAGAATTTAATATTTACCTAACAAAATAACGGACTAAACATACACTGTTAACTGAGTCACATTTTGAGTTGATTTTAAGTAAAAATGAGTTATTCACTTATAGGGAGAAATAATTGAAATACTTTTCAAAAGGCAGTTCTAATTTTCCATCGAATTCAACTGGAGTATTGGAAATTTTGGAGTTAGAGCTTTGCAGCGGTTTAAGCATCCCAGTGAATAAATAAGATCTAGATACATACCAAGACTAAATCACATTCCAGCTAATACTCTCGCGATACTGATTACGACATAAATAATATTAGCGTTTTGTATGCCGGCCATGTGATCAGTTCTGTTTCATGCAGGTGAGTTGGAGCAATGCCCTTTCTCCTTGAACATCAAACATTAACAAAGTTACAGGCCTATTATGAGCCACCTCTTGAATAGTGCAGGCCATTAATGCCAATGCAGAACAGCCGCCCAATGAGCCCCATAAATCATTAATTAAAGTTGGCTGTTGAGGGTTATCAAAACATTCGGCGCGAGCACCTAGCGCAAAACCATAATCTTCAGTATGGGATCTCAGATTAGTCATATCAGAAAATACAGACCCAAAACTCTTAATATTGCGACTCGCATTCCTGACTAGCTTCATTACTGACCTTCGCGTTGTATTTGTTGGCTCTACTTCAAAATAGCCTAACTTTGCTTTTGGTTTGAGCTTCAACGTTTGCACCAAATTATTCCGACACAACAGTAAGCCCGCCCCGCCTTCACTAGGTATTATCCCCCATGGGTTATAAGAGCTCATTACTTGCCCGGCATCGATTAAGTTATTAAGGTCATCGAAAAGAGAGTCGACTGAAATACTCATGATTGCGTCAAATTGGTTTAACTTAGCTAATGATGTGCTTAAGTGTGACGGCCCACTTTGTTGAACAACTTCATAATGTGAGATTGAATCACGGTGCTTGCAATCACTTAACCACTCGCTCATCGCAACAACAGACAGAGTACCGGGTATATTGACTAGCAACGGAATAGGCTTTAATGCCTTAGGTAACTGCTTCAAAAGAGACCCGATCAAGCTCTCAATAAGCTCTGAACACTTGCCAAACAATGATGTATTTGAAGTGTATTCAATGTTTGCGTAGGTGAATCTTTCGATACCATCATCGGCTACTTTCTGATCGAATCTTCCTAAATCCACTTTGGCAACTGTTGTGGCTATATCAAGGTTCATGCCCGCTGGTGTCATGGCTTCCATACCAATAACGAAACGTGCCGAATTGTTATTCATTATCGGACAACTCCTGTTTTTGACGGATCTTCGTTGACACTAATAGATGCTCCTCGCCTTGACATGGAAATGCAGCGCTGTAGCTGATTGAAAGTATACGAGCCTCGGTATCAATGAAAACGGTAGAAATAGGCATATCAACTTGATATTTGGCATTTTTAAACTGAGCTTCTGCTACATACATCTCTTGAGGGAAACGGAAAGAGAGAGCGTCATTATGACAAAAGCCACTGATCATCAATCGTTCTCCGCCAGATATGAACCCTTTACATTGTTGGTCTTGTGGTGCGCTCTGATAAAAACGTTGGTCAAAGTCTAAAGGATAAAGAGGTTTCCTATTCTCTAACCAATCATCATCAAAAGTACCAGCGTAACGCTGCCGTGCCCCAAAAAATGGAGCTAGCGGGCCAAAGCCTGCAACCCGGACATTCTTGGGCGTCGCACTCCAGTCTTCCGTTGGATAAAAAACAGAAGGTACTTTTTGTTTCAATAGCTCCGCTTTGCTATCAGCGATCCCTCCACCGAGTCGATTTCTTAAATCACCTCCGATAGCACAGGAGAAATCGATTTCCTTTTCGACAAATGGAAGTGGTTTACTTAAGGTTACGCTGCCACCGTGTTCGATCCATTGCCTATCACCAAGTACCGATATAGTTTTATCAATATGACCGTCAATCAAAAGCCGACACTCGTGGTACGTAACTGCTTTTTTCGCGTAGCTCCGAGCCTTACCGAAAATCAGCACATCAGTGTTGGCTTTGACAACAGAGAACTCATGGTCAGCTTTCATCGCAGAAAGCCCGGCTTCCCCCAGATAGACAGGATCATCATAGATCTCTGACTGTTGCTGCTCCTTCCAAGCAGAACCGACGAGTTGCCATGAGCGTTTTCCAACGATAATCCAAACCTCATTGCCATTCTGATCTCGTTGAAAACGGCCTTTAATTGAAAGCCCTGGATAATTCTCAATATCCCACAACTGCATGATTGCTCCTTAGGCCAAACCTTTCTGAAGCTGTTGGATTCTGAGTTAGTCGCGTGATATTCCACTTTTGTTGATGAGCTGGCATAGTCATATCCCAAGGGATGTATGAGCGAGTGTGGAGACAAACCTGACGCCAAATCCAAATCCTAAAGGCAGCACTAACTTGAGTATCGAACATGGCTTGTATGCTGGTTTCTAGCGTCAAAGGTTGTCCCATTCTACCTGGTGAGACTTGTCTGTAGGCGTCACTCTCTGCCCATTGTTTTAATTTTTCGAGCATTTCATACCATTCAAAATCGATACCTAAATTTTTCGGTGTCACTGGTAAACGTTTACCATAGACAATGTAAAGCGCTTGGATCCAATCCTCACCTTCGAACTCGTCAAGGCTAAATAGTAAATCCACTATTTGAGGAACATGCTCATTCAGACCATGCAATACAAAATCAAATGGAGCCATTACACTACTTGGATCAAAGTTACCAAATTCTTTGAGCTCTAAAAGCTTGGCAAAAGTGACGACTTCTGAGTCAAACACACTATCGATTGAGGTACCGAACTCCTTTCGAAACCAAGTACCTCTGTCCTCTTTCGAAAGCAAACGTTCAAACAGGTTCTGACTGCCCTTTGAGTTTTCAGCTAACCAGACAACACTTTCTACGTCGTTTTGTAATGATAAAAATAAATGTGTTTTATGCTTAGAAAACCGCTTATCTTTAAGCCAGCGTTTTAGCAGACCAACTGTGACAGTTTGGCGTAACTGTAAGCACTCCAAGTAAAGTAGGGGCAGTTTACAGCCACCTTCAACCATTTCGATTATCACGAGGTCGATGTCTCGCAATGATGACTGAACCACCAACAACTTAGCGGCTTGATAATCTAATTCATCAAGCATAGACAAGCCACAAAGTAGGTTTTCGTGTTCTTGTCCAAGCTCTGAGCTCAACATGAGCCAAGCATAAATGGTTGGTTCGCTCTGCTTCAATTGATGTATTAATCCCGGAGCCAATCGATAGAAAGACAAATAAACATTTGTTAGGTCTTTAATCTGACGCTCAGCCAGTGCTAAATATTCCAGTTTAACGCTTGGGTATCCCCTTTTATGTATTTGTAAGCGTTGCTTTAACAAGAAATCGAGTGTCTCCGAAGCCAGTGACAGCTTTTCATTACACATATCCAGCCACTTGACGGGAAGCTCGTCCAATAAAGTGAGCGTACTTCCCGCATTAGAGATGGCCAGTTCCACATCTTCATTAGTAATCGGCTGATTTAGTTGATCTATACCTATTTTTTGACGCATCCGTGAATCCAATCTAGTAACACGATCAATTGATCGCGATGGTGCCGCCTTGAATTTTTTGTGCCTTCTCAGCTTGAGAAGTCACATATTTGGCTTTGGTGGTAATTCGACCATCACGGCCGCTGTAACGAGTTTCTGTTTCTCCACTTCTTACAATTAACTCTTGTTCCGTTTCAATAACCATTTTATTTGCTCTCAGTACAAACTCATCTGAGTCATCAACAATGGAGAAAAAGATATCTGTAACTAGCGGAAGGTTAAAGTCGTTATTTATAAACTCGATACGACATGAAAGGTTATTATCAATAGCAAGTTGCAATTCGGCTAATTTAAACCCTCGCCCCAACCTCGCATTAATTGGCTGCAGCAACGGATTTCCTTCGAAATCGACGCGAACACCACTCTTAGTTTCGTTAATCGATACAATTGTTCCAAAACGCGAAAAGCAAGCCGTCGATTCGGCTTGCTGTTCGGTGATGGTTTGTATAATTGGGGTTTGTTTTTCCATCATTAATTGATCGCCACGTTTCCACCTTTGATTACAACTTTATCGCTTCCTTCGATGGTTATTGAGGAACCTGATAACTTGATAGAACCGTCACTATTCATCACTAATGAAGACCCACCCGTCTTGAGTACTATCTTGTCGCCGCTTATGATCTGGGTCGCACCATCGGCTTTGTATGAAGTGTTTCCTTTAACAGAGACTGTTAAGTTTCCACCAACCGTCTGATTGTCATCGGCTCCTATATCAGAACTTTTTGATGCACCAACCGTTAAATTGCTGTTTTCACCCACATCCAAGTCATCATTCTTACCAATCTTAGTAATTTGATTATCTCCAATTTCTAAATCAGAGTTGTTCTTAACATATTGAGTTTCATTAGCGTTGTAAGTAACAGATACATCTTGTTCGACAGTTTCAGTAAACGTGCTGTTAACTTGGGTAGTCTTGTGTCCGTCAATGGTCTCTTTGTGATCACCGTGAACATCATTCGTCTGATGGCGCGCAACCTTTAAAAACTCATCTTGGCCTATGTCGCGATAGCGGTTATTTAAAACCTTGGTCGACATGTCCTTTTGCGCATGAATGTAGACTTCTTCTTGGTTAGCTTCATCTTCAAAGCTCAACTCGTTATAGCCAGTCCCTTTATGCGTTTGAGTTCTGAAAGTTGTACGCGTTTTGTTCTCTGGTAACGAATAAGGAGGATAATGAAGCCCGTTATAAACTGCGCCAGTAACTAAAGGCCTATCAGGGTCTCCCTCTAGGAAAGTAACAACCACCTCATGACCGATACGAGGTAGGTATACCGCCCCCCACGTTGGTGCTGCCATTGATTGGCTAACTCGAATCCAACAACTCGAATGCTCATCGCTCTCGCCATAACGGTCCCAGTGGAACTGAACTTTGATTCGCCCAAGCTTATCGGTATAGATTTCTTCGCCTGCAGGCCCCACAACGACCGCTGTTTGTGTACCTTCAACCAAAGGAGCTTCAAGTTTTGGAGCCCTAAACTCAACATGTCTAGGAATACACGCAAACTGATTGTGATAGGTCGTTGGCAGGCCATTAGTCTCGTCCTCATGAACCTGAGGGTCATGGCCACTATGCATTACCGATAACATAAGGTAATCGCGGTTGATTGCTGAACGTGGATGTTCACTGATATTAAAACTGTATCCAGACGCCAGTCTCATGACATTACTGGTGGCCTCTACTTGCTGATTATCAACAACATGTTCAGACATCCATTCATTTGATCTTACTTGACCCATCATTGGATCAACGTAACGTCCTGGGAAATCAAATAATTTCAAGTCTACATCGAGTTCACCGGAGCTGCTCATTTCTTGAGGGATCTTCGGAAATTCGTAGTTATAATCGGTGTAAGTAACGTGGCCAGTTTTCACTCGATTAACGAGTTCTAGGTCAGAGATATGCTCGCGGTCTGCAACACCACCACCATCAGCATGGTAAACAATTGGCCCCAAATAAGACCCGTTCAGTGGTGAGCTCAATAACTCAGCTATTGCGTCATTACTGTCGACAATAACCATCGTGTGGTTAGCTTCCGTATGCTCGAAGTAGTACCACATTCCGTGTTCTGCCAGAATTCGTTGAACAAACTCAAGGTCTGTCTCTCGATATTGGAGCACGTATTCTTTTGAAGGATATACACCTGACAGCTCTAATCGATAATCAGTAACTGACGCATCATCTAAAACTTCAGAGATGATCGCCGACGCTGATTTTTGTTGAAAAATACGGCAGTCTTGTCTTTGGCTCAAAAACCAAGCTTGTGGAACAAGAGTCAGTTGGTAACGGGAGAATCTCCTACCCGATCCAAGGTAACGAACTTCATTAACCACGCCATGAAAGCATCTCGCGGAACTGACACCTTGACCATATAGAGTCAAGCTACCTGGTTTACGGATGAGTGCATCAAATGAGATATCAGGATCAAGTGAAAGTAATGATAGGCTGATTTGAAAAGGCTTTGAAAGCTCTTCGATTACCTGAAAGCTCTCCACACGAAAATCATGCTCAGAGCCTTGCAGTTCAAACTTAAATTCTACGTCATTCACCATATCTTTTACCTGATACTAATAATAGAAATAGGGCCAACAGCAGTTGTTGACCCTTTGTTTTTCACGAAAAGCGATTAAGCTTCGCGTGGAGCACGCCAGTCATCGTTACCAGCAGTACCACAGTTTTCGTGAGTTACTTCGATTGCACGGTAAGTCAGCTTAAGTACTTCTTCAGTTACACGATCTGAAGTTGCAGCGTCTTGACAGTGATTCATACGAGTTTGAATATCTACAAGTAGTGCATCAATTAACTTGATTGAGTAGTAGTGCTCTTGCTTACCTTGTACTGAAGTACGGTAAAAACGGATTACACACTCAGGAAGCTTTTCGCCAGACACTAATGCGTTGAATAACAGAGGTGAACAACGGTCTTGTACTTTAGTTACTACTACAGGGCGGTGAACACGTTGACCTGTTGGTTGGCCACTTTGTGGGTCACGTGGAACTGTTAGTACGTGATCAAGTTCTTGAACTAGGAACTCATCAACGTGAGCTTCTTGCCAAGTGTTACCTACAGAATCTGCAGAGTAAGTATCTTTAGTAATGTGACCTTGAGTTTCACCATTGATAGACATATATGCTGGAGTTGGCATCGATATTTCCTTTTTAAAATTTATAATTCATTAATTCACCAAATCGCTTATCACCGCGACTGATTAAGCTAATACAAACATCATGCCAACTTTATAAAACCAACGAATACAGTCAGTTACAAAAAATTACCCGTTATAAATATTATATTTAACAACAATTTGTTGTTTAGAAAAACGATTTATTGAACGTGGGTACTAATAAATTGAATTTAAAACACAAAGGCAAAATAACTATCTCGAAGATTAGAAATAAAGTCAAAAAAACTAGTAATTAAATCATAACACCTAGACTATTTATTATTTTGAACGGGATTTTAAATATTAGTCAGATAAAAAGCCAAAACAAACAATAAAAGTAACCAATAAACAATAGTAAATTCATCACCGAATAAAAAACCAGTTATCAATTTTAGTATAATTGCTGCATCCCATATACATAACTAATAGAACTAAAATGATAAATATAAACCTTTCCTCTTTAATACAACGTCTGCACCCTATTGTAAAAGTCGCTTTAGAGGATGCCGCTGCATTAGCCGTATCGGAAAAAGCCAATGAAGTGCAAATTGAACACTATCTATTAAGCTTATTAGAAAGGCCAAATAGTGATTTTGATATCTTATTAAGTCATTTCGATTGCTCAGAGACCATTTTAAGGCAATCCATTCGTTCGACTTTAGATACCAACACAACAGGCAACGGCAGCAAGCCCGTTTTTTCTTCGCTTTTAATCGAATGGCTTCAAGAAAGTTGGTTGGTCTCATCTTTAGATCTATCCGAAACTCAGATTCGCTCTGGTGCCCTACTTCTTACACTCGTGAGTAACCCACTACGCTATGGTCAGCACGGCTACGCTTCAATCTTAGACGGTGTAAACCCAGATACCTTAAAGCGTAATTTTTCTGAACTCACAACAAACTCTCTAGAATCTTTAGCAACGACATCAGAAAAAACCGACGCACGTGAAGATGGTTCGGCATTAAGTAAATTCACCACCGACTTTACCGGCAAAGCAAGAAAGGGCGAGATCGACCCAGTATTCTGCCGTGATCAAGAAATCAGACAAATAATCGACATATTGGCGCGACGCAGAAAAAATAACCCAATCGCCGTAGGTGAGCCGGGAGTTGGTAAAACAGCGGTGGTAGAGGGTCTTGCATTAAAAATTACCGAAGGAGATGTGCCAGACTGCCTCAAAGGTGTTGAACTATACGGCCTAGACATGGGCTTACTTCAAGCGGGGGCAAGTGTTAAGGGAGAGTTTGAAAAACGCCTTAACGCAGTACTAGACGAAGTGAAGAATTCACCGACTCCAATCATTTTATTTATAGATGAAGCTCACACGCTAGTTGGGGGAGGCAATCAAGCTGGAGGCAGCGATGCTGCCAACCTACTTAAACCCGCTCTAGCACGTGGTGAAGTAAAAACAATTGCTGCCACCACATGGTCTGAATACAAGAAATATTTCGAAAAAGATCCAGCTCTGGCGCGCCGCTTCCAACTAGTAAAACTCGATGAGCCATCGGCTACTCAAGCCGCATTGATCATCCGAGGCTTAAGGCCAGCCTATGAAAAATCACATAACGTATACGTGCGTGACGACGCAATTACTGCCGCAGCAAACTTAGCTGATCGTTACATCACTGGACGTCAACTGCCAGATAAAGCAATCGACGTGTTAGATACAGCTTGTGCTCGCGTCAATATTAGCCTTAACGCAACACCGGCACCTGTTGAAACATTGCATCAAGAAATTGCGGCTGCGAACCGCGAGCTCGAAGCTCTGGAGCGTGATCAACTGCAGCAAACTGGTGACAAACACAGTGCCGCTTTAATTCCTGAGCTAAAAGAGAAGATAGAAAAGGCCACCGAAGAACAAGCTACCCTTCAGGTTCAATGGAAAAAAGAACAATCTCTTATTCAAGAAATCATTGAACTGCGTAGCCATCTTTACAGCCTTACTACTCCTTCAACTGAAGAAGACAGTGCTCCTAAAGCTGACAATACGGTTCAAGACGATGACGCACTAACAAGTGACAAACCAAATTGTCATGAATATTCTGAAGAGCAGACTCGTGAAGCTATTCAGTCTTGTAACGAACGTTTAGATAACGTGCGCGGTACCAACCCGCTCGTTCACTATGAAGTGGGTCCCGACGAAATTAGTCATGTGATATCTGATTGGACAGGCATTCCTATGGGAAAAATGCTTCAAGATGAGTCGCAAGCGACCTTAAACTTGAAGCAAAACCTAATTCAAAACATTAAAGGCCAAGAATTTGCCATTGATGCGCTTGCTGAAGGAATTCAAACCGCAAAAGCGGGATTAGGTAACCCAGATGCACCAACAGGCGTTTTCTTATTGGTTGGCCCTAGTGGTGTAGGTAAAACAGAAACCGCTCGTGCTATCGCCGACCAAATGTTTGGTGGTGAGCGCTTCATGACCACCATCAACATGTCTGAGTTCCAAGAGAAACACACTGTGTCTCGCCTTATTGGTTCTCCTCCTGGCTATGTTGGTTTTGGCGAAGGCGGTATGCTAACCGAAGCAGTACGTCAGCGCCCTTACTCTGTTGTTCTTTTAGATGAAGTTGAAAAAGCAGACCCAGAAGTACTCAACCTGTTCTACCAAGTGTTCGACAAAGGCACACTAAATGATGGCGAAGGTCGTACCATCGACTTCAAAAATACGCTCATCATCATGACGAGTAACCTCGCGACACATGAGATTGAGTCTTTGGTTCACCAAGCGAAAGACATTGATGCCAATATCGTCGCTGAAGCCATTCGCCCAACGTTGAATCAACACTTCAAGCCAGCCTTGTTGGCTCGTATGTCCGTGTTGCCATTCCTTCCTCTTTCAGACGCAGCAATGACTGATATCATCCATCATAAACTGAAGAAAGTGTCTGAGCGCCTGCAAAGCCACCACAAACTGGCACTTTGCTATGGTGATAACTTAGTGGAATTCGTATTAGGCAACTGCCGCCTTGCGGAGACGGGAGCTCGAAATATTGATGCCGTTATTAACCGTCAACTATTGCCGCAGCTTTCGACTCAACTACTGGTGAATGACAAGGATGATTCACATACTCAAATTGACGTTTCTGTGGACGAGCAAGGAACTCTAACCTATGCGTTCAGCTAACCATAGTGAGCTTAGTAACGCCCTACTTGCGATCAGCCAATCTCTGGCTGATCGCAGCCAGTTAGCTCAAACTTTGGATGCCGTTCTCACAGCAGCAAGGCAAATGACTTTCGCGAAACATGGCATCATTTACGTGCTTGACCAAACCGGTCAAGCCTTGATTCCAAGTACCGCGCATCACCATGAAAAAGTCATCGCCTCACATCCTTGGGAGCCACTGCAGTTAGACACAGTAAGTGAAGCTGACCCATTCAACTTCGCCGTACGTAACGGCGAAGTTGTCTTGATCAATGAGCTATACACTTACAATGGTTATGACTGCGAAGGTATCTATCAAACCGAGCAAACGTTAGGTCTAAAAAGCAATAACTTACTTGCTTGGCCATTGATTGATGATGAGGGCAAAACCATTGGATTGTTGGTTTTGCTCGATTTAAGCGTTATCGATAACGAAACCGCACTTACCGAGTTTTGCCGAATGGCGGCAAGTAATATTCGCCATGCCATTTGGTTAGAGCAATATGGACAAGTGATTAAGAGTTTAAGCGCCGACAACCAAGCTTTGGTTCGTGAAAATACTCAGCTAAAAAAGCGGACAAAGAAAACCTATCAAGGCCCGATCGCTGAAAGTGAAGAGATGGTCAATGTATTGAGCCGACTTGATAAGGTGCTCTCTCTGCCTGTCGACGTCTTACTAAGAGGCGAGACAGGTGCGGGTAAAGAAGTCATTGCAAAATACATTCACGAAAACTCGAATCGTTCTGAGCAAGCATTAATCGTTCAGAACTGTGCCGCAATTCCTGAACAACTTCTAGAATCCGAACTTTTCGGGCACAGAAAGGGCTCATTTACCGGTGCAGACAAGGACAAAGTTGGCTTATTTGAAGCAGCAAACGGTGGAACCCTGTTCCTAGATGAGATTGGTGATATGCCAATGCTACTTCAAGCTAAACTTCTACGTGTGCTACAAGAACGTAAAGTTCGCCCTGTAGGCGCCAGCAGAGAGATTGAAGTGGATGTTAGAGTCATTGCCGCGACGCACTGTAACTTAATGCAGCAGATTAAAGACGGAGGCTTTAGGGCCGATTTATTCTACCGCTTGAACGTATTTCCCATCACCTTACCACCTCTGAGATCCAGACAAGCGGACATTATCCCACTCGCCGAGCACTTTGTGCAGCAAACCACGACGATGTTAGGGTTGCCTCAATCACCAGGATTGAGTGCTAATGTGAGAAACCAACTGCTCGCTTACACCTACCCCGGTAACGTGCGCGAGCTTAAGAACATCATTGAACGCTCGGTTCTTCTTTCCGATTTTGAAACCATTACTCAGATTGAGTTTGGTGAACAGATCCCTGAAGAGGTAGAACACTATCAAGTTTTGGCTCCAGTTACATCGGCAGTACAGCCTAGGTTTGAACCTGAACCTCTAGGAGATGACGATATAGCCGTTGGCCTAAAAGAGGTCGTAAGCCAGTACGAACGTACCGTAATTATTGACTGCTTAAACTCTTGTAATTGGCACACGAAACGAGCGGCTGAACAACTGTCGCTCCCGTTAAGTACACTCAATCACAAGATGAAGAAATACGATATTTCTGCGGCGGGTTGAGCGAGAAGCGAGAAAATCTTACTTCAGCTTTTATTGATAAGAAAAGAAAACCGCCCAAAGGCGGTTTTTTTTATTTACTACTTTGCCTGTAAAAGAGCGATTTCCGGAGCATTAAGCGAAGACGCTTGTTTCGTTATCCAATTCTCAACATATCCTTTCTGCTCGTTCTGTACCTCTAGGTTTTTCCAGTGTAAGTGGTTCGCCTCACTTGTCGCCTTTTCCTTTTCAACAGTTTCTATCCATGGCTTCGCCGTCATGAAGTCTTTCACCGCAGGAACTCGAAGCTCAAACTTCGGTAGTTCATAACCTTCACTCGTATCCATTTGCTCAAATGAAGCCAACTGGAGTCTGATAGATTTTAGATCATTACCATCTAAAACATCACCAAAAGGTCTTAAACCATTAACTAATTTACCTGTAGGCGACACATAAGAATACTCAAAGCGAATGATATAAAGGTGCTTTTTCTCGCTTGAAGTTAATGAACTTGAGAAATTAGCGTCATTTTGATCAATAAATTGAACAGCGCTTTGCTCATTGCCAGTACACTTAATAGCGTCGCTATCATCAAGTTCTAAATCAAAAACGGTTGTTGTTTCTATTCCGTTATACCCAGTATTTGACTTCTCGGTAACAAAACGAGAACGAATGTTGACTACTCCGGCATAATGCATCACGTCATGTTTAACTGGACCATCTTTGATCTGCAGTTTCACCCCACACTCAATGGCGTTGAGTAACATTGTATCGTAATCGTCACTCGCACGTTCATCCCCCAACACCGCAAAACAAAGTGAGAACCTTTGCTCTTTCGACCAATCAAAGTTATTGCTTATCAGTTTATTCGCATTGCTTTCACCCCAAGCGAGGTCACCGTCAATTTCAATACCAGGCAAAATAAGAAGGTTGCCATCGATAACCTTCGGTGTACTGTCTCGAGATGACGCAGACTCACTCATAACAAACTCTTCGATCAAAAAGTCAGTGTCTGTGAGTTTCGTCGTTTCCAATGTTCGACCGTTAAAGTTTTTCGCTTCTTGTGCAGGGCTTTGGCCATCAATACCAAAGTTAACTTCAGTAATACCTAGAGTGTAGTTTTTATATGTACCCAATCCCTCTAACTTGCCCGCTAGCAAATCATGCCCTCCTAGTGAGAAGACATAATTCATCTGTTCAAAAGCACCAGAGTCTCGAACGTATTCAAACACACTTTGGCCTGTAAAGAAGGCTTTTACCTCATCTAGGACTTTAACATTTGGGCATAGCGGCTTGATGCCATGGATTAAAAACTCACCAAACCCATATGTTGGCTCAAATTCAAGACCATGTAATTCCTTAGCACCTTTACTATCAAAGTGTTTTTTAATCGCTCCATCAGGATCTTCGAATTGAGAGGCATCCATTTTTGTGAACAATACATCAAAGGTTGGCCCATGAGAGTCCAAGCCAACAACAGCTGCGCGATAAGCGACCTCCTGTAAAAACAGCACCTTAGATGAGAAATTGTCTTTTAAAACCACCTGTAGTTTCACGCGAGTTTGTGGGCGTAGCTTTCGTCCAATCTGTGCAAATGTCCACTCTACATATGGCGTCCATTTATCACCTTCTTGAACCAGCAAGCGGCTGAACTCTATATCATCACGCCCAAGTTCTACTTTAGCTAAGTTGAAGTCGTGACAAAATGCCTTTAGGCCTTCTCGGATAGAAGCACTTTCTTGCAAGGAGTCATCTGATTTTCGATCCAAGAATAGACGTGTCTGTACAGGGAATCCCGTATTAAATGCACCACCTATTTTTTCACCGTAACTCCACTGTAACGAGCTATTGGCGTCTGAGTTAGAGAACAAACCAGATTTGTTAAAACGGTTTACCCAATTCAGGGCAAGTGTATTGCCATCATTGACTGGAATTTCCCAGTTATCACTCATGACATACAACCGAATAAACTCGTCAACTCGATAATCCTCAATGAAATCATCAAAGTCACCCGCCAGGCTCCACTTAGCGCTGAGAATCGTTAGTAACTCAATCAAAGAATTCAAAGCATAGGAGCGCAACAAAAAGCGCTTCAACAATTCATCATGATTCGCCTGTTTTTTAAGAAAGTCAGCTAAACCATTAGCATCAATGACCTGAGGTTGAAGATCTTGACTGATCCCCTTATAAAGAGAGATAAGCTCTTTATTGATGCTGCTGAGTGTTTTTAGCATGCTTTTGTTGTTGTACTGAGCTTTGAGTTCCTTAAACGTAGCATCACCAAAGAGATCGCCATAGAAATCAGTTGCAGCGCCCAAAAGCTCTGCACCGAGTTTACCGGCAAAATAATATGCAGCCACTGGTGCTGCAGGCGTCCAGATTGCGACGCTTGCGATCGCGTCAACGGCGGCAAGAATCATCTTATCTTCAGCTTCCTTTGCCGAAAGCTGATGCCCTTCCCAAATTTGATGCGCGCGATTTAATGCCATCGTCCCAGACCGACTCGGTGGTAGAGAAACCGCGAAGTCAGGGATGATCAACCTTACCTCTACACGTCGGTTCACAGCGATATCCGCAGTATCTGATCGATCGTTAACGTCGGCATAACCGTCGATATCATCAATCAGTTGCGATTTACCCTTAAACTCAATCAACAACCTTGATTCTAGGTTCGCTTGTTCTTCTCCGCTTATTTTGGCAAGGATGGCCTCTTTAACTACATCCGCACGCAATCTGGAAATTTTTAAGTTATTTTCATGCGTACCTATTGGCCCTGCATGGCCAATAATGGCAACTTGGTAATCAGGGTTTTGGGATAAAAGGTGGCATAATTTTTTACATACTTCTATATAGTCGATATGCAGCACCTGAACTTCGTTCTCAAACTCAGCAGAGTTAAACTTGAAGTTCATTCGAACAACGACCCCTTGACCATCAGCAAAGATCTGAGCATTCCCTTCTTTACCAAGTGCTTCCTGCACCGCTTCTGCCTTTTTTTGCCACTGTTCTGGATTATCAAAGCGGCGAACAAACGTTAAAGAAGAAAGATAATGTTCAGCATATTTGCTTAAAGTTTCTTGCGCTTCTTTCGCATTTTTAATTTGTTCTGTGAACGCCGAATATTCGTCGAGTGCTTCCTTACCACTTGCGATAACTCCAATTACTGGGAGTGATCGATTTGTTCCGCTCAAAAAATCACTGCTTAGTCGTCCAACCCCACGTATGATTTTTGACTCTGAGCCTGCCGCTTTAAAAGCACGGTTGATATAAGGAATATCGATGACATGCTTTCTAAACACTAACGCTTGTGCTTGTTTCAGCGTTAGCTCTTTACGCGAAAAAATCTTTGCAAGACTAACGCTCTTTTTAACACCACTTGTGGCGGCAAGTGCCGAATGTAACGCGATACCACTCATCAGAAATGGAGGTAAAGCCCCCGATTCACTGTTTTCCCAAAGCGCCTGCCCAATAGTTTTCGCTATTTCCGCAGGAGGACCATAAAGCTTGGCGCCCTCAATGGAGAGAAAATCACTGCTCAACGATTCGTAGGTTTTGTTAATCGCAGCATGCAAAGATAACGGAGCGACACCCGGCTTTTGCTTAGTTTGATAACTTAACCCCTTAGTCGCGTAGTCTTCATAAGATGGCAACTGATTAGGGAACTGTTGGATGAGCGCTTCCTCTAAGGTGATCATATCACCACACACGCACGCCATTTTTCCAATGCCTGCTGTCTCGATAAACGTCAACTTTTCATGCAGATCATAGGTATAAACAGTCTGCTCCGTACCTGTTTGAGGGTGTTTCATGAACTGCTTTGTGACATTGGCCTTCAGTACACTTTCAGGTAACTTTTTACGTGTTTGATCAAATGCTTTCCATTCAGTTTCCCAAAACTGGACGCGAAACAAGTAAAAACCATCTTCAACTTGGCTAGGGTCAAGGTGGAACAGTCCGCTTGGTAATACATCGTTGTCTTCAAGATCTTCACACCAAATAGGAGTCCGTTTTTGTATTGTTAGATAACCTAGTTTTTCCTCTGATGCGTTCTCTAAATCGCCAGCTTTAATATCTTTGACTGGGCGAATCAACGAAACCTCAGCGCCACCATAAAGCTTGTCTGTGAACAGTACCGCACAACTGTGCATCCTTGGGACTACGAAACCTTTTAGGGGGTTGTTTCGTTTTTTCTGGCGCGCCAACCAATTGTTGTAGCGTTCTTGCTCAGGCGTAAGATCGACCCCAACATAAGCAGGTGCAAGTTGATTCAGGGCAATTTCAGTAAGTTGGAACTGCACACCCGTTTGCTTTGTTTCGTTAGTCCCGTCATCAATGTACTGAGAAAAATGCTTAATGTTTTCAGCAAGGCTTACCAGATCTTTTGCTCCCCCCGTACTTTCTGGATCATTCTGCGGCGCAATCATCTGCGCCAGCAAACGCAATGGCGGAAAACTTAATTCATAGTTTGTCCCTTTGCAGATCCCTTCCGGTCGGTTGCCCAGCTTGAGTACTTCATAATTGTCGATATCGCTTGGTGCAGAAGTTTCGGAATCGACTTTTTCTCCTGATAAAGGTTGCTTACCCGTTGCTTGTGGCGGCTCACCTAAACCTAACTCGACCAATTTTCCCTCTTTGGTGGTGCCCCATAGTGCTGGTTCGTCTCCGGACAAGGCGTTGACCATCACTGGAGTCAAAGGAATGGGACGAATCTTGCCTGCTAACTCATCAACTTGCGTTAAGTCCGATTTTGTATGCCAATCAAATATTCGCCCTTCGTCCGTATCGTACCCGTGGAATAAAGCACCAAATAGGTAGATTTCATCATCGTAGGTTCTGGCCATTATTTAGCCTCCTTAAACCAGTTACCATGGTTTACAGAGAGGTTATATACGATGGCGGGATCTAACGTTCGGCTGTAACCTAGCGGCTCCCAATCCCACGCTTGTTTGGTTTTGCTATCTAGAACTCTCATTCGTGTCATATGTTTATTAACTAATGCGAAACGACTGTTTAAACCAATAGCAAATTGCATCGGTGGGGAAGTAGGTACTTCACGATTGGTTGTAACATCCATTTTAAAAACACCAGCGCTCATATTCGCTCCCCAAGATACGTCACCTTCAGGGCTGATTGCAGTCACATCAGCACGAGCATGTAGAGGTTTTAAATTTTCTCCCCATCGAGCACTCTGTAACTTTTTACCCGTTTTCTCATCATAAACAACAGTAAACACCTCAGTGACCTTGTAACGTTTTCCGTCTTTGATAATACCTGTATCAGTTATGTGTAGATCGGTCTTTTCCGCCTCACCTTTAGCAATGTCCCACTTATACACCACACGGCCCACCATACCCGTACGATAATAAACGTAGCTGCTGTCTTCAGCCCAGAGGAACCCGGCAGGCCCTTCTCTCTTATGTGGTAGTTCGATCATTTTTTGAGTTTCTAAGTCAACAAATTTGTTATAACTTCCATAACCTACAGCAACATAACGGTTGTTTGGCGAGCGACTAGTTTTACCAACAGTTGAATCATCCTTACCTAACCACGGCAAATCGGTCACCAAGCGGAGATCTGTGCCATCGGTCTTCATACTCCAGATTTTTTTACGCCCTTCATACTCATCGTACATAGGATCTGGCCCATACCCTTGGTCGTTTGATAAGTTTGCCCAAGTAAACTGAACGCGCGGCAAATCGTAAGAGCTCGCGTCATTTAAATCTTCCCTTGGCCATTCTTTAGCACGATGGATAAAGTAACGAGGAAAGTCACGTTGTTGAAAAGTAGCAAAGTCAGCTTTACGGACCTCGCTCTGTTCCATGGTGTAATAGTTGTGTTCACCCACGTAAATGCGGCCGTCATTTTTACAACCCGCTATAGATAGAACGGCAAGCAACAGTAATAGTTTTTCTTTCATGGTTTAACCTAGCAATTCTGAAATGGGTACATTTTCTTCTACAACGACAAGGCGTTGGCTACCCGTGGAGAGGCTCGAATGTACACCTCGAACAATATCGACGCTCTTGACCTCCTCCGGCGGGAATGCGAACCGCAGCGTCATATAACCATCGTCGTCTTTCATTGCTGAACGAAAGTACGATTTGTGAATCCAATCGTGTTCTATGTTACGAAGCCCAAAGAAATCATCCGGCTGATCTGTCAAAGGCTCGTGAAGGTAACGTATAGAAGGCAAAGCGCCTCTTGGAGCCAATTTAAGCCCCGCAA
Organism: Vibrio sp. OPT20; assembly: GCF_963889365.1. NCBI lineage: Bacteria > Pseudomonadati > Pseudomonadota > Gammaproteobacteria > Vibrionales > Vibrionaceae > Vibrio > Vibrio sp. OPT20. Next base: position 3,173 of record NZ_CAWPOA010000028.1, on the reverse strand, counting down.
CATTACTTTCTTTATGTTCGTTGATGATACCACTGCCAATCCCTGTCGATGCGGTACCGGAAACTGGAATAATATTCTCACCCGCATTATCAAAGCTTTGGGATGAGGAGTATATTTGCAAATCTGAAAGAGACTTAGCAATTGAAGCAGGATCACTCTCTAGTTCAGACAGTTCCGTATTTCTCAATGCCAGCTCGGAATAATGGATATAACATTCTTGTACTCCTCCCGCGACCTTGTATGGCACCCAAATATGCGGTAGAGGAACACCTTGTGCAATGCGCGCACCATCTTTGCTAGCTTTATAAGGACTTAGCACCGTTTTAACCGTGATAGGGTCGATATCTAATTCTGGAAAAACAACATCTACTTCCTCATCCAAAAGGCGGAATACCCTGGCTCCTTGATCAAGGCTTAGATGTCCCGAATACACTTTCTGGCCAGATTGATAAATCTCAAATGCTTCTTCGCCAACATAGTAGTCTGGTACAAGGTTTGCCCCATCAATGTTGACATGCCGTGTTTTCATCGAGGATTCAGGATCATTATTTCTGTAGTACTCTAAATCAACATCAGCAAAGTAGCCTTTTGGTGTAACTTCGACCTCTCGCCAAACTTTGTTGTTCCAAATCACATAGAAATAACCGTCTGAAACCAACTCATGTCCATTTGTGCCTTCCAGCATTGGTAGCACAGGCACCAACACGTTATCCCACTCATCCATGTGATTTTCTTTATCAACGGGTTGCAAGCCTTCTGTGAGTTTAAGCAAAATTGGCTGAGGCTGGTCAGAACAAGGGATTTTGATGTAAAGCGTTTTGCCCTCAGCTTCGAGATCTTTAAATGTCGCGAGACTGCGGTGTTTGTTCCCGGTATCGGCCTTGCCTACGGTGACTTTTTCTTTTTGAGCCTCAGTTTTACCCAACATCAAACATGCCGCATTGCTTGACCACTGGCCAGCAAACTCAACGACGATTTTATGCTCTGGAGAAGGTTCAACCGGCGAGAAACTGTAGTGACGTGCCAAAGGTACATCATCGACAACTTGCTGGTAGTTGGCTTTGTGAACACGGTCTGAACTGTTGTTAGCAACCCGATCGACATGTAGCTTGAGTCGAGGGAAACTTGCTAGCTGTTGAGTCGTTAATAGACTGCGTCTCACATTGGAAGAAAGACAAACCCAGTTCGCTTTTACAAGTTCTACTCGAATAGCATAGAGCAGGCTGTGGGCATTTTTTTTAGCCGACGCAGTAATCTGGTGAAGCAGGGTGCTTGGTAATTGAGCCAAGATGTCTTTAGGGGTGCGCACACGCGAAAATAGCCCGATACACTCATCCGGTGTTAAGACATATTGAAGGTCGTTCGTACTGAGAGACGAACTAGATATAAATTTGCAAACTAAGTGCATTTGGATTCTCCACAACCTACAGGTATATATAGTTGCGGTGATAACTAAGCTGATAAGGCTTAAAAAACGATTTGGTTAACTAAATTCTACGCGTAATGATTATAAACTTCAATAGATTAGAAGGAGTATCGCCAAAAACTATAACACTAGTAATAAAGCCAATTAAACAGGGTAAATAGTCGTTTCACCTAACCGACTAAAAAGGTAAATCAATTTGAATGGATATCACATAACGATCATTTCATTGTGTATTTAAGTAAATAGTAACTGGACCAAACACACATATCTGGTGGAAGCATTTCATCGATTAAGAAGGTTATATTAAGCATTTTCTCGTCTGTAAAAGAGAAAAAAAGTGGGAATAAATTCCCACATAAACTTAGCCAATATAAATAGGATTTATTTTGGAACACTAAATTGGCTTAAAAGGGTGGTACTAAAGTACCAAAATGCAGAACACCACATCAAATAACGATGTGATATAAACACTATATATATTATGCATTTAATATCAAGATGGCACTTTTCTAGAGATAACACCAAAAACTACTATGCAAAATATCTATGCAATTGCCATTCTGATTGCATCACCAGTTATATTAGTTATCTGACTGAAAATATGCCTAAATAATGAAACAGAAAAAACAAAATAATTTTCATTTCAATGACTCAGCATCACTAAATTAATCAATATTGGGCACTGGTGTACAATAATTTTCTTAATAAAATTGAGGGTAATAAAAATGATTAAGCCCTGGATACATACTCAAATTCCAACAACCTGAGATACATTTGCAAAAAAGGTCTGCCGAATAGGCAGACCTTTGTCTAATCTTCCATATAACAATTAGTGTTATGCTGCTAGTTTTGTGCCATTGTCGTAAATAAGCAATTGTCGTAATAAGCTTGGCACTACGACCACTGCAGCGCTCACATCCTTATTTAAGGTAAATGTAGATTCAACCAAAGTAGCATCGGCTCCAAGTCCATTAGCACCACGTAGTGACACCGTCACAGTTCCACCTTCGATTGGATCAAGAGTCATTTCATATTGCCAAACTCCGTTTTCACCGACCAGCACCTCAGCATCTGAAACTTTAACTCCCCCACTGTCTGTGACACTTAGGCTCAACTTATCACCTTCAGAAAAACGAACCGTAGTACCATCGAGAATCAATGTAGGTGACACTGATTCGTTAACATCATTACCGCTGTTGATCGCAGAGATGCTAATAGTTGGCGTAATAGGCAGCGAATGTGTGCTATCCGCACCCACATTACCCAATAAATCTTGGTAATCTTTCACCACCAGATCCACCGTCAAATCAGACGACGCAGGAACCAATACATCCCCTGTCCACACACTGGCATCCACACTCTTCGTCAGCGAGATGACCGTACCACCTAACTCAGCACTGGCCGCTTGCAGCGCTTTATCGAACTTAAGGCTGACCGATACGCTTTGACCTATCGCTTGGTGTGTTGGGTTAAACGTCACGCTCGTTAACGTCGGTACCGCTTGCGCGAGCGTAAAGCTTGCGCTTTCGCTTACTTGCACGCCTGAAGCGTTGGTGCCCGTCACAACGACGGTGTAGCGGCCGTTCGGTTGATCGCGAAGATTTATCCCACGGCTCGTCCAACTGCCGTTCTGAACCTCAGCATTACCAGTTGCGATAGTTGTTGCTGAAGCGTCTGAGGTTTTGATTTCTACACTCAGGACTTGACCATCAAGACGTTTCGCGGTGCCTGTAAACTGATAGTTTGC
>NZ_CAWPOA010000027.1:0-728 GCF_963889365.1 Vibrio sp. OPT20 | reverse complement strand
ATGAACTCAGATTTATCAAAGCTTATCGGCGCAACCTCCAACGCGAGGTTGAGGCTAAGATTACTCGCGGTCTCTCACTTTATCGATGGTAAAAATCGAACTGAAATCGCGTCATTTCTTAAAGTCAGTCGTCTCAGTGTGAATAAATGGATCAAGGCCTATCTTGATTTTGGTGTTGAAGGGTTAGTAGAAAAACCTCATACAGGAAGACCTTCCAGACTCACTATTGAGCAAAAAAAACATCTTAAAGAATACGTCACTTCAAATGCAATAAAACCTGAGGGTGGGCGCTTACAAGGGAGTGACATCACACAATTCATCCTTGATGAATTTGATATATCTTACCAGCCATCCGGTGTATACCGCTTACTGCATGAACTTAATTTGAGTTGGATAACGACACGTTCAAAGCACCCAAAACAATCAGAAGAAGCTCAAGAATCTTTTAAAAAAATTCCCAATAGAAACGGTCCTTAAGATCCCTGGGCATATCCACTTAAAAGAAGTGCTTGTTTGGTTTCAAGATGAAGCTAGATTTGGTCAACGCAATACCACAACCAAGATTTGGGCAGAAAAAGGAACTCGACCTAGAGCCGTTCAAAAGCAACAATTTGAGTACGCTTATTTGTTTGGAGCCGTTTGTATCAATACAGGCGAAGCTGAAGCTATTGTTTCACCGTTAAGCAACATGGAAGCAATGACGAAGCATCTTGAATTAATCTCAACGG
>NZ_CAWPOA010000026.1:0-206 GCF_963889365.1 Vibrio sp. OPT20 | reverse complement strand
CTTTGTCTATTTAATAGACAAGTCACCATAGGGTTCTAAGTTTCTTAGAGTTTTATGTTGACTTTCAAAGTGGAAAGCGTATTATACGCGTCCTGCTTGAGTGCTAAAGCACTGAAAGCGTTCTCTTTTTAGAGAACACGCTCTTTAACAATTTAAACCTATCAATCTGTGTGGGCACTCGTTGATGAATATCAAAACGTTATTAC
>NZ_CAWPOA010000025.1:0-263 GCF_963889365.1 Vibrio sp. OPT20 | reverse complement strand
GTTCCCGAGTGGCCAAAGGGAGCAGACTGTAAATCTGCCGGCACTGCCTTCGATGGTTCGAATCCGTCTCCCTCCACCATATTCTTCTTACCTCTTTTGAGAGTTAAGAGAACAACCTAGTTGATGGGCTTATGGGAAACATCAATTTAGGCTTACTTTGTGAAAAGTAAGACACACCCTGGAGGGGTTCCCGAGTGGCCAAAGGGAGCAGACTGTAAATCTGCCGGCACTGCCTTCGATGGTTCGAATCCGTCTCCCTCCAC
>NZ_CAWPOA010000024.1:0-1572 GCF_963889365.1 Vibrio sp. OPT20 | reverse complement strand
GCGAATCGTCGATAAGTAGGCCGAATGTAGAGCGGCAGTCCAAAACCCATCAACATAAGTTTAGCGGATGTTTGACAACCGGGGGAATCCATGTAGCCCCGTTAAGGGGTGAGCAACGCAATACAAAAGCCGCCACATACCACCTTAATCACCAAACACAACGCATAGTGAAAATGCCACGCGTTGCGAATGATCTTCACCCGATAAAATGGACACCCTATTATCTTTAACCCGTCGCTACTTCATATTCATGCGGGGTTCGATATCCAAGACTTGAGTGCAGTCTATAACGGTTATAAAAATGCTGGATATAACCGGCAAGTTTATCTCTAAGCTGCTTCTCACTTTTAAAACTATTTTTCCTAATTATGTCGCCTTTGAGCGTATGGAAGAACGACTCCACCTCCGCATTATCAGTGCAATGACCTGGACGATTCATACTTGGGACAATTCCATTTTTTGATAATAAAGCTTGAACTTCATGGGCTCGATATTCAGAGCCTCTGTCGGTATGAAACAATAAGCGCTCTTGTGGTTTTCGATTTCTAATTGCCATTCTCAACGAACTCATCGTTAGTTGTGTACTCTTCTTACTACCAAGCGACCAACCGACGATTTTACGCGAGTAAAGGTCGATAACGACCGCTAGATACATCCAACGTTTACCTTGCTTTATATACGTTAGATCTCCAGACCATTGTTGATTAACTGCCGTTGGTTTTGGTGTGTCTTTTTTAATATTCTTAATCGATTGATAGAACCGATGTAGCTTGGCCATTTTCATGTAAATGCGATAACTTCGCGCTCTTAGCCCTTGATCTCTCATGATCCGAGCTACACGCTTGCGGCTAACCAAAACTCCTTGGCGCCTCAGCTCTGCATGAACTCGTGGACTACCGTAAGTCTCTCGACTCTGGGTAAACACTTTAATTATGCGCTTCTTCAAAGCCTGCTCTTCTTGATCGTAGCGGCTTGGCTCTCTATCAAGCCATGCGTAGTAACCCGACTTAGAAATAGATAGAAAACGACACATCAAGACAATGGAATAACGCGTTTTGTAATGGGCTATGAATCGGAATTTTGTCGATTTTCTTGGGCAACGAATCGTTGCCACTTTTTTAGCAAATCATTCTCGAGCTTAAGTTGTTCGTTCTGACGTTCAAGCTCTGCAATCCGACTAGACTCAGTTTTCTGGCTCGGGATCTGAGTCCTTTTCTTACGTTTATCTTCCATAATAACCCCTTCTCTATAGTCCTTTCGCCATTTAGAAAGCATATAAGGGTGGATATCTAATGATAGCGCCACGCTTTTAACTGTAGCTCCTTCTCGAAGCGAAAGTCGGACAGCAGTTACCTTAAATTCCGTAAGATATTGTTGAGTTTTTTTACCTGATTTATAAGCTGGCATAAACACCTCCAATTACAATTGAAGGTGTCCATTAGATCGGGTCAACTACAGAGTCCGTCTTAAACGCTTGTATGGATAATAAGCACTCCAATCGGGTAATGTGAGACCCAGGCTTTAGCTGCAACTAAAGCTTTCTATGTAGTAGTTCGTTTAAACGCTGGCTCC
>NZ_CAWPOA010000023.1:0-220 GCF_963889365.1 Vibrio sp. OPT20 | reverse complement strand
GTAGGCATTATGCGGTATTAGCCATCGTTTCCAATGGTTATCCCCCACATCAAGGCAATTTCCTAGGCATTACTCACCCGTCCGCCGCTCGACGCCCAACAAATCCTCCGAAGATTCAATGTTGTCGTTTCCGCTCGACTTGCATGTGTTAGGCCTGCCGCCAGCGTTCAATCTGAGCCATGATCAAACTCTTCAATTTAAGATTTTGTGACTCAACGAA
>NZ_CAWPOA010000022.1:0-294 GCF_963889365.1 Vibrio sp. OPT20 | reverse complement strand
TGTTTATCTAATGAAAGATAAACATTGAGAACTTTTAAATTTGATTGAATTACTCGTAAGTAATCAATCAGTCAGCTTTCCAAATTGTTAAAGAGCATGAGACTTTAAGAACCAGTGTTCTAAAATTCACATTTTCTAAAGACTCTCAGGGTCAAACATACCAACCAACGACAAAAGAAGTGGTTTGGATATGAAGATAACCAAGAATTTTTAGAGAATGGTGGGCGATACCGGGCTCGAACCAGTGACCCCCTGCTTGTAAGGCAGGTGCTCTCCCAACTGAGCTAATCGCCC
>NZ_CAWPOA010000021.1:0-226 GCF_963889365.1 Vibrio sp. OPT20 | reverse complement strand
ATAACCAAGAATTTTTAGAGAATGGTGGGCGATACCGGGCTCGAACCAGTGACCCCCTGCTTGTAAGGCAGGTGCTCTCCCAACTGAGCTAATCGCCCACGATAGTTTTAATTCCTTCGCGGAGAAAGAATGGTGGGTCGTGCAGGATTCGAACCTGCGACCAATTGATTAAAAGTCAACTGCTCTACCAACTGAGCTAACGACCCAATGGTATCCCGTAGGGGAG
>NZ_CAWPOA010000020.1:0-756 GCF_963889365.1 Vibrio sp. OPT20 | reverse complement strand
AGGGTGTGTAAGTGCTGCGAGGCATTGAGCTAACCTGTACTAATTGCCCGTGAGGCTTAACCATACAACACCCAAGGGGTTTTGTGGACTCAAAGAAAGACCAGACCTTGAATGAGTTTGAAGAGAAATAACTTTTAGATAAGCTTTCCGAATTTTAAAATTTGCTTGGCGACCATAGCATTGTGGACCCACCTGATTCCATGCCGAACTCAGAAGTGAAACACAATAGCGCCGATGGTAGTGTGGGGTTTCCCCATGTGAGAGTAGGACATCGCCAGGCTTTAATTTCGACTTTGTCTATTTAATAGACAAGTCACCATAGAGTTCTAAGTTTCTTAGAGTTTTATGTTGACTTTCAAAGTGGAAAGCGTATTATACGCGTCCTGCTTAAGTGCTAAGGCACTGAAAGCGTTCTCTTTTTAGAGAACACGCTCTTTAACAATTTAAACCTATCAATCTGTGTGGGCACTCGTTGATGAATATCAAAACGTTATTACTTAGGTAATGACAGTTACTTCGGTAACAAACTTGATTTCAATGAACTGAGTGACCAATACAAATAACTTCGGTTATTTGGCACAGTCAATTCATTACCATTCTGTTGGAATGGTAATAGCTTTAGAATTACATTTTTCTGTTCTTTTTCGAAAGAGCGGTAAATATTAGTTTTGAAGTCAGTATTCGTTGAGTCACAAAATCTTAAATTGAAGAGTTTGATCATGGCTCAGATTGAACGCTGGCGGCAGGCCTAACACA
>NZ_CAWPOA010000019.1:0-7872 GCF_963889365.1 Vibrio sp. OPT20 | reverse complement strand
TCATGACACTCAATGCTCTGTATTAAGTGTCTACTTTTATGGGGTCACATCAAAAGCATATGAGATAGATACGAGTAAATGAGTTGCGAGATACGAAAGGCAAAAAACGGACGCGTTATGATGTACTAAAAATACATATAAGGTGTGGGGATTTTGACTAAAAGAGGCACAAAAATCACATCACACCTCTCCTAACAATAGTTAGATTGTAAAAATTTCAAGTTAGTCAGATCACTCGCATAGATCATCTGTGATTGAACGAAATTAAATCTGCACAAACAAAAAGATTAACTAAAATATTAATAACAGTTATGCCTAATCTCTCTTAAGAGAGATAAAATATAACCTTTACTCCAAAGTCAATCTCAAACAGAATTTTATATCCTCCCATCTAATAACACCGGGCCAACATCCCTTCACTAGTGATGCTATAACTACAAGTCCTCAAAGGGATAAAGGCTGATTCACCTTTCTTAAGTACTAGCTGATTGCGATCTGAGAGAAGAATAACTTCAGAATCAACAGCGAAGATAATCTCTGCTCGTCGTTGTTTAACTCTATAGTTCGTTGGGTTACTAAATACGGAAAATTTGAAATCTTCTACAGGCACTGGAAATTCACTTTGTACGCCATCATTAATTGATTCAGTTTTAATATCTCCCATATCTAATGCTTTGAAATTACAGCATTTAACCAACTCATCAACATCAACATATTTAGATGTTAAGCCTGCTCGAAGCACATTGTCAGAGCTCGCCATCACCTCTAAGCCAAGCCCCCGAATATACGCGTGTGGTGTCCCCGCCTCTAAGAACATAGCCTCTCCTGGTACTAACTCTAAGACATTAAACATCAATGGAGAAAACAGGCCTATATCTTTGGGCCATTGCTCATTAAGTTCAACTATCAATGATCCTAGCTCGTTATTTGTAGATCGAGCCCAGCTTAATAAGTCATACAGAGCCAATTCTTTAGCTTCCCCTTTCAACTCTAAAGTAAAACGGAAAAATCGCTCTAAGCCTTTCGATGTCAAATTATCGTAAAATAAGTCAAGCTCTTCGCTCAAGGCAGGGCTGTTCACTTGTTTTACCAGAGAAACTATCTCTTTAAATTGTCTAAAACCATTCATCGCTTTATAGTTAGTTAAAGCAAAAACAAGTTCTGGTTTATGGTTTTCATCTTTGTAATTACGATTAAAACAATTAATATCAATACCTTGCTGACTTTCTAATGCAAAGTTTTTTTCGGCTTGGGATTTCGAGGGATGAACTTGAATTGATAATGCTTGATTTGCAGCTAAAACCTTAAATAAATACGGTAAACCACCAAAGGCCTCAATGGTATGAGCACCTAAGATTCCACTGGCGTCTTTTTTGATAAAATCAGATAAAAGCACTTCTTCACCATTTTCAAGTACCTTTGAGCAGCCGTTCGGGTGGCTTCCCATCCAAATTTCGGCTTGAGGCTCATCTTTTGGGTTTGCTATACCAAAATAATCAGAGATAGCTGTTTTACTACCCCAAGGGTAGATTTGAATTGTATTACTTAATAAATAAAAGGAAGAAAAGTTCATCTATGCATCTCCATTTTCAATTACTATGACGGCGTCTAAATGATCGCTTATCATTTGTTCTTTTTTATCTAATCACCCTCTACAACTGCATTTAAAATCTTCGTATTTTCAATAAAATCACTCTCATTGCAAGGGGGGGAATCATAGATTACGATCCTTAATCAATTACTTGAAGTGTAGATTAAAACTGATACTTATTTTTATTGAAATAAGAAACCAATATCTATACTCAACGGATGACACTAACAGTGTCGCTCAGTTAGTGCCATAAACCGCCAACTGTACCCTACAGAGCTTATACATAATATCAACTCTGACTCTAAAAAATCATGAGGTGTCTAATCATAATATGGTTATTCCTTGATCGCTCCAACTTTCCGAAATGGGTACAATTTTGTCCAGCGATTCAGAGTAACCCTGGTAGTCACAAGGAGCAGAATGTCACTTTAATGGACAACCAGTATTACGAATTGAATTAACCAAGAGAAATGACAAAGCAAAAAAAAAGAATATCGTTACCAATATCACCTGTCTGATATTGGAGAGCTTGAAAACCATAGGCTCTACTCACACCAGCGCTCAGATAAAAGTATGTTGCGAAAAGCAAGACCACTAGTAAATATCTTTTCGTATCATAGTACAGTCTGATTATGAACAATAAATTGACTATGTAGATACTGCCCATTAAGTAACTGAGAGAACTTGATGAAGATCAACTTCTGGAAATGTCATTAAAAAGGATGCCGCTGTATAAAACAGGGCATCCCAAACTGTCTACATTGATGTCTACATTTATATTTAAGTTATTGTTTATTAATAACTTAATCAGCACAGATGGCTTACATCATGCCACCCATACCGCCCATGCCACCCATATCAGGCATTGCAGGGCCAGAATCTTGTGGCTTATCAGTGATCATCGCTTCTGTTGTGATCATAAGACCAGCAACCGATGCTGCGAACTGAAGTGCAGAACGAGTTACCTTAGTTGGATCTAGGATACCCATAGCAATCATGTCGCCGTATTCGCCAGTAGCTGCATTGTAACCGTAGTTACCTTCGCCAGCGCGAACGTTGTTAGCAACAACAGATTCTTCATCACCAGCATTGGTCGTGATTTGACGGATAGGCGCTTCCATTGCACGTAGTGCAACGCGGATACCTACGTTTTGCTCTTCGTTGTCGCCTTCAAGGCCAGCAACTTTAGATGCAGCGCGGATAAGTGCAACACCACCACCAGCAACCACACCTTCTTCAACAGCAGCGCGAGTTGCGTGAAGTGCATCTTCTACGCGGTCTTTCTTCTCTTTCATCTCAACTTCAGTCGCAGCGCCAACTTTGATTACTGCAACACCGCCAGCTAGCTTAGCTACACGCTCTTGAAGTTTTTCTTTGTCGTAGTCAGATGTTGCATCTTCGATTTGTTGACGAATCTGAGAAACACGACCTTTGATCATCTCTTCATTACCCGCACCATCGATGATGGTTGAGTTTTCTTTAGTGATCGTAATGCGCTTAGCTTGACCTAAGTCTTCTAGCGTTACTTTCTCAAGGTCTAGGCCGATCTCTTCAGAGATAACCGTGCCACCCGTTAGGATAGCGATATCTTGCAGCATAGATTTACGACGGTCGCCGAAACCAGGTGCTTTAACCGCAGCCACTTTAACGATGCCACGCATGTTGTTCACAACCAGAGTTGCTAGCGCTTCGCCTTCTACATCTTCAGCGATGATAAGAAGTGGACGAGATGCCTTAGCAACCGCTTCTAGAGTCGGAAGAAGTTCACGGATGTTAGACACTTTCTTGTCGATAAGAAGAATAAACGGGCTATCTAGATCAACAGAACCGGCTTCTTGGTTGTTGATGAAGTAAGGAGATAGGTAACCGCGGTCGAACTGCATACCTTCAACTACGTCTAGCTCGTCTTGTAGAGCCTGACCTTCTTCAACCGTGATAACGCCATCACGACCTACTTTTTCCATCGCTTCAGCAATGATGTTACCTACTGTCGAATCAGAGTTCGCAGAGATAGTACCTACTTGCGCGATAGCTTTCGTGTCTGAACAAGGAACAGAAAGGTTCTTCAACTCTTCAACAGCCGCGATAACCGCTTTGTCGATGCCGCGCTTAAGATCCATTGGGTTCATGCCAGCAGCAACCGCTTTTAGGCCTTCTGCGATAATAGACTGAGCCAATACTGTAGCTGTTGTTGTTCCGTCGCCCGCCGCGTCATTCGCTTGCGAAGCCACTTCTTTAACCATTTGTGCGCCCATGTTTTGGAACTTGTCTTCAAGTTCGATTTCACGTGCAACTGAAACACCATCTTTAGTGATAGTCGGTGCGCCAAATGATTTGTCTAGAACAACGTTACGGCCTTTAGGACCTAGCGTTACTTTTACTGCGTCAGCCAGAACGTTTACACCTTCTAGCATTTTAATACGTGCGTCGTTACCAAATTTAACGTCTTTAGCAGCCATCTTAATTTCCTTTAAAATTCTTTATTAAATCAGTTCAATGTGTGGCGCGGATTACTCAACGATCGCCATGATGTCGTTTTCAGACATGATCAGAACTTCTTTGCCGTCGATCTTTTCAGTTTTAGTGCCGTAGCCTTCAGAAAAGATAACAGTATCGCCAACTTTAACGTCCAATGGTTGTACTGAACCATTTTCTAAAATGCGGCCTTTGCCAACAGCTAGAATAGTACCGCGCGTTGATTTTTCAGCGGCAGAACCAGTTAGAACGATGCCACCAGCAGATTTAGATTCAACTTCTTGGCGCTCAACGATAACTCGGTCGTGTAGAGGACGGATATTCATCGGTCGGATCTCCTGATAATTTCCATTTAATTTGATAGTTGCCACGATTGGCATGGGGTTACCCAATATGTTGGGGCGAAGTGAAAGATCCCAAGGGGTGAAAGAGATTTTTTGTGAAGGGGCTCAATAACAAGAGATATAAAAAGAAAAATGGCCAGTGAGTAACACTAGCCATTTGAAACTTAATCTTCTTTTCTAAATGCAAAGCGTATCAAGACAACAACAACACCCAATATACCACCTAACAGTGTTCCAAAAACGACAATCAAAACGCGTTTAGGCTTATCACGAGTTATCGGCTGTTCTACGTTTTCTAGAAAACGAAAGGTTTGAAACTTAACTAAACGATCGATTTCAAGGTTATTCAACATGTTCAACTTTGCGTTTATTTGTAGAAGTCGAGGCTCAATAATAGTTAAGTTTTTTAGTGAACCTAAGGCTTTAACCTTCGCTTCAAGGCCTTTTGAGCCTAACTCTATACCAAAGATCTCTTTATCATTACCAGTTTTGGTTGGCATTTCTACACCCGCAGCCAAGGCTATTTCCATAGCGTACTTAGTTCGCTCAGTTTCAACTAATAATTGATCCTTAGCCTGGCTTTCAAGAATTTGTTTTTGCTGGATTAGTTCATTGCGCTTACTATTAACAAATGCTTTCAGGTTACTAAATGCATCCTCACGGACCTTCGATTCAGTAAAAGAAACATAAGAAGTTAATAAATCAAAGCTACTTTCTTTAGTCATCGTTTGAAAACTAATAAAATATGGTGAATCTTGATCTTTTTTATCCACTTTAGATGCTGAAATTTGCTCAAACCACCTAGAATATAAAGCCCTAACTTCATCCTCAGTCAAATCAGAGACATCGTCAACTGTAACGGCTTTTAGTTGCTGAAACGCAGTACTATGCTCCAAAAAAGCTCTCTTATTGTTACTTGAGCTAAAAGTGTTCACAAAACGTTTAAATAAAACCCCAGCGTCAACTAAATCATCCAACTCCTCGCTAACCAAAACTGTCCCATCATCTTGGTAGATATTAAATACTGGTTGAAACTGCCTAACTTGTTGCTGATATGCAGCTAAGTTTTGCGGTTGCGACTCTATAATTTTAGCACTAGAAGACCACCACTCTTGAGCTAACAATGCAAAACTAATACTGCTAGCAGTGAATAAAGAAGTCACCAATACGACAATTAACTTACCATCCCACAATGCCTTAAAAAGCTCTCTCAGATCAATCTCATCACTCGCGGTATACATCGGTGGATTTTTCGGGGAGTATGATTGTGGTTGTATCTGCTGCTTCACTGTAAATCTCTCAAAACATCTAAATTATTAACAGAAGAATGCTATCACACCGTATGCTGTTAGTATTGTACGATTTGTAAACTTTATGAAAGCGCTCTTCAGACTACTCATTATTCACTGTATTCTACCCACATTCTAATTCGACTGGCGTTTTACATGCAAGATAAGCATGGGCTTCTCACGGCCCCGATAGCACAGACTCTGCGCACAATGACCATACCGACGATATTCGGCATGGTGGCGATCTTGATGTTTAACCTTGTCGATACTTTCTTTATCTCATTGCTCGGCACGAAAGTCCTTGCAGCGGTGAGCTTTACCTTCCCTGTCACCTTTGCCATCAACTGCATTACTATGGGTATAGGCATTGGCTTGTCGACGTGTATTGGGCGGTTACTTGGCCAAGGTTGCGCGCAAAATGCGGCTCGCTTTACCTGCCACGGTTTATTGCTTGCTGTGCTGCTTGTTGGTTTTGCATCAACACTAGGGCTTTTCACGCTAGAGCCTATGTTTACTTTGTTAGGTGCTGAACCTGAGTTACTGCCACTAATATCTGAATACATGTCGGTCTGGTATTTAGCGATACCGTTGCTTGTTATTCCAATGGCAGGCAACAGCGCGATACGAGCGAGTGGCGATACCAAAACACCCGCTAAAATCATGATGCTGGCCGGCCTGATTAACGGCATTCTCGACCCACTGCTGATCTTCGGTTACGGGCCTTTTCCTGAGCTAGGGATTCAAGGCGCAGCCATTGCAAGTGGATTCAGTTGGTTTGGTGCGTTGTGTGGCTCTCTGTATGTATTAACCATGCGAGAAAAGCTGCTGGCTCCGCCCAAACTAAAAAACATCATCGATGACTGGAAACAGATCTTAACCATCGGTACACCTGCTGCACTTTCCAATGCTCTGAACCCACTTGCCGGCGCCATCATAATGATGATGCTTGCCAAACAAGGAACTGAAGCCGTTGCTGCTTATGGTGCTGCCCAGCGTATTGAATCAATTTTGATCATCGTACTGATGTCTTTAACCTCTGCTCTCACGCCTTTTATGGCGCAGAACTTTGGTGCAAACAACCCGCAGCGCAGTTTCAAGGCTCTGTTCTTAAGCATGCGCTTTGCCGTGATGTTCCAAGGTTTGATTTTCTTAATGATGGTGCCGTTGAGTATCCCTTTAGCCGCCCTATTTTCTCAAGAAGAATCTGTACGAGGCATTTTGTGGCACTACCTGTTAGTAGTCCCATTTAGCTATGGCTTCCAAGGCATTGTAATGATGCTGATCAGCGCGATGAATGCCATGCATCAACCGCTCAAAGCCTTTCAATGGAGCTTCATGCGCCTGTTTGTTTTTACCTTGCCGTTTGCTTGGGTAGGTAGCCAAATTGATGGTGTTGAAGGGTTGTTTATCGGCTTAGCCTTGGGGAACATCATGGGCGGTATTTCAGGGTATTATTTTGCACTTCGTGTTAGGAGTAAAGCAGATACGGGATGCGGAAAGATATAAGAGCAGATTCGAGATTCGAAAAGCTTGAGAGCAGAAAGAGACGAGAAGAAGGAAGATGACATGGAAGACACCACTTACAAAATGCTTTATGACGCACCAATTGGCAAGATGATCATTGTGAGTAATGGTGGGTCGCTTATTGAAATTGACCATGTAAATCATGAAGAGCCAATGACTAGCAATCCAGATGAGCTTTGCCAACTGGCGACGAAACAGTTAGATGAGTATTTCGCAGGTCAACGAACAGAATTCGATTTGCCATTAAGAGCGATAAAAGGCACGGACTTTCAAAAAGCTGCTTGGCAGGCTTTAACGACCATTCCTTATGGCGAAACCATCAGTTACGGTGAGCAAGCAAAGAGAATGGACAACCCAAAAGCCGTAAGGGCCGTCGGTGGTGCGAACGGCAAGAACCCGTTTAGCATCGTAGTCCCCTGCCATCGAGTGATTGGCGCGAATGGCACATTAACCGGCTACACCGGCGGCATGAACCGCAAAGAATGGTTACTGGATTTTGAGTGTTCGGTTCTAAAAGCGAGATGAGAGTAGCGAGTGACGAGATGCGAAAATGATATGGCCCCTAAAAAGTAGACACTGGGGTTTAGTTGATTAGTTCAAAGTCCATGGGACTCACTCCACCTAGAGTCCCATGTCTTCTTACTGGATT
>NZ_CAWPOA010000018.1:0-243 GCF_963889365.1 Vibrio sp. OPT20 | reverse complement strand
TATCCCGTAGGGGAGTCGAACCCCTGTTACCGCCGTGAAAGGGCGGTGTCCTAGGCCTCTAGACGAACGGGACACTGCAATTTATCTCCACTTTAAAAAGTAGAAACAAACTTCGAAGAACTTGGGAGTTCTTCATCTCTTTGCTTTTCTAAACCTAATCAATCTGTGTGGACACTCATCGTGGTATCTTCGTATAAGGAGGTGATCCAGCCCCAGGTTCCCCTAGGGCTACCTTGTTACGAC
>NZ_CAWPOA010000016.1:0-273 GCF_963889365.1 Vibrio sp. OPT20 | reverse complement strand
GTAATAACGTTTTGATATTCATCAACGAGTGCCCACACAGATTGATAGGTTTAAATTGTTAAAGAGCGTGTTCTCTAAAAAGAGAACGCTTTCAGTGCCTTAGCACTTAAGCAGGACGCGTATAATACGCTTTCCACTTTGAAAGTCAACATAAAACTCTAAGAAACTTAGAACTCTATGGTGACTTGTCTATTAAATAGACAAAGTCGAAATTAAAGCCTGGCGATGTCCTACTCTCACATGGGGAAACCCCACACTACCATCGGCGCTATT
>NZ_CAWPOA010000015.1:0-895 GCF_963889365.1 Vibrio sp. OPT20 | reverse complement strand
CGCACCGCGCTTATGAATCGCATGCGCGCCCTACTCTCTGAGTTCGGGTTAATCATTCCTGTTGGCCGCTCTTCATTAATGAAACACGTTCCCTTAATGCTTGAAGATGCAGAAAATGAACTGCCACATCTCGCAAGAACGGTGATTGCCGATGCTTATCACCACCTTGGAGAGTTGAATCAACGTATCGCCGATACTGAACAAGTCTTCGACTCTTTTGCTAAGGTCAGCGCTAATGTTCAACGAGTGATGAAAGTTCGAGGTATTGGACCGCAAACCGCTACTGCGATACTTGCTTCGATAGGCAACGGTTCTCAATTTGATAAAAGCCGCGATTTCTCTGCTTGGCTAGGACTCGTACCAAAACAATATTCGACGGGAGGAAAGCCACGCTTAGGTCGGATAACCAAACACGGCGATAAATACTTACGAACACTATTAGTTCACGGAGCAAGGACCGTGATTGCCAACCTTGGCGACAAGCAAGATAAGCTAAGTCAGTGGTGTCGAGGCGTTCTAGAACGGAGAGGAATGAACCGAGCAATAGTGGCACTTGCTGCGAAAAACGCACGAATTATATGGTCGCTTTTACACAATCAAACAGAATATGAAAACTATGCTACTTAAGTAAAAACCTAAGCAACATAAAGAGTTAAACCCACCGGGTCATTGCAGACGCTAATGATGGAGATAGGTTAAGACCACTTGCGGAGAGCCTGTTAATGCGGCGGACACACTAGATGTCATCTAACGAATAAGGCACCGCAGTCGCGCAAGTCATCAGGGCCACGACGTATGCGAATCGTCGATAAGTAGGCCGAATGTAGAGCGGCAGTCCAAAACCCATCAACATAAGTTTAGCGGATGTTTGACAACCGGGGGAATCCATGTAGCC
>NZ_CAWPOA010000014.1:0-276 GCF_963889365.1 Vibrio sp. OPT20 | reverse complement strand
CCCTAAATAGTGGTGCGCCCTGGAGGATTCGAACCTCCGACCGCCTGGTTCGTAGCCAGGTACTCTATCCAGCTGAGCTAAGGGCGCAACGGTTTCGATATTAAGCTGTTAGTTAAGGCAATAAAGCAGTTAAGACTATAAAGCAAAACTAAACGTTCAACATCAGGATTAATGAAAACCCTAAATAGTGGTGCGCCCTGGAGGATTCGAACCTCCGACCGCCTGGTTCGTAGCCAGGTACTCTATCCAGCTGAGCTAAGGGCGCAACGGTTTCGA
>NZ_CAWPOA010000013.1:0-239 GCF_963889365.1 Vibrio sp. OPT20 | reverse complement strand
AGGGTGTGTAAGTGCTGCGAGGCATTGAGCTAACCTGTACTAATTGCCCGTGAGGCTTAACCATACAACACCCAAGGGGTTTTGTGGACTCAAAAAAATACCAAACGCTTGAATGAGTTTGAAGAGAAATACTTTTAGATAAGCTTTCCGAATTTTAAAATTTGCTTGGCGACCATAGCATTGTGGACCCACCTGATTCCATGCCGAACTCAGAAGTGAAACACAATAGCGCCGATGGT
>NZ_CAWPOA010000012.1:0-207 GCF_963889365.1 Vibrio sp. OPT20 | reverse complement strand
TTCAGACAGGATATCACGTGTCCCGCCCTACTCGTTTTCACTGATTATGATGTGTCGGTTACGGGGCTATCACCCTTTATTGCGAGACTTTCCAGACTCTTCACCTGCATCATTAAAAGCTTAAGGGCTAATCCAATTTCGCTCGCCGCTACTTTCGGAATCTCGGTTGATTTCTCTTCCTCGGGGTACTTAGATGTTTCAGTTCCC
>NZ_CAWPOA010000011.1:0-232 GCF_963889365.1 Vibrio sp. OPT20 | reverse complement strand
TTAAATTTTGTTCGAGATAAAAGCGTTTTAATCGCGGCGAGGGGGAAGTAGCCTAGTCATTCTAAGCAAATCTCCCTCAACAAAGAGTAAAACGCTTTTAGCCGAACCCTTCGGGCAGCGTTTGCTGGTCATTTCTACTACGTTATCGGCTTCTCATGTAGGCTAGCTACACATCAAAGCCTCTGCCTTGTATAAATACCCAGCAACTCGCTGCAAAAATCAGCTCGAAAGA
>NZ_CAWPOA010000010.1:0-1060 GCF_963889365.1 Vibrio sp. OPT20 | reverse complement strand
TGAGTCCACAAAACCCCTTGGGTGTTGTATGGTTAAGCCTCACGGGCAATTAGTACAGGTTAGCTCAATGCCTCGCAGCACTTACACACCCTGCCTATCAACGTCGTAGTCTACGACAACCCTTTAGGACACTTATAGTGCCAGGGAAAACTCATCTCAAGGCTCGCTTCCCGCTTAGATGCTTTCAGCGGTTATCGATTCCGAACTTAGCTACCGGGCAATGCCATTGGCATGACAACCCGAACACCAGAGGTTCGTCCACTCCGGTCCTCTCGTACTAGGAGCAGCCCCTTTCAATTTTCCAACGCCCACGGCAGATAGGGACCGAACTGTCTCACGACGTTCTAAACCCAGCTCGCGTACCACTTTAAATGGCGAACAGCCATACCCTTGGGACCGACTTCAGCCCCAGGATGTGATGAGCCGACATCGAGGTGCCAAACACCGCCGTCGATATGAACTCTTGGGCGGTATCAGCCTGTTATCCCCGGAGTACCTTTTATCCGTTGAGCGATGGCCCTTCCATTCAGAACCACCGGATCACTATGACCTGCTTTCGCACCTGCTCGAATTGTCATTCTCGCAGTCAAGCGGGCTTATGCCATTGCACTAACCACACGATGTCCAACCGTGTTTAGCCCACCTTCGTGCTCCTCCGTTACTCTTTGGGAGGAGACCGCCCCAGTCAAACTACCCACCAGGCACTGTCCGTAATCCCGATTCAGGGACCAACGTTAGAACATCAAAACTACAAGGGTGGTATTTCAAGGACGACTCCATCACATCTAGCGACGCAATTTCATAGTCTCCCACCTATCCTACACATGTAGGTTCAATGTTCAGTGCCAAGCTGTAGTAAAGGTTCACGGGGTCTTTCCGTCTAGCCGCGGGTACACTGCATCTTCACAGCGATTTCAATTTCACTGAGTCTCGGGTGGAGACAGCGTGGCCATCATTACGCCATTCGTGCAGGTCGGAACTTACCCGACAAGGAATTTCGCTACCTTAGGACCGTTATAGTTACGGCCGCCGTTTACCGGGGCTTCGATCAAGAGCTTCG
>NZ_CAWPOA010000009.1:0-217 GCF_963889365.1 Vibrio sp. OPT20 | reverse complement strand
TGGGGAATATTGCACAATGGGCGAAAGCCTGATGCAGCCATGCCGCGTGTATGAAGAAGGCCTTCGGGTTGTAAAGTACTTTCAGTTGTGAGGAAGGGTGTGTAGTTAATAGCTGCGCATCTTGACGTTAGCAACAGAAGAAGCACCGGCTAACTCCGTGCCAGCAGCCGCGGTAATACGGAGGGTGCGAGCGTTAATCGGAATTACTGGGCGTAAA
>NZ_CAWPOA010000008.1:0-268 GCF_963889365.1 Vibrio sp. OPT20 | reverse complement strand
GGTAATGAATTGACTGTGCCAAAATTAAGTAAACTTAATTTTGTATTGGTCACTCAGTTCATTGAAATCAAGTTTGTTACCGAAGTAACTGCTATTACGCTCTTTCGAAAAAGAACCAATAACGTTTTGATATTCATCAACGAGTGCCCACACAGATTGATAGGTTTAAATTGTTAAAGAGCTTCACTTGTTGAGCGTTCCTTTTAAGTAAGGAGCCTCTCGAAGTGGACGGCCATTCTAGCGTTTTAATTCTCAGTGTCAAACACTT
>NZ_CAWPOA010000007.1:0-204 GCF_963889365.1 Vibrio sp. OPT20 | reverse complement strand
GAAAGGGTCTTAGCGTATGGCAACTAACCAAGGTTTTTGGTTGTCATCAAGAAGGGTTAATTCTTGATGACTGTTTGCCGGACTCAATTGTGAATCAAACTAAAGTTTGATTCGAATACAAGACACTTGAATGTGTTTGTTGTGTTTATCTAATGAAAGATAAACATTGAGAACTTTTAAATTTGATTGAATTACTCGTAAGTA
>NZ_CAWPOA010000006.1:0-256 GCF_963889365.1 Vibrio sp. OPT20 | reverse complement strand
ACTGTAATGTGGTTGCGGGAGCCGGATTTGAACCGACGACCTTCGGGTTATGAGCCCGACGAGCTACCAAACTGCTCCATCCCGCGTCCGGATGCATTGTTTAAGTCAATGAGTCTATTTCCCAACATCAATCCTAAGAAAGAAATTGGAGCGATACATCGGGTTCGAACCGATGACCTCAACCTTGGCAAGGTTGCGCTCTACCAGCTGAGCTAGTATCGCTTAGTTAACCGTTAAACTTGTCTGCTAGAAACTA
>NZ_CAWPOA010000005.1:0-341 GCF_963889365.1 Vibrio sp. OPT20 | reverse complement strand
TGTACGCTTAGTCACTTAACCATACAACCCGAAAGGGTCTTAGCGTATGGCAACTAACCAAGGTTTTTGGTTGTCATCAAGAAGGGTTAATTCCTGATAACTGTTTGCCGGACTCAATTTACTTTTTGTTTCCACTTTTTAATAAAAATTAGAATCAAAAAATGAACAATCATTTCTGATCATTCGAATACAAGACACTTGAATGTGTTTGTTGTGTTTATACCGTTCTTAATAAATAAGAGCAGATAAACATTGAGAACTTTTAAATTTGATTGAATTACTCGTAAGTAATCAATCAGTCAGCTTTCCAAATTGTTAAAGAGCATAAAGCAAAAAGCTTT
>NZ_CAWPOA010000004.1:0-394 GCF_963889365.1 Vibrio sp. OPT20 | reverse complement strand
TGTAGGCGGAAAGTTTAGGTAAATCCGGACTTTCTTAACGCTGAGATACGATGTCGAGCTACTACGGTAGTGAAGTCATTGATGCCATGCTTCCAGGAAAAGCCTCTAAGCTTCAGATTGTAAGGAATCGTACCCCAAACCGACACAGGTGGTCGGGTAGAGAATACCAAGGCGCTTGAGAGAACTCGGGTGAAGGAACTAGGCAAAATGGTACCGTAACTTCGGGAGAAGGTACGCTCTTATCAGTGAAGTCCCTTGCGGATGGAGCAGACGAGAGTCGCAGATACCAGGTGGCTGCAACTGTTTATTAAAAACACAGCACTGTGCAAAATCGTAAGATGACGTATACGGTGTGACGCCTGCCCGGTGCCGGAAGGTTAATTGATGGGGTTAG
>NZ_CAWPOA010000003.1:0-910 GCF_963889365.1 Vibrio sp. OPT20 | reverse complement strand
CAGTCAGTAGTATTTAGCCTTGGAGGATGGTCCCCCCATATTCAGACAGGATATCACGTGTCCCGCCCTACTCGTTTTCACTGATTATGAGATGTCGACTACGGGGCTATCACCCTTTATTGCGGCACTTTCCAGAGCCTTCGTCTGTCTCATTAAAAGCTTAAGGGCTAATCCAATTTCGCTCGCCGCTACTTTCGGAATCTCGGTTGATTTCTCTTCCTCGGGGTACTTAGATGTTTCAGTTCCCCCGGTTTGCCTCCTGTTGCTATGTATTCACAACAGGATACTTGCTTATGCAAGTGGGTTTCCCCATTCAGGAATCCCAGACTCAAAAGGTTATTACTACCTAATCTGGGCTTATCGCAAGTTATTACGCCTTTCATCGCCTCTGACTGCCAAGGCATCCACCGTGTACGCTTAGTCACTTAACCATACAACCCGAAAGGGTTTCTATTTGCTTTCACTTTAAAAAGTGAAGACAAATAAGCGTATGGCAACTAACCAAGGTTTTTGGTTGTCATCAAGAAGGGTTAATTCTTGATGACTGTTTGCCGGACTCAATTGTGAATCAATATAAACATTGATTCGAATACAAGACACTTGAATGTGTTTGTTGTGTTCATCTAATGAAAGATAAACATTGAGAACTTTTAAATTTGATTGAATTACTCGTAAGTAATCAATCAGTCAGCTTTCCAAATTGTTAAAGAGCATGAGATTTTAAGAACCAGTGTTCTAAAATTCACATTTTCTAAAGACTCTCAGGGTCAAACATACCAACCAACGACAAAAGAAGTGGTTTGGATATGAATATAACCAAGAATTTTTAGAGAATGGTGGGCGATACCGGGCTCGAACCAGTGACCCCCTGCTTGTAAGGCAGGTGCTCTCCCAACTGAGCTAATCGCCC
>NZ_CAWPOA010000002.1:0-211 GCF_963889365.1 Vibrio sp. OPT20 | reverse complement strand
GCTGCGAGGCATTGAGCTAACCTGTACTAATTGCCCGTGAGGCTTAACCATACAACACCCAAGGGGTTTTGTGGACTCAGATGTACAGACCTTGAATGAGTTTGAAGAGATAGACTTTTAAATCAGTTTTCCGAATTTTAAAATTTGCTTGGCGACCATAGCATTGTGGACCCACCTGATTCCATGCCGAACTCAGAAGTGAAACACAATA
>NZ_CAWPOA010000001.1:79298-189216 GCF_963889365.1 Vibrio sp. OPT20 | reverse complement strand
AAGGCACTGGCTTTTGATGCCAGCATTCCCTGGTTCGAATCCAGGTAGCCCAGCCATTACAACGTTACTTAGACAAACCATAAGTCTTCTTAACTATACTCTTCGCTAGAGTAAAAGCTTTGCTGCGGTCGTGGCGGAATTGGTAGACGCACCAGATTTAGGTTCTGGCGCCGAGAGGTGTGAGAGTTCAAGTCTCTCCGACCGCACCATTATTTAGATATCTTAATTGATATCCTGTTGGGCTATCGCCAAGCGGTAAGGCACTGGCTTTTGATGCCAGCATTCCCTGGTTCGAATCCAGGTAGCCCAGCCACTATTTAAACTCTTTGTTTTTACTTGGCTTGTTTTTAAGCTAAATAGCAAACTAAGAGCACAACGTTACATCGAATCACCAATGTCGATATAACTATAAAGATTTGCTGCGGTCGTGGCGGAATTGGTAGACGCACCAGATTTAGGTTCTGGCGCCGAGAGGTGTGAGAGTTCAAGTCTCTCCGACCGCACCATCATTGAATAAACCCCAGCTTTTTAGCTGGGTTTTGTTTTATCTGGAATATGCAATTCTGCTAGCCAAGTCACCAAGTATTCTCTCCTATAACCTCACTTTTAATACGATTTTATAAGACAATGTCTGCTCCACTTTCTAATTGAGTATGACTGCCTATGAAAACCCTCCCATTAACGATCGGTTGCTACACGGATACGCCAAGTAAAAGCCAAGGTGTCTATCAAACTCAGTTAGATCTAGAAACAGGAAAACTATTACCTCTAGAGCTTATTGCCGAATGTCATAACCCCTCTTTTATCACCGCGACAAAGTCTGGAATCTATACAGCATCTGAGGTTGAGCAAAAGAAACTACCGAAACTCATTCATATACCTAATGTTGATTCACAAATCGCGTCCAATACAGGCCTAATCTCGGGAGATCACCCCTGCCACGTTGCGATAGATCCACACAATAAATTTGCTATCACTTCCCAATACTCGTCAGGTACATTTGATATCTTTAGCTTAAGTATCAATGGCAACATCGATAAACGACTCAAAACAATCAAGATGGTTGGCTCAGGGCCGAACAAAGAGAGACAAACTAGCCCACACGCCCATCAATGTTTGTTCTTACAAAACTCACCACAGTTTGTGACTGTCGATCTCGGCACCGATCGAATCAACTTCTATTGCTTTGACGAAGAGCAAGAAGAGTTCCTTGATGAGCCAATGCAGTCTATTAAAGCGCCTGTAGGAAATGGACCTCGTCACCTAATCTTCAACAAAGCTGAAGATACAGCCTATGTAATCTGTGAGCTCTCTGAAACGATATTGATTTTGGAAAAGTCTTTAGGTATTTGGAATATAGTGGATGAGGTTGATGCCTTACCTAATATGGAGAAGGGAGAAGCCGCAGCTGCGATTAAGCTATCCCCTGATGAGCAATTCCTTTATGTGTCATGTCGACACCAATCAAGAATCAGCAGCTTCAAAGTCGATTCTGAGACTCAAAAGCTGACTTTCATTGATAGCTACGACACTGAAGGTAAATTCCCAAGAGACTTCCATATAACTGACGATGGGAAATGGCTTATCGCCGCCAACCAGCACTCCAACAACATCACCTCATTCAAGCGAGATCATGAGGATGGGTCTTTGGTTTATACAGGGTACTCGTTAGACCTTGATGCACCAGTTTGTGTCACTCAGCAACAATAAGCATTACAGCAAAAACAAAAAAGGAGAGCATCGGCTCTCCTTCTCTATATAAATAACCTGATCTAGCCGTTTTAAAGGCCCAAGGCATATTTCAATACTTGAGCTTTAATCGGCCCTGAGCTTTCCGCTAATTTTAGTGCAGCATTGCGGACAAACTTTAGAGGGCCAATGTCATTACTGAAGGTTTTATAGAAGAAGTCCATTCCACTCTGCATCACTAAGTTGTCACTTCTTCTCATCACTTCATAGCGTCTTGCTACAGATTGATTCAATTCGCCTT
This sequence comes from Vibrio sp. OPT20, assembly GCF_963889365.1. NCBI lineage: Bacteria > Pseudomonadati > Pseudomonadota > Gammaproteobacteria > Vibrionales > Vibrionaceae > Vibrio > Vibrio sp. OPT20. The sequence goes on along the minus strand of NZ_CAWPOA010000001.1, from coordinate 187,226 downwards.
TTTCATTGGTGACATCCAATAGTACTGAAACATCTTTAAAGCCCAAGTTGACGCCCTGCCCTGCTAAAGGGTTAATCGTATGCGCTGAATCACCGACTAAAATGCAATTATTCTTCGAGTATGATTGAGCATGACGTCGTGTCAGAGGAAAAGATCCAGAATTCAATACCTTGATATCACCTAGCTCTTTAGGAAAGTTAGCGAGTACTTCATTTCGTAACTTTTCAGGGGTCATCGATGATAATTGCTTAATGCGAGATGGGGAGTCATACCAGACCAACGATCCCTGCCCGACTTCTTGACCGTCCGAGGTTAGAGAACATAATGGCAAAAATGAACGAGGACCACTTGGTAGGAATTGCTGCCAAGTAATATCTTGCTGGGGAAGTTCTGTTTCTACATTGATAAGCATGCAGTGCTGTCGGTAATCCCAAGCGGTAATACCAATCCCAGCTTGCTGACGAACGGCTGAATTCGCGCCATCAGCACCAATCACCCACTTCGCTGATAACTCAGCTCCAGATTGAAGCTTAACGATATTGGTTTCACCAAACTCAATCTCATCCAGCTTTTCTGGGCATAACAGTTCGAGATTGTCGTAGGCATCAAATTGAGACCATAATCCTAGTTGAATGAGCCTATTCTCAACGATATAGCCTAGACGGGGCAGATCCAGTGATGCAGCATCAAATCGAGTACGACACTCTGGATGCTCCCACGTTTCTAAACGCTTGTAAGAACACACGCGCATCGCTGCGATATTTTGCCACGCACCAAGATCTTCAAGTAAATCGACCGATGCTTGAGAAATCGCAGACACACGAATATCCATCGCTTGTGACTCATCAAAAGCTTGTGGGGCAAAACCTTCGATCACCGCAACACTCAGCCCTTGCTTTGCAAAGCCGACCGCTGTTGCTGCGCCAACCATGCCGCCACCGACTACCACAATATCGTAACTGTTCATATTTTGTACTTATCAGTTTGATTCTTTGACTGTTTATGATTGTACTTTTTCATAACTAACTTGTAACCAAAAACCTTATTCGAAAAAAGGGTTATCCCTTATGGTATATGGCGTTAACAATAATAAAAACCACTACATAAGAGATTTGTTCAGACTACTAGTCAGTCGGTTTTGAAACCAGTACAATACGCCGCTTGCCGCTAGAGCCAGTCATAAAATTGAATACCTAATTATGACAAACAATGCTGGCGGATGAATAATGGGCGATTTGCTCCCTTAAATTAAACTAACGATCGAGCGAACATATAATGAGTAAGAAACTGCTAATTAAAACTTGGGGCTGTCAGATGAATGAATACGATTCATCAAAAATGGCCGACCTGCTTAACGCTGCAAATGGCTATGAGCTAACTGAAGTACCTGAGGAAGCAGACGTACTACTATTGAATACTTGTTCTATCCGCGAAAAAGCGCAAGAAAAAGTATTCCACCAGCTTGGTCGTTGGAAAACGCTTAAAGATAAAAAAGAAGGTGTGGTGATCGGTGTGGGTGGCTGTGTAGCAACTCAGGAAGGTGACCACATTCGTCAACGAGCACCATACGTAGACGTTATCTTTGGCCCACAAACATTACACCGTCTGCCAGAGATGATTAAGTCATCACTGTCTAACGAAAAGCCAGTAATGGATATCTCATTCCCTGAGATCGAAAAGTTCGATAACTTGCCGGAACCTAAAGCAGACGGCGCAACAGCCTACGTTTCTATCATGGAAGGTTGCTCTAAGTACTGTACTTACTGTGTTGTGCCATATACTCGTGGTGAAGAAGTTAGCCGTCCAATGGATGATGTACTCTACGAAGTTGCACAACTGGCAGAGCAAGGCGTACGCGAAGTAAACCTACTAGGCCAAAACGTAAACGCATTCCGTGGCCCTACTTACGAAGGCGACATCTGCACATTTGCAGAACTACTTCGCCTAGTTGCGTCTATCGATGGTATCGACCGTATTCGTTTCACTACAAGCCACCCGCTTGAATTTGGTGATGACATCATTGAAGTTTACAAAGATACGCCAGAGCTAGTGAGCTTCTTACACTTGCCTGTACAAAGTGGTAGTGACCGTATTCTTACGATGATGAAACGCCCGCATACGGCAATCGAGTACAAGTCTATTATCCGCAAACTGCGTAAAGCTCGTCCTGATATTCAAATCAGCTCAGACTTTATTGTTGGTTTCCCTGGTGAATCTAAGCAAGACTTCCAAGATACAATGAAGCTAATTAAAGAAGTTGATTTCGATATGAGCTTCAGCTTTGTTTTCTCTCCTCGTCCAGGTACACCTGCCGCAGATTACCCATGTGATGTACCAGCACAAGAGAAGAAAGATCGCCTGTGGGAGCTGCAACAGACAGTCAACACACAAGCTATGCGTTTCTCTCGCCTAATGCTAGGTACAGAGCAGCGTATCCTTGTTGAAGGTCCATCAAGAAAGAATCTAATGGAACTGCGTGGCCGTACTGAAAACAGCCGTGTTGTGAACTTCGAAGGTTCTGCTGATCTTATCGGACAGTTCGTAGATGTGAAGATCACTGAGGTTTACACCAACTCACTACGTGGTGAGCTAGTTCGCACAGAAAAAGACATGGGTCTACGCGTTGTAATGACTCCAGCAGAAATGATGGAAAAAACAAAACGTGAAGACGAGCTAGGTGTAGCAACATTTACGCCATAGCCAATACAACTGTTTGAGCACAAAGCGCAAACACAAAGCTTGAAATTACCTAACTAAGTGACCATCTTAGAAATAGGGATATCACCATCCAGAAGCCCGGTCTAAATCGGGCTTCTTGCTCTTTTTTTTATTTAAGAGTGAGTGGCACAAAATGAGAGGCTAATTTGAGCAATAAAATCGTTACCTTAGAGATAAATCTAGAGCCAGCAGACAACAAGCGCTTGGCAAGTTTATGCGGACCATTCGACGACAACATCAAGCACCTTGAGCGTCGCCTTGGTGTAGAGATTAATTACCGTAGCAACTTTTTCACCATTGTCGGTAAGCCTCACACAACTGCCGCAGCTTTAGACATCATCAAACACCTCTATGTTGAAACGGTTCCAGTTAAAGGCAACATAATCGATATCGAACCAGAGCAAGTGCATCTGGCGGTCACTGAGTCTGGTATTTTGGAGCAACAGGTCGAGTCTGAAATCGACTACGGCAAAGAAGTGACCATTAAGACTAAAAAAGGCGTCATCAAACCACGCACACCGAATCAAGCTCAATACCTAATGAACATGGTTACTCATGACATCACCTTTGGTATTGGACCTGCTGGTACTGGTAAAACATACTTAGCTGTTGCGGCTGCGGTCGATGCACTTGAACGCCAAGAGGTTCGCCGAATTCTGCTGACTCGCCCTGCTGTTGAAGCTGGCGAGAAGCTTGGTTTTCTACCCGGTGATTTAAGCCAAAAAGTAGACCCGTATTTGCGTCCACTTTACGATGCACTATTTGAGATGCTTGGCTTTGAGCGAGTTGAGAAGTTGATTGAACGTAACGTAATTGAAGTTGCGCCATTGGCTTACATGCGTGGTCGTACATTAAATGATGCGTTTATCATTCTTGATGAGAGCCAAAACACCACGGTAGAACAGATGAAGATGTTCTTAACCCGTATCGGTTTTAACTCACGCGCCGTGATCACAGGTGATATTACGCAAATCGATTTACCTCGTGGAGCTAAGTCAGGTCTGCGTCATGCAACGGAAGTACTCAACGAAGTGGATGACATTAGCTTTAACTTCTTCATGTCTGAAGACGTCGTTCGCCACCCTGTCGTTGCTCGTATCGTGAATGCGTACGAGAAGTGGGAAGCAAAAGACCAGAAAGAACGCAAAGAGTTTGAAAAGCGCAAACGTGAAGAGCGTGAAGCAAAACTTCTTGAAGCTCAGCAAGCCGTTACGACACAATTAGCAACACAAAATAGCTCTGTAATTACAGAACAAGGTGATAAATAGATGTCTATTGAACTAGACCTGCAAATAGCGGTCGAAAATGAGCAAGGGCTTCCAACTGAGCAAGATATTCAGCTTTGGTTGGACAAAACAATTCCTCAGTTTCAAGAGAATGCCGAGCTCACCGTTCGTATTGTTGATACAGAAGAGAGCCACCAGCTCAATCATGACTATCGTGGAAAAGATAAGCCAACTAACGTACTGTCTTTCCCATTTGAAGTACCACCAGGAATGGAATTAGATCTACTGGGTGACCTCATTATCTGCCGCCAAGTTGTCGAAAAAGAAGCAGAAGAGCAAAATAAGCCTCTGCTAGCACACTGGGCTCATATGGTTGTACATGGCAGTCTGCATCTGCTAGGTTATGATCATATCGAAGATGATGAAGCTGAAGAGATGGAGTCACTCGAGACAGAAATCATGCAAACTATGGGGTTTGAAGACCCGTATATTCTAGAAAAGTAAATTGATTCTAGTAAAGTAGGTTGCAGAGAAACAATAACTCATCGAACCTGTGATTTTCGCAGGAATCTGAGTTGTAACGTGTGCTATCACACTTCTGATAGCGTTATTTTTTGAGAAATCATGAACGAAGGTAACCCCCCCACTTCTGAGGGAAGTAAAAAATCTGAAGGTCCGAGTAGAAAGTCCTTCTTTGAACGCCTAGGCCAACTATTTCAAGGTGAAGTAAAAGATCGCCAAGAGCTCGTAGATGTAATCCGCGACTCAGAAATTAATGACCTAATTGACCACGACACGCGCGACATGCTCGAGGGTGTTATGGAAATTTCAGAGATGCGAGTACGCGATATCATGCTGCCTCGCTCTCAAATGGTTACAGTTGAACGCACCGATGATTTAGATACATTGATTGCGCTTATTACTGATGCTCAACACTCTCGCTACCCAGTGATCAGTGAAGATAAAGACCATGTTGAAGGCATTCTATTAGCGAAGGACCTACTTAAGTATTTGGGTTCAGAAAGTGCCCCATTTGATATCGAACAAGTGATTCGCCCTGTCGTGGTTGTTCCTGAAAGTAAGCGAGTTGATCGCCTGCTCAAGGAGTTCCAAGAAGAGCGTTACCACATGTCTATCGTTGTCGATGAGTTTGGCGGTGTTTCTGGCCTGGTAACCATTGAAGATATCCTCGAAGAAATCGTTGGTGAAATTGAAGACGAGTTCGACGATGAAGAAGAGCTAGATATTCGTAAGCTGAGTAAGCATACCTATTCGGTTAAAGCTTTAACCACCATTGAAGAGTTCAACGATACGTTTAACACTTCCTTTAGTGATGATGAAGTTGATACTGTGGGTGGTATGGTAATGACAGCACTCGGTCATCTGCCTGTGCGTGGCGAAATTGTAGAAATCGGAAACTACCATTTCAAAATAACATCCGCAGATAACCGTCGTGTGATTCAGCTACAGGTAACCATCCCTGACGAGCAGCCTCTTCCGACTATCGAAGAATAACAACTTCTCTCTAAAGAGATGACAGAAATTAGATGACTAAGACCTTTATTCATCGCCTATTACGGCCGCTTGCGGCCGTTTTTGTTGGCGCTATAACAACCCTTTCATTCGCTCCATATTCAATATGGTCTCTTGCTATTATCAGCCCAGCTTTGTTGCTGTTACTGATCCACAACCGTTCTCCTAAAAGTGCGCTTTGGATTGGCTACGGATGGGGTTTAGGCCAATTCGCAACAGGTATCAGCTGGGTATACGTCAGCATCGATCATTTTGGCGGCATGCCACTGGCAGCCAACCTGTTTTTGATGGCATTGCTCATTGGCTACCTAGCGGTTTATTCAGGCCTATTTACCTGGAGCTTAAACAAGTACTTCCCTGCTAATAACCTAAGTCGCTTTTTCCTCGCGGCTCCTGCATTGTGGTTAATCAGTGATTGGCTGCGTGGTTGGGTAATGACGGGCTTTCCTTGGCTTTGGCTTGGCTACAGCCAAATCGATTCTCCACTAGGCTCGTTTGCACCGATTGGCGGTGTCGAGTTAATTACTCTGGCAGTCATTGTCTCTGCATCTGCACTCGCTTATATGGTTATCAACAAAGCATGGAGTGTTGGCATCATCCCTGCGATCGTATTCAGTGCAGGTTTTGGCATTCGAAATATCGATTGGGTGACACCGAACTCTGAAAAAACAACCTCAGTGGTATTGATTCAAGGCAATGTAGATCAAGACAGTAAATGGCTACCAAGCCACCGCTGGCCTACGATGATGAAGTACACAGATCTAAGTAGAGAAAACTGGGATGCCGATATCATCATTTGGCCTGAAGCCGCTATTCCAGCATTCGAAGTTGAGATTCCATCTTTCTTACGTAACTTAGATAGCGCAGCGAAGATGAACAACAGCTCAATCATCACTGGCGTACTCAATCAGTCTGAAGATAAGAAGTACTACAACAGCGTTCTTTCTCTAGGTGTCAATCCATACGGTGAATACAGCTACGATCCAGACGAACGCTACCATAAACATCACCTATTGCCATTTGGTGAGTTTGTGCCGTTTGAAGATATCTTGCGCCCATTGGCACCGTTCTTCAACTTGCCGATGTCATCATTTAGCCGTGGCGATTTTGTTCAACCAAACATCGTGGCAAATGGCCGTCACTTAGCGCCTGCGTTGTGTTATGAGATCGTCTTTAATGATCAAGTTAGACAAAGCGTGACTGATGAGACGGACTTTATTTTAACCCTCTCTAACGATGCGTGGTTTGGTCGTTCGATTGGCCCACTGCAACATATGGAAATCGCACAGATGCGTGCTCTAGAGCTTGGTAAGCCCGTTATTCGCTCGACCAACAATGGTGTGACGGCAGTAACCGATTACAAAGGCAACATCATCAAGCAAATACCTCAGTTTGAAACGGCCGTATTAAAAGCTGATCTCATTTCAACTGATGGGCAAACGCCTTTTCACGCAGTTGGTACTTGGCCACTGTATATCTGGGCAATGCTCAGCTTGGTGATTGGCTGGGTAATTAGAAAGCCAAAGAGCTAGATTCGAGATTCGAGATTCGAGATTCGAGATTCGAAGAAAGTGATTTGAGGGTTGGCTGATTGGGTCAACCCTTTTTTATTACTGCGGTGTAAAGTTGATGGTGCTATGGCTATCGTGTTTACGGCTTAAGTGCTTTACGGCTAAACCCTGTCGCCCCACACTTGATACATGGAATGATATTGGTCGGGTGGTTGTATTCGGTTTGATGTCCACACTCATCACAGACAAGCGTCCCGAGCCCGATAACCTCATCCGCTTGATACAACCCTTGATGTTCTAAGTCTTGGAACAATTCAACCCATTCCACCTTAGTGCGATCAGTGATATCCAACAATCCTTGCCAAATAGAGTCTGTGATCATCAAATAAAATGGACCACCTTTACTCTCTTCATAACTTTCGGAAAACTCTTTTAAGTCCGACTTCACATAGGCCGAGATTAATGAGAGCTCATCTTTGGTCATGTCATTGGCTGCTTTCGCATACTTACCTGACGTTTCGATTTTGTTGTTAAGCTCTTCAGGACTATGCTTCAGCGTTTCTATCACCTCTTCGACGACTTCTTCATAGAGTGCTTTTTTCTTCGGCATAACGACCTCCTTAAGATGACCAAGCTTTATCTTAGTGAACGGGGCCGTAGTTAAGCGACCAGTTCCTAACAAACAAATGCAATTCATACCCTTAAGTATAGCTGTCCTAAGTAATTTGGTTGAATTTACGCAATCAACCGTGCAGCAACTGCAAGTATGAAGGGTATAACTATTGTTGTACTAAGCTCCTTTAGGTATTCTATGACGATCTGTAAGATTCTGTTCTAACCGAACTCACAAATTCCAAGATAACCGGATACCATCGATGCAAGAACAATATAACCCGCAAGAGATTGAACAAAAGGTTCAACAACACTGGGATGACAGCGAGACTTTCGTTGTAAGTGAAGACCCAAATAAAGAAAAATTCTACTGTCTTTCTATGTTCCCGTACCCAAGTGGCCGACTGCACATGGGTCACGTGCGTAACTACACCATCGGTGATGTGGTATCTCGTTTCCAACGTCTACAAGGCAAAAACGTAATGCAGCCAATCGGTTGGGATGCATTCGGCCTACCTGCAGAAAACGCAGCTGTAAAAAACAACACAGCGCCTGCTCCGTGGACTTACGAAAACATCGAATACATGAAAAACCAGCTTAAACTTTTAGGCTTTGGTTACGACTGGAAACGTGAATTCGCAACGTGTACGCCTGAGTACTACCGTTGGGAACAAGAGTTCTTCACGAAGCTTTACGAACAAGGCCTAGTTTACAAGAAGACCTCTTCTGTTAACTGGTGTCCAAACGACCAAACTGTACTAGCGAACGAGCAAGTAGAAGACGGTTGCTGCTGGCGTTGTGACACTCCAGTAGAACAAAAGAAGATCCCACAATGGTTCATTAAGATCACTGAGTACGCTCAAGAGCTGCTAGACGATCTAGACAACCTTGAAGGTTGGCCTGAAATGGTTAAGACCATGCAGCGCAACTGGATCGGTCGCTCTGAAGGTGTTGAACTATCTTTCGCTGTTAACGGTGAAGAAGCGCCGCTAGAAGTGTACACAACACGTCCAGACACACTAATGGGTGTTTCTTACGTTGGTATCGCTGCAGGTCACCCTCTTGCAGAGAAAGCATCACAGAACAACCCTGAGCTTGCAGCATTCGTTGAAGAATGTCGTAACACCAAAGTGGCTGAAGCTGAACTTGCAACGATGGAAAAGAAAGGTATGGATACTGGCCTAACAGCTATCCACCCTCTTAACGGTCGCGTTGTTCCTGTTTACGTAGCTAACTTCGTTCTTATGGATTACGGCACAGGTGCTGTAATGGCGGTTCCTGCTCACGATCAACGTGACTACGAATTCGCAACTAAGTACGGCATCGATATCATCCCAGTAATCAAACCTGAAGACGGTTCTGAGCTAGATGTGTCTGAAGCGGCTTACACTGAGAAAGGTGTACTGTTCGATTCTGGCGAATTCGATGGTCTTGCGTTCCAAGAAGCATTCGATGCAATCGCTGCGAAACTTGAAGCTGAAGGCAAAGGTAAGAAGACTGTAAACTTCCGTCTGCGTGACTGGGGTGTATCTCGTCAGCGTTACTGGGGTGCTCCAATCCCAATGGTAACCACTGAAGACGGTGAAGTTCACCCAGTACCAGCGGACCAGCTGCCAGTCATTCTTCCAGAAGACGTGGTAATGGATGGCGTAACTAGCCCAATCAAGGCAGATAAGTCTTGGGCTGAAACAACATTCAACGGCGAGCCAGCTCTACGTGAGACTGACACGTTCGATACGTTCATGGAGTCTTCATGGTACTACGCACGTTACTGTTCACCACAAGCTGATGACATTCTAGATCCAGAGAAAGCAAACTACTGGTTGCCAGTTGACCAATACGTTGGTGGTATCGAGCACGCTTGTATGCACCTGCTTTACTCTCGTTTCTTCCACAAGCTTCTTCGCGATGCGGGTTACGTGACATCTGATGAACCGTTCAAGCAGCTTCTATGTCAAGGCATGGTTCTGGCTGACGCGTTCTATCACACGAACGAGAAAGGCACGAAAGAGTGGATTGCTCCAACTGACGTGACTATCGACCGTGACGCGAAAGGTCGCATTGAAAAAGCTGTCGACAACCAAGGCCGCGACGTTGAACACTCAGGCATGATCAAAATGTCTAAGTCGAAGAACAACGGTATCGACCCACAAGAGATGGTAGACAAGTACGGCGCTGATACAGTACGTCTATTCATGATGTTTGCATCGCCTGCAGACATGACGCTTGAGTGGCAAGAGTCTGGCGTTGAAGGCGCAAATCGCTTCCTTAAGCGTGTTTGGAAACTGGTTCACGCTCACTCTGCTAAGGGTGCAGCTGAAGCTGTTGACGCTTCTGCGCTATCTGGTGACCAGAAAGCACTTCGTCGTGATATCCACAAGACTATCGCGAAAGTAACGGACGATATCGGCCGTCGCCAAACGTTCAACACAGCCATCGCTGCAATCATGGAACTGATGAACAAGCTAGCGAAAGCACCTCAAGAATCTGTACAAGATCGTGCAATCCTTGATGAAGCGCTAAAAGCAGTAGTTCGCATGCTTTACCCAATGACTCCACACATCTCTTACGAAATGTGGATTGCTCTTGGTGAATCAAACGTAGACTCAGCAACATGGCCAACGTTTGACGAGAAAGCGCTAGTTGAAGACGAGAAAACTATCGTTGTCATGATCAACGGTAAGCTACGTGCGAAACTAACCGTTGCTGCTGATGCAACAGAAGAGCAAGTTCGTGAGCTTGGTCTAAACGATGAGAACGCTAAGAAATTCCTAGATGGCTTAACTATCCGTAAAGTTATCTTCGTACCAGGCAAGCTTCTAAACATCGTTGCTAACTAATTTCTTTAGCACAGTACAATTGCTAAAGAATTAACGAACTTAATTCATCAAAAGCAGTCTTTAGACAGGGTGCAACATTGTCCTGTCTACTTATTTAAGTGCTTTAGACCGAGAGCCCTACGATTCGAAAGCTCTAAAGCCTTTAAATAAGTATTCTACCTTCATGAGAGCCATCAAATAATGCGCCTGATTTCACTATCTTCATTGAAAGTTACTGTTGTTGTTTTAACCGTTAGCCTACTGAGTGCCTGTGGTTTCCACCTGCGTGGTGACTATTCTGTACCAGAAGAACTCAACAAGATTTCTGTGACCAGTTACGACCAATACAGCACGTTTACACGTATGATGAAAGGTCAGCTACGTATGAATGATGTAGAAATTGTGCCACCCGCTGAGAACACACCTAACCTGCACATAATTAGTGAGGGCGTAGGTGAACGTACCCTGTCTCTTTACCAGAATACTCGCGCAGCCGAAAAAGAGCTTACTTTCCGTGCTTCATACCGCGTCACGATTCCTGAACTCGGCTCAAAAACATTCTCGACTAGCGTAACCCGTAGCTACCTAGACAACCCGTTAACTGCACTCGCGAAATCGGTTGAGCGCGACATGATTGAAGATGAAATGCGTAAGCTTGCAACAAGCCAAATTCTTCGTCAGATGGCTCGACTAAAAGCGAACATCGCAGCTGATAGCATGGATCTGGATACGCTAGAACATGTTCAAGTGAAAGAGCTTGAGAAACAATACAACATCAAGAACGTCGAAATAGATCCAAGCTCTACGGAAACGGCAGAGCCCGTCGAATCGGCTGAACAATAGGTTTATTTGATGCGCATTTTTGCTGACCGCTTATCAGAGCAACTTGCTAAACAGCTAAGTAATGTTTACCTCATTTTCGGTAACGAGCCTCTGCTGTTACAAGAGAGTCGAGAAGCGATTCAAAAGGTTGCAAAACAGCAAGGCTTTGATGAACGTCACCGCTTTGCTATTGATAACAGTCTCGACTGGAATCAAGTCTATGACTGTACTCAAGCATTAAGCCTGTTCTCTAGCCGTCAAATCATCGAACTTGAACTGCCAGAGTCCGGAGTCAATGCTGCGATAGCCAAAGAGCTACTGGCAATCTCAGAGCATATCCACAGCGATATTCTGTTGGTCTTGATTGGTACGAAGCTAACCAAGGCTCAAGAAAGTGCTAAATGGTTTAAAGCACTGTCTAATCAGGGTCACTGGATCAGTTGCCTAACGCCAGATGTCAGCAGATTGCCTCAGTTTGTCCAAGCGCGCTGCCGTCAAATCGGCTTATCTCCAGACCCTGAAGCGATTCAAATGCTGGCACAGTGGCACGAGGGTAACCTATTTGCTCTCACTCAAAGCCTAGAAAAGCTAGCGCTCCAGTACCCTGACGGAAAACTTACCCTAGTACGCTTAGAAGAATCACTAAGCCGCCACAACCACTTTACTCCATTCCATTGGAGTGACGCGTTACTGGCTGGAAAAGGTAATCGTGCACAACGAATTCTAAGACAACTGGAAGCTGAAGGTGTAGAGCCAGTCATTTTACTGCGTAGCATACAACGTGAACTTGCCTTGCTATTACAAATGCAGCAACAAATGAAACAGATGCCGATCGGCCAAGTATTCGAAAAACACCGTATCTGGCAATCTAAAAAGCCTCTTTATAACGCTGCGCTAACAAGAGTTTCGATTTCTCAATTACATTCGTTGTTTGCGTTGCTGACTCAAGCCGAATTGATGACAAAAACTCAATATGAACAGTCGCCTTGGCCACTAATTCATCAGTTAAGCGTAGAGTTTTGTATCCCTTCAGCTTCAATCCCATTTCACGCATAAAAGCGTGGTATATTCTAGGGTCAACAGATCCTAAAAAGCTAAATTCAGATTAAAGGAACACCCCGTGTTACGTGAAGAACTAAAAGATTTTCTTGCAGACAAAGCCGACGACATGAAAGCAGAGTCGATTGTGACTATCGATGTAGAAGGCAAATCAAGTGTTACTGATTACATGATTGTTTGTACTGGCACCTCTAAGCGCCATGTTGCCTCTATCGCACAACATGTTGCCGATGAAGTGCGTAAAGCTGGTATGCAACCACTAGGCATGGACGGCCAGCAAGAAGGTGAATGGGTTGTTCTAGATATGGGAACAAGCATGCTTCATGTTATGCAAGAAGAACATCGTGAGCTGTACCAACTAGAAAAACTTTGGGGCTAAGCGTTGAAGATCCAGTTAATCGCAGTTGGTACAAAAATGCCAAAGTGGGTCGAAGAAGGCTTTAAAGAATATAAACGCCGCTTCCCTCATGATATGCCATTAGAACTCATTGAGATCACTGCGGGGAAACGTGGTAAAAATGCGGATATTGCACGTATTCTTCAAAAAGAAGGCGAAGCAATGTTGGCAGCAGTGCCAAAAGGCAACCGCATTGTCACGCTTGATATCCCAGGTAAAAAGTGGGATACCCCACAACTGGCAGAACAATTGGAAAGTTGGAAGTTGGATGGACGCGACGTTTCTATCCTTATTGGCGGGCCTGAAGGATTAGCACCTGCGTGTAAAGCGGCTGCAGACCAAAGCTGGTCTCTATCGGCGCTTACTCTCCCTCACCCATTAGTACGCGTTATCATGGCTGAAAGCTTGTATAGAGCTTGGAGCATCACTGCTAACCACCCTTATCATCGAGAATAAGCGTTAATGTTACGTAAACGTAGCCAAATCCGTGATTACAAAGCAGAAGCACGACTATTTACTAGTCGTGCTTTTGTTGCGTTTGCGGGGATCATAGTCATGATGTCGATGTTGGTTGTTAACCTGTACAACATTCAGGTCAACCAATATCAAGACTATAAAACCCGCTCTAACGACAATCGTATCAAGGTCGTTCCCATCGCGCCTAACCGTGGTTTGATTTACGATCGCAACGGTGTACTTCTTGCCGAAAACCGCCCTGTTTTCAACCTAGAAATTACGCCCGAAAAAATCAAAGATATGGATGACACGCTCGTCCGTCTACAAACGTTAATCGAGATTCCACCTGAACGTATCGAGCGTTTTAATCGTGATCGACGCAATTCACGACGCTTCAAGTCAGTGCCTATTCTGAATCAGCTCAGCGAAGAGCAAGTTGCAGTATTCTCTGTAAACCAGCATAAATTTCCGGGTGTTGAGGTAACAGGCACATTAAAACGTTTTTATCCGTATGGTGATGTACTGACTCACGTTATTGGCTATGTATCCCGTATCAACGATCGCGATATACAGCGCTTAGTACGAGAAGAAAAAGACGCCAATTACAAAGCAACACGTGACATAGGTAAACTTGGTATTGAGCGCTACTACGAAGACATGCTGCACGGCACCGCGGGTTATCAAGAAGTTGAAGTAAACAGCCGTGGACGAGTGATTCGCACACTAAAATTTGTCCCTTCGGTTCCAGGGAAAGATATCGTACTTAACTTAGATATCAATCTTCAACTATATGTGCACAAACTGCTCGATGGACGCCGTGGCTCTGCCGTCGTTCTCGACCCGAAAGACAATGGCGTGTTAGCGATGGTGTCTAGCCCAAGCTACGACCCGAATGCATTTGTGCATGGTATCTCCTCTAAAGGTTATAACGCCCTACTACAAAATAAAGATCGACCTTTGGTTAACCGTGCCACATTAGGTATTTATCCACCAGCTTCAACGATCAAACCGTTTATCGCCGTTGCTGCTCTACAAGAAGGTGTGATTACACCAAATACAACGCGTAATGATCCAGGCTATTGGAAAATACCTAACTCTAAAACCAAGCCGTTTCGCGACTGGTTACGTTGGGGACACGGTGTTGTTGATATAGAGAAAGCGATTGAAGAATCAGTTGATACCTTCTTCTACCAAATCTCCTTTGATCTAGGTATCGACCGTTTGTCTCAATGGATGATGCTATTCGGCTTTGGTGACTATACAGGCATTGATATTTACGAAGAAAGTAAAGCCAACATGCCAACTCGCGAATGGAAAATGGCAAGACACCGTGTGCCTTGGTACCAAGGTGACACCATCCCTGTTGGTATCGGACAAGGCTATTGGACGGCAACACCGATGCAAATCGCAAAAGCCACGTCTGTATTGGTCAACGAAGGTGAAGTAACAGCGCCTCACCTATTACGTGCGACGATCGATAATGGTCAGCCATTCGATGACCAAACGGTATCAGAGATCGAAACTTATCCTCCAATCACTGGTGTTAAGCAGAAATACTGGGATATCGCGCAAGAAGGCATGAGACTGGTAAACCACGGTAAGAAAGGTACTGCAAGACGTTCATTCCAAAAGATGTCTTACCAAACCGCTGGTAAATCAGGAACTGCGCAAGTATTCGGTCTCAAAGAAGACGAAGAATACAACGCGGACGAAATCGCAGAGCATTTACGCGATCATGCACTCTTTACTGGTTATGCTCCTTTTGAAGATCCAGAAGCTGTTGTGACTATCGTATTAGAAAACGCAGGTGGTGGCTCATCAAATGGCGGCCCTGTCGTTAGAAAAATATTAGACCATATTATTCTCGCTGAAGAAGATGAAAGTAAGGCAACAAAATAATGAAACTTGATCCTTCTACTGGACGAAATAGAGCCTTGTTTGAAAGGCTCCATATCGATCTTCCATTACTGCTCGGTATTCTGGTGTTGATGGGCTTTGCCTTATTGATCATGTACAGCGCCAGCGGACAAAGCCTTGCGATGATGGATCGCCAAGCAATGCGTATGGTGCTGTCTTTAGGTGTCATGATCTTCCTAGCGCAACTTTCGCCTCGTACCTATGAAACCTTGGCCCCGCTGTTATTTGCAGGTGGTGTCATCTTACTCTTGGGCGTGTTGTTCTTTGGTGAAGCATCTAAGGGTGCCCAACGTTGGTTAAATTTCGGTTTTGTTCGATTCCAACCCTCTGAACTATTAAAGCTTGCGGTACCTTTGATGCTGGCTCGATTTATCGGTAAGCGATCACTGCCGCCAACCTTTCAAACATTAGCGATCTCGCTAGTGATGGTGTTTGTACCTACCATTTTAATCGCTAAGCAACCCGACTTGGGTACATCCATTCTTATCGCCGCATCCGGTATCTTCGTAATATTCTTGGCTGGTATAAGTTGGAAAATCATTGCTAGTGCCGCCATAGCGTTAGGGGCATTTATCCCAATATTATGGTTCTTCTTGATGCGTGAATATCAAAAAGTACGAGTAAGAACCCTTTTTGATCCTGAATCAGATCCATTAGGTGCGGGCTACCACATCATTCAAAGTAAGATTGCGATAGGTTCTGGTGGTGTATCAGGAAAAGGTTGGCTACAAGGTACTCAATCTCAATTAGAATTCATTCCAGAGCGCCACACTGACTTCATTTTTGCGGTAATTGCCGAAGAATGGGGCATGATTGGTATTTTGTTCTTGCTTGCTATCTACCTATTCATTATTGGACGGGGTTTAGTGCTCGCGAGCCAAGCTCAAACGGCATTTGGTCGAATGATGGGCGGCAGTATTGTACTGAGCTTCTTCGTTTATATCTTTGTAAACATTGGCATGGTAAGTGGCATTCTACCTGTAGTTGGGGTCCCTCTTCCGCTAGTCAGTTACGGCGGCACCTCGATGGTTACCCTCATGGCTGGATTTGGTATTTTAATGTCGATCCATACACACAGAAAAGCATTCTCAAAGGCGACCTAATCGATGTCTATTACAACGTTTCCAAAAAAAGCATCCTTGGTTGATGAGCTGCCAATCAAAAAAATAGTCTCTATCTTAGGGCTAGCGATTTTAATCAATGGTTGTTCTTCAAAGCAACCAACAGGCCGCTACGATATTGATTCAGATATTGCACCGGATGCACCTATCTCGGTGGAGCACCTAGAAGACGCTCACCCGCAGTATGAACCTTACAGCTTAGGTGGTAACACTAATTACACTTTGCGTGGCGAAGACTACAAGATCGTAAAGAAGACCGAAGGTTTTACCGAGAAAGGAAAAGCATCTTGGTACGGTAAGAAATTTCATGGCCATTTAACCTCAAATGGCGAGATCTACGACATGTATTCGATGTCTGCAGCACACAAAACATTGCCGATTCCGAGCTATGTAAAAGTGACGAATACCGATAACAATAAAACGACGATTGTTCGTATCAATGACCGAGGTCCATTCCACGAAGGCCGAATCATTGACCTTAGTTATGCGGCAGCTTACAAGCTCGACGTCTTGAGAGCTGGCACCGCAAATGTTGAGATAGAAGTCATCACCGTGGCGATGCCAACCGACGCGAATAAAAAGGCCGCTTTGCCGCAATTTATTATTCAGGTCGCCACCTCTCCACATGAAGATAGGACCGAGAAGTTAGCCAAAGATCTAGGCGAAAAGCTAGCTGTAGCAACGTTCTTGCAGCCAAATGACGATAACTACCGTCTGATGCTAGGGCCATTTCATGACTATGCTCTGACTCAAGAAAAATTAGAACAAGTTAAGCTAATGGGTTACCCGTCAGCTTATATAAAAAAACACACACTAACCCGCTAATTAATCTAACAGTTACTTCTGGTAATCAGCGCTCTGGTGTGACAGAGTGATTCTGTTAATATATGAATAGTTCACCAAATAATTGCATTCAAAATGATTAAATCTAATAAACTTGTTAAATCGATTTTTGCTACTTCTGTTGCTCTTTCTGCAACGATAGCTACATCGTCATTCGCCGCTCCAATTGTAGTCCCTGATGCACCGCAAATCGCCGCTAAAGGTTTTGTTCTGATGGATTACCATTCAGGCAAAGTACTAGCAGAGAAAGAGATGAACACTCAACTTTCTCCAGCAAGTTTAACCAAGATGATGACCAGTTACGTGATCGGCCAAGAGCTAGAACGTGGCAACATCAATCTAAACGACGATGTTGTAATCAGTGAAAATGCTTGGGCTAAAAACTTCCCAGATTCATCGAAAATGTTCATTGAAGTGGGCACAACGGTTAAAGTTGAAGAACTGAACCGTGGCATCATCATTCAATCAGGCAACGATGCGACTGTTGCAATGGCTGAGCATATTGCTGGTTCTGAAGATGCATTCGTTGACCTAATGAACGCATGGGCAAGCTCTATCGGCATGAAAGACACGCACTTTGCTAACGTGCACGGTCTAGACAACCCGAATCTATACTCAACACCTTATGATATGGCGCTACTTGGTCAGGCGCTGATTCGCGATGTTCCTGATGAGTACCGTATCTACTCAGAGAAAAAATTCACTTACAACGGCATCACCCAGTACAACCGTAACGGTCTGTTATGGGATAAGAGCATGAACGTTGATGGCATCAAAACGGGCCATACAAGCAAGGCAGGTTATAGCCTAGTAAGCTCAGCAACCGAAGGCAAAATGCGCCTAGTTGCTGTTGTGATGGGCACCAAGAATGCTAACGCTCGTAAAACAGAAAGCAAAAAGCTGCTTAGCTACGGCTTCCGTTTCTTCGAAACAGTGGCGCCACACACAGCCGGTGAAACCTTCGTAGAAGAGAAGATCTGGATGGGTAGCAAAGATACAGTTGCACTAGGTGTCGACGAAGATACTTTCGTTACCCTACCTCGTGGTCAAGCTAAGAACCTAAAGGCAAGCTTCGTTCTTGAAAAGGAACTGGAAGCACCAATTAGCAAAGGCGATGTTGTCGGTAAACTATTCTACCAAGTTGATGGTGAAGACGTTGCTGAATACCCACTACTTGCACTTGAAGATGTAGACCAAGGCAGCTTATTTAGCCGTCTATGGGACTACCTAGTATTGCTGTTTAAGGGTTTATTCTAAACCAGTCAAAGCTTTGCTCTAAGCAATACACAAGCTCAGTGCAAAGCTAACTCAATGAGTAAGTTCATTATTTACTCATTGACGACACAAAAGCCGCCATGTGCGGCTTTTGTTGATCTTGAGTTCAGCGATATTTACACGTAATATTCCGCCCTATTACTCGTGTCTGTTGACCGAACACGCTTTTTATCGACATTTCGCCAATTTGCGAGAGTCTAGCCTTTTGGAGCTATTCATGAACATCAATTCTGATGCAAAACTAAAAGATCTCTTAGAGTTCCCTTGTTCATTCACTTACAAAGTAATGGGCTATGCTAAGCCAGAACTTACTGAGCTAGTGCTAGAAGTGATCCAGCGTCATGCTCCTGGTGACTACAGCCCAACGCTAAAACCGAGTGCGAAAGGTAACTACCACTCTGTTTCTATCAATATTACAGCGACTTCAATTGAGCAAGTAGAAACGCTATATAAAGAACTGGGCGAGATCGAAATCGTTCGTATGGTTCTGTAATCTCCGATTACACATGAAAAACAGCGGCTTATTGCCGCTGTTTTTGTTTGAAGCACCCTATCTAGGTCAAATTCATTCAACTTAATTTTCAATAAATACAAAGAAAGTTGAAAAACCTTGCAGTCCGTCTGTAGTTAGAAACCTGTTTCGCGTTTATAATGCGTTCACTTTATTAATCCTTGAGGGAGTGCAGCTTTGCAAAATAAGCTAATCGTAAAAAAATTAGGCCGTCAGGATTACGAACCTGTATGGAAAGCCATGCATAAGTTCACAGACGAACGCACAGAAGAAGACGTAGACCAAGTTTGGTTGGTTGAACACAACCCTGTCTTCACTCAAGGACAAGCAGGCAAAGCCGAGCATGTATTAAATGCTGGTGACATCCCTGTAATTCAAAGCGATCGCGGTGGCCAAGTGACTTACCATGGCCCAGGTCAGTTAGTCGCTTACTTTTTGATTAACATCCGCCGCAAAAAATTCGGAGTACGTGATTTGGTGACTCATATCGAGAACCTCGTAATCAACACTCTGAAAGCTTACAATATAAATTCAACTGCCCGACCTGACGCTCCTGGTGTTTATGTCGATGGCAAGAAAATCTGTTCACTCGGATTACGTATTCGACGTGGCTGCTCGTTCCACGGGTTAGCACTCAACGTCGATATGGACCTGTCTCCATTCCTACGTATTAACCCATGTGGTTATCAAGGTATGGAAATGGCACAAGTAAGCCAGCTAGGCGGGCCAAGTGACCTAGAAAACGTTGAGCAACAGTTAATACAAGAGCTCGTAGAGCTACTCGGCTATGACCAAGTAGACATTCAAGCCACCAGTAACATTACAGCAGAAGCATAAAATCATGAGCAAACCAATCCAAATGGAAAAAGGCGTTAAATATCGTGACGCTGACAAAATGGCATTAATTCCCGTAAAGAATATGCCTGCTGAACAGAAAGAAGTTCTACGTAAGCCTGCATGGATGAAGATTAAACTTCCTTCAGACAGCCATCGTATTCAAGAAATCAAATCAGCAATGCGCAAGAACAACCTGCACTCAGTTTGTGAAGAAGCGTCTTGCCCTAACCTAGCCGAGTGTTTTAACCACGGCACGGCAACGTTTATGATTCTTGGCGCTATCTGTACTCGTCGCTGCCCGTTCTGTGATGTTGCCCATGGTCGCCCTGTTGCTCCTGAAGCAGAAGAGCCGAAGAAACTGGCTAAGACGATTAAAGACATGAAACTGAAGTACGTAGTAATCACTTCAGTTGACCGTGATGACTTGCGTGACGGCGGTGCTCAACACTTTGCTGATTGTAACCGTGAAATTCGCGAACAGAATCCAAACATTCGCATTGAAACCCTGGTACCAGACTTCCGTGGTCGTATGGATGTTGCGCTTGATCTAATGAAAGACAACCCGCCAGACGTTTTCAACCACAACCTAGAGACAGCGCCGCGTCTATACCGTAAAGCGCGTCCAGGTGCGAACTACAAATGGTCTCTTGATCTATTGAAGAAATTCAAAGAACAGCACCCAACTATCCCAACAAAATCAGGGGTGATGATGGGCCTTGGTGAGACGAAAGAAGAGATCGTTCAAGTACTGAAAGACCTTCGTGAACATGGTGTAACGATGCTGACACTAGGCCAATACCTAGCACCAAGCCGTCACCATTTACCAGTAGAACGCTACGTGCCGCCTTCTGAGTTCGATGAGCTGAAAGAGATTGCTCTAGAGCTAGGCTTCACTCACGCCGCTTGTGGTCCGTTTGTACGTTCTTCTTACCATGCAGACTTACAGGCACAAGGTATGGAAATTAAGTAATCACGATTGCTTAAACCAAAATTGAAAAGGCGCTGAACTGTATGTTCAGCGCCTTTTTTCTATCGAGCAAAACAAGCTTGTTCAATACAAAATAACAAAGCCACTCATTAAAAGTGGCCTTGAACTGCAAGTCTAATCATCTAGATGCTAAATGATCTACTAACCAAATGAAGCCCAGATAACTGTTGCCACCAATATTGGGCACACGAACTTCACATACATTGGCCACACTTTACCAAACCAACCAAGCTGGAAGTCAGGGCAGCCATGTTCAAGCTCTTTCACCTTAGAAGCTCGACTCCATACCCAACCACCAAACACGCAGAACATCAGTGCTGCGACCGGTTGAAGGTACTGAGTCGCTATCATCGCAACCATGCCAAACATCGCGGCAAAGTTGTAAACAATCACCACACTAAACAACGCGATAACACCACCAATTACCCAGCTCGTAGGCGTTCGTCTGGTATTGAAACGCTCGCTCACTAGTGCTACAGGGCCTTCAAGCATCGAAATCGATGAAGTCAGTGCCGCAATCGTTAGCAATAAGAAGAAAACAATCGCGAAGATCTGACCAAGCACGCCTAAGCTATCAAACATCAACGGCAGAACTGTAAATACAAGCGTATCAGAACTTAATAGTGAGCCATCTTCCGCATAGATTTGTACCCCTTTCTGCATCGCAACAAACATTGCAGGCATCACGACTAAACCCGCAATAAAAGCGACAGCGGTATCAACTAAGGTAACGTTCATTGCCATTTTGGGCAGGTTCTCTTTCTTACTCAAGTAAGAGCCATAAACCAACATCGAGCAACCACCAATGGTTAGCGAGAAAAAGCCTTGTCCCATTGCTGCCAAAATCAATTTTCTATCCCAAACTTTTTCAAAATCCGGAACCAAGTAGTGTTTTAGGCCTTCCATCGCGCCAGATTGCGTCATGATGTAAACAAACAATAAGCCAAATAAAACAAATAGCGCAGGCATCAAACGAGTCGACCATTTCTCGATGCCTTGCTTAACACCGCCCTGCACAATCAAGATAGTCAGTACATAAAATGCGACGGTACCAAATACGTTGCGCCCAACACTGAAGCCTTTAAACCAATCAGCAACAGCCTCAAGACCAATCAGATCAGCAACAGCGCCGATTAGGAAGCAGATCAACCAACCACCAACGATACTATAAAATGCCAACACGGCGCTTGGCACACTCAATCCGACCCAACCGACAAACTCACCGACTTTCTTACCCAAAGGGTTTGTCGTCAATGAACGCATGCTATCGACAGGGTTTGCTTGACCGTGACGACCAATAGCCATCTCAACCACCAGCATTGGGAAAGCGACCACGAAAATCATGATCAAATAGACTAAGAGAAAAGCGCCACCGCCGTTACTGGCAACTTGAGTTGGGAAACCCCAAATATTACCTAAGCCAACCGCTGCACCCGCCGCTGCTAAAATAAAACCCAAACGAGAGCTAAAGTGCTCTCTTGAAGAGGAAGATTGTTGGTCCATATTGCCCGCATCAAAAATCAGTGAACTAGTTGATAAGTACAGTAATCAAAAGCAATGATAGGCACAACCAATAAATGAACAATTATCTTATTTTTACAATCCATTTAGTATTTAAGACCAAGTTATTAACAATTACCCAGACTAACTGACCACATAAAATCAAGACAACGATTGATCCACCTACTGAGAGGCATTCCTAAGTTAATTGTTAGCTTATTTAACCCATAAAAAAAGAGCACCAAACGGTGCTCTTGTGATTCATCAGTCAATTCAGATTAGATCGTGAATACTTGATAGTCTTTTAGGTTCGGAATGATTTCATGCAGCTCTTGCTCTTGTTCCGCCATCTCATCAAGAGAATCACAGAACTCATTCGCTTCCTCTTGCACTTGTTGAGAGTGTTCTTTCATTCGCTCTTCAACTTTCAGCTTTAATTCAGCCATGCTATCAGCCAATTCGGTAAGGTTTAAACCACCGTCTTGTTTCATTTTTTCTGACATCGCATTAAAAGCGCTGGAGATAAATTCTTGATTAAAGATTTCTTTCGCCTTCTCGAAATCTTCAGACCAACCGTTGGCCATCGAATCAAAGCTTTCAGCTGGTAACACTAACTCGCCATCTTTGTAGTAACGAGCTTCCAGTTCAGCAAAGTAGGTTTTCATTGATTCTTTTACATTATCAAATGATTCCGGTGAATCTAGGCTAGCCGCAATATCATCAATCACGTCATTCGCTAACGCTAGGCTATCGTTCGCCATTTGTTTCGCTCGTGGTAAGTACTCACTCATGCTTTCGCGGTATTTTTCAATCGCCGCTTGTTGGTCGGCATCAAGCTCAACCTTCTCACCATGGATATATAAGTCGTTGTTGCCATCGAAAACGGCAGTATCACCATTCACTTGATGGATTTCGACTTTTTGGTCATCGATTCGCAATTCATTTTTCAAATCAACTCGACACTGAGCAGCAAACGTTGGCAGGCTCACAAAAGAGATTACCGCTGTTAACGATGCGATTAATACATTGTTTTTAATAAATATTTTGTTTTTCATAACATCCTCTCATCAATCTGACAAATTACTATACCCTTGGTATATGCTTCTTTGTCAGAGAAACGTTTTATATATACGTTACTCAGTTAGTCGATAGATATTACTTCATAGCAAAACTGTTTATCTGCGACCTTAAACTCAATTTCATCACCGACTTCTTTACCCATTAGAGCCTGGCCAAAAGGTGCATTTGCCGTCACGATGGCAATCTCATTATCATTCCACGTGACAGAAAGTCCGCCGACTCTCGGCCCCATAAAAAAGTGTTTATATTGATCATGCTCGTCAATGACCACAACGTAGCTGCTCACCGTAATTAGCTCACTGTCGCGCAACACTAAGTTACGATAACACTGAATGTCGTCTTCACACTCTTGCACTCTTACGGCTTGGCCATGAGCAAGATACGAAGCTTCTAATGCCAATGTATCGTACTTATGTTCAGGCACAGTCTCTTCATCGGTCGCAGCATCAATCGCACGCTGAGTCGCAGATTGGGCGATACGTAGTCGGGATTCGAGTTGCTCTAAGATTATTTGGCGAAGCTCAGACTTATTCATACTATTGGGGTGCTTTTCTATAGGAGCTACAGAATAGAATTAGGTACAATCAGGTGCAAGACATTTGATTCATCAAGCGACGCTATCATGAATGGACGCTCGCTTTATCATCAATACGACACTTAATAATTCAGGTAGAACATAAATGATTGAGCAGAAGTTAAAACAAGTATTCGGATTCGACTCACTGCGTAATGGGCAAAAGCAAGTCATTGATAATGTTCTATCTGGTCATTCGACGGCGGCCATATTCCCAACCGGTTCAGGTAAGTCGCTTTGCTATCAATTGCCAGCGCTAGCATTGCCACATTTAACCTTAGTAATATCGCCACTGTTAGCTTTAATGAAAGACCAGCTCAGCTTCTTGCACAGCAAAGGCATTAGCGCAGCTGCAATCGAATCAAGCCAAGACAAACAAACCACCCAACAAGTGATGCAGTCGGTACGTAGCGGAGACACCAAGATCCTCATGATCTCCGTTGAACGCTTGAAGAACGAGCGCTTTCGCCAGTTTATCTCCCAAGTGCCGATCTCGTTACTGGTGGTCGATGAAGCGCACTGTATTTCAGAATGGGGACATAACTTTAGACCAGACTACCTAAAGCTTCCCCAATACCAAAAACAGCTCAATATTCCTCAGGTACTGCTACTGACAGCCACCGCGACCACATCAGTTATCCAAGATATGAAGTCTAAGTTTGATATCGATGAGGAACGTGTTGTGGTTACGGGTTTCTATCGTCAAAACCTCGATCTGTCTATTCAACCTTGCGAACAAACCAGCAAACTAGAAACCTTGTGCAACGTCGTTAATCAAGCTTCTCTTGCTCCGACTATTGTTTATGTCACCCTTCAACAAACAGCAGAGATGGTGGCTCAGCAACTTCGTAACGCTGGCGTTAATGCTGTGGCTTATCATGCAGGTCTTAAGCCAGAAAACAGAGATGTAATTCAACATCAATTCATGAATGATGACGTGAACTGTATCGTGGCCACCATTGCGTTTGGTATGGGCGTCGATAAATCCAACATTCGCCGAGTCATTCACTTTGATTTACCAAAATCGATAGAGAACTACTCGCAAGAGATCGGTCGAGCAGGCCGAGATGGCCAGCCTTCAGCATGTATTCTTCTCGCCAACAAGTACGGCCTCAGTACACTAGAGAACTTCGTATTTGGCGATACGCCAGACAACATATCGATCCAAGCGGTATTAAAAGAGATCTACGAAAACCAGAACATTGTCGCTGCTGGCTCGAATCAATGGGAGATCATGCTTAACCAGCTATCACGTGAATCCAATATTCGTCAGTTACCGCTAAAAACACTACTGGTGTATCTCGAAATTGAAGGCGTGATTGAGCCGAAGTACAGCTACTTCGCTGACTACAAATTTAAGTTCGTTCGCCCGAAACAGCAGATCACCGAACAATTCCAAGGCGAACGTCGTCATTTTGTCGAAGCGATTTTCCAGTGCTCGCCTCAAGCCAGAGTCTGGTGCCAAGTTGATTTCGATGCGCTGTGGACACACTTCCAGACTGATCGTCAGCGTGTGATTGCGGCAATCGATTATTTCAATGAACAAGGTTGGATTGAATTGGAAAGTAAGCAGATCACAGATGTGTATGCTATCCACAACACCTCTGAAGACATGATGCAGTTATCGGAACGTCTAACTGAATTGTTTAAAGAAAAAGAGAACAGTGAAATAAACCGTCTTAACCAAATGCTGAGCTTCTTTGAGGCAGACACTTGCCTAAGCTCACGCCTAGCGAGCTACTTTGCCGATGATAAGGCACCAACAAACTGTGGTCATTGCTCGGTATGCCGTGGTGAGGTAGCAATATTACCAACCGTCGATGTTGATCCCGTTGACGACGAAACCGTAATAACATGGATTCATGAATTTGTATCTAAGAGTCAACAATTAATCACTGACGAAGCCATTACGCGTTTTCTATGCGGAATAGCAACCCCGCTTTCAACCAAGCTTAAAGCCAGCAAAATGGTCGGTTACGGAAAGTTAGAGCAGCAACCATTCAGTGATACCTTAGCGCGAGTTAAACAACTTCCTAGATAAGCCAACTTCTATATTTAGAAAAAGCCGACTAGGTTATCAAATCTAGTCGGTACTTATCTGTGTGCATCTCATTACTCTCTATTCTCACTTACCCTCTATCCTCACCTACCCTCTATCCTCACCTACCCTCTATCCTCACCTACCCTCTATTCTTATTACTCCCTAAACAAGACAGCCTAAAAGAAACTCAACTGACGCATCTGGTCTTTAGGCTGTAGCATCACGCTCAAACCAAGCAGGCGTATTTCTCGCCCTTGTTGTCTTTTCAGTATTTCACTTAACAGTTCTTTGAAGTGTTCGCGATCAAGAGAGGCGTGTATGTGTTCAATAGTGGTTTGTTGAAAGTCGGCGAACTTAAGCTTAATGCCCTGCTTGATGATCGCTTTGCTTGGGCTAGCCTTTGCTAGGCGAATTTCGAGTTCAGGAAACAGCTTATCTTCGATCACCTGCCAACATTCAGCGTAGGTTGAAATATTTTGAGTAAAGGTGCGCTCCACACCTACCGATTTTCGTTCACGTTCGATGATAACTTCTCGGTCATCAACCCCATGACTACGCTTCCATAGTGATGCACCTTGACGGCCAAACCTGAGCAATAGATCGCGATAGTCAGACTCCTTAATATCCTTACAAGTAAAGAAGCCTGCTTGATGCAGTTTTTCGATACTGACCTTGCCAACACCGGGAATCTTTTCGAGTGGGAGCTCATCAATCACAGCTTGTACGTCTTGCGGAGGAATCACAAACTGTCCGTTAGGTTTGTTCATATCCGACGCTACTTTCGCTAGAAACTTTATTGGAGCGATGCCAGCCGAAGCGGTCAAGTTGAGTTCATTCCAGATATCGTGACGAATCGCCTCTGCAATCAGTGTGGCCGAACCATGACATTGCTTGGAATCGGTGACATCAAGGAAAGCTTCATCCAAAGAAAGAGGTTCAATGATGGATGTGTATCGAGAAAAAATTTCGCGGATCTTTTTCGATATTTCGACGTAGACCGACATTCTCCCAGGAACAACCAACAGGTTGGGGCAAAGCTGCAGCGCTTTTCCTGTTGGCATTGCAGAACGAATACCAAACTTGCGAGCTTCGTAATTACATGTACTCAAAACCCCGCGCTGTTTTTCGTGTCCACCGACTGCGAGCGGTCGATTTCTATAAGATGGGTTATCTCGCATTTCTACAGCTGCGTAAAAACAATCCATATCAACATGGATTATTTTTCTAACTTTCTCTTCGCCCGCACTACACATTTAGGAATAACTCAACCTTACAACTGTATCTATGAACAGTATAATCAATTATTCCTAGATTTAAAATGATCTGGAGTCCAGCTCAACAGGTTTCTCTTCAATAGCCGCCTACTATTCTGATAGTATTGTTAAGGAGTATTTAGTCTATAAGTAGGGATAGCTTTTGAGTGAGAAAATACTAGTAGTAGAAGACAGTCGTGCATTCAGAAACTACCTGTACCAGCAATTTAAAAATGATGGCTATGATGTTTCACTGGCTGAATCTGTAGCAGAAGCCAAAGCTATCTTAGAGCAAGAGACGGATTTCTTGTGTGCGGTGCTCGATTACTGCTTACCCGATGGCCAAGATGGTGAGATCATTGATTTGGTACTCGGCTATCAACAAAAAATCATTGTGCTCACGGGCATGTTCAACAACACACTTCGAGAGCAAGTACTCGCAAAAGGTGTGCTTGATTACATCCTCAAAGACAGCATGTCGTCAGTCAGTTACTTACTTCCTCTGGTTAATCGAATCTCGAATAACCGATACCATAAAGCCTTAGTAGTTGATGATTCTGCAGTGGTTCGTCGATATGTCGTCCAACTTCTTGAGCATCAATATATTCAAACGATTCAAGCGGTAGATGGAGAGCAAGCACTAGAGCTCCTCCAAAACGATCCTGATATCACTTTTGTCGTTACCGACCATGACATGCCGAACAAAGACGGCATTTCGATGACCCGTGATATTCGAGTCCAACACGATCGTAATCAACTTGCTATTCTCGGCCTATCTGGCAGTGATGATCGCACAATGACCGCTCGCTTCCTTAAAGCTGGCGCCAACGACTTCCTTTATAAGCCATTTAACCAAGAAGAATTTTTCTGCCGTATTCACCAATTGCTCGACATGAAAGAAGCAACCAACGAACTGTTTCGTCATGCAAACGAGGATGCTCTGACCGGACTTTGGAACCGTCGCTACCTTTTCAATCAAACATGCAAAGGCTGCGAACATCGCAGTATCGCTATGATGGATATCGACTTTTTTAAAAAGGTGAATGATACCTACGGCCACGATGGTGGTGACGCGGTATTAATTGAGGTTGGTAAAATCATCAAAGAGCACTTTAAAGATGATTTAGCAGTTCGCTTCGGTGGCGAAGAGTTTTGCATTCAGTCATGCGAACCATTTGAAGATTTTATAGAGACCTTGGAATCCATGAGAGTCGCAATTGAAAATCATGAAGTGCAGTATGATTCACATGTGATTAAAGTGAGCATGAGCATTGGCGTGACCGACCAAGAAGGCTCTTTAGACGAGCAAATCAAAGCAGCAGACGAGCTACTTTATACCGCGAAAAAGCAAGGTCGAAACCAGTTGATATGCGCTCGTAATAACCTTCAACGCGTTAATGAGTAACTCCTGCTTTCCTAGAGCACGAGCCGAGTCAGCCTTTAAAATGAAAAGAGCCCAAGGTGTTAACCTTGGGCTCTTTGTTTTTTGGGGAACAGGTTTCGCTGCTAATCGCAATTAAGCAATACGATCTTTATTCCAAGAAGCTTCTTTTTGCTGACGCTCAGCCAGTTTCTCTTCGCGGTACGCTTCACGTGCTTCACGCTTTTTGCGCGCATCACAAGGTTCAGGACAGTTACATACTTTATCAATACCAACAGCACCTAAGCCACCACAGCTACCCTTCACAACTTTCTTTTGGATAATATAGCCAATAGACATCGCTGCGATTACTGCAAGAAAAACACCAAATGTAATCAGAAATGTATTCATAATTATCTCGCTTACCTTATTTACCTAAGTATGGCTTAAATGCTTCAGAAGCAATTTCTTTAAAGCCATCTGCTGTTTTTACCACCATGAACACAGGGATGTTATGTTGGTTCGCGACTTCCAGTCCTTTTTCTTCACCTAAGACCATAAGGCCTGTAGATAAGCCATCTGCAGTCATTGAAGACGGGTTTAAAACGGTTACAGAAACCACTTTATGATGAAGCGGCTTGCCTGTTTCAGGGTTAATGATGTGTGAGTAACGAACACCATCACGCTCAAAATAGTTACGGTAGTCACCAGATGTTGCGATCGCCATATCACCCGGCTCGATGATCTCTTGAATGTTGCGCTCGTCGATAGTTGGCTTCTCTATGGCGATGCGCCAACCCACACTTTCACGGTTTAAACCCTTCAAGCGGATTTCACCGCCGACTTCTACCATGTAATTATGAATACCAATTGAATCAAGGTAATCAGCAACGACATCCACACCCCAACCTTTTGCGATAGTTGAAAGGTCAACATACAAGTTAGGCAAGTCTTTGCTTAGCTTATTACCATCAACGCTTAAGTGATGAATACCAACCTTAGCCTTGCGAGCCGCAAGCTCTTCATCTGATGGAACCACTTCAGGACGCGCTTCAGGACCAAAACCCCAAAGGTTAACTAATGGTCCAACCGTAACATCCAATGCACCTTCAGTAAGACCGTTCAAACGAATCGCTTCTTTCACAACAGTAGCTGTTTGTTCAGATACTTCGAATGCATCGGCACCTTTATGCTGGTTAAAACGGCTCAGTTCTGAGTCTTCACGGTAGGTCGACATTTGATCATTCACTTCTTCAAGCAGACGGTCGATCTCGGTATGAACTTCGTTAGACTCAGGAAATTCATCACCATTGATGTACTTAATATTGTAACTGGTACCCATTGTAGGGCCACTTAAATGCACTTGCTCTCTTGCCTGATCACAGCCCGCAAGAAAAATCAAAGAAGTTAATGCAACAAGCCAAATTCTCACTTGCTTACTCCTGTTTAAGGTTAAGGATTTATATAAGGAAAAATAAGAGTAAAAAATAGGTATTTTGAATGCCTTACTCTTTCTTATATAAGCCAGTTTGTTGTCACGAGTAGTCTTAGAAAAACAAATGGCTGACTCGTAAGAGTCAGCCATAATATCAATCACTTAAATGGATTAACCACCGAAGTCATCTAGTAGAATGTTTTCATCTTCTACACCAAGATCTTTCAGCATGCCGATAACAGCCGCGTTCATCATTGGTGGACCACACATGTAGTACTCACAGTCTTCAGGAGCTTCGTGATCCTTCAGGTAGTTTTCGTACAATACGTTGTGGATGAAACCTGTGTAACCGTCCCAGTTGTCCTCTGGTTGAGGATCAGACAGTGCACAGTGCCACACGAAGTTCTCGTTTGCAGCCGCTAGGCCGTCGAAGTCTTCAATGTAGAACATCTCACGCTTAGAACGTGCACCGTACCAGTAAGACATCTTACGAGTAGAGTTAAGACGCTTAAGTTGGTCGAAGATATGCGAACGCATTGGCGCCATACCTGCACCACCACCGATGAATACCATTTCATTGTCTGTGTCTTTAGCAAAGAACTCACCAAATGGACCAGAAATAGTACATTTGTCGCCTTCTTTAAGAGACCAGATGTATGAAGACATCACACCAGGAGCTACGTCAGGGTTGTTTGGCGGCGGAGTTGCGATACGCACGTTAAGCTTGATGATGCCTTTCTCTTCTGGGTATGAAGCCATAGAGTAAGCACGAATCGAATGCTCTTTAACGATAGATTCGTAACGGAACAAGTTGAACTTATCCCAGTCACCACGGTATTCGTCAGGAATATCGTAATCTGCGTATTTCACGTGATGTGGTTCAGCTTCAATCTGAATATAACCACCCGCGCGGAATGGAACTTCTTCACCTTCAGGGATAGCAAGTGCTAGCTCTTTGATGAAAGTAGCTTCGTTATCATTAGAGATAACTGTACATTCCCACTTCTTAACACCAAAGATGTCTTCGTCTAGCTCAATCTCCATGTCAGTTTTCATAGCAACTTGACATGCAAGACGTTCGCCTTCGCGAGCTTCGCCTTTGGTGATGTGATCAAGTTCAGTTGGTAGGATGTCGCCACCACCAGACTTAACTTTTACACGACACTGACCACAAGAGCCACCGCCACCACAAGCAGACGATACGAAGATACCAGCGCCAGCTAGGGCGCCAAGTAGCTTGCTACCAGGTTGAGTAACGATCGCCTTTTCAGGGTCGCCGTTTACAGCAATAGTGATGTCACCTGATGGTACTAGCTTAGACTTAGCGAAAAGAATCACTAGTACTAGAGCCAATACAATAATGGTAAACATCGCTACGCCAAGAATAATGCTTTGCATTTGTTATTCCTTATTACTGGGTGCTTACCCTACAGTTGAACACCAGAGAAAGACATAAAGCCTAACGCCATCAGACCAACAGTAATGAACGTGATACCAAGGCCACGTAGACCTGGAGGTACGTCAGAGTACTTCATCTTCTCACGGATACCCGCAAGAGCAACGATAGCTAACATCCAACCCACACCAGAACCGAAGCCGTAAACAACAGATTCAGCAAAGTTGTAGTCACGAGTTACCATGAAAGATACACCACCAAAGATTGCACAGTTAACTGTGATCAATGGAAGGAAGATACCTAGTGCGTTGTACAAAGGTGGGAAGAAACGGTCTAGAACCATCTCTAGGATTTGTACAAGTGCAGCGATAACACCGATGAATGCGATGAAGTTAAGGAAACTTAAATCGACACCGGCAACAAGTGCATTTTCTTTTAGGATGTGTGTGTAAACAAGGTTGTTTACAGGAACAGCGATTGTAAGTACTACAACTACCGCAACACCAAGACCAAAAGAAGTTTTAACTTTCTTAGAAACCGCTAGGAATGTACACATACCTAGGAAGAAAGAAAGCGCCATGTTTTCGATGAAAATCGATTTAACTAGCAGACTAATATAATGTTCCATGACTACCTTACCCCTTCGCTTCTACTTGTTCTGGTTTGAACACACGAATTGCCCAAATCAAGAAACCAATTAGGAAGAATGCAGAAGGTGCTAGAAGCATCAAGCCGTTTGGCTGATACCAACCACCGTTGCTCACTAGAGGTAGTACTTCCATACCAAATAGTTTGCCAGAGCCTAGAAGCTCACGGAAGAAACCAACAGTGATAAGAACGAAACCGTAACCAAGACCGTTACCAAGACCATCGATGAAAGATGGGATTGGCGCAGACTTCATTGCGAATGCTTCAGCACGACCCATTACAATACAGTTAGTAATGATTAGGCCAACGAATACAGATAGCTGCTTAGAGATATCGTATAAGTATGCTTTAAGCACTTGGTCTACCACGATTACTAATGATGCGATAATTGCCATCTGAACGATGATACGCACACTGTTAGGAATGTGGTTACGGATCAAAGAAACGAAGAAGTTAGACAGAGCAGTAACGAACATTACCGCGATAGTCATAACAAATGCAGTTTCTAGCTTAGTGGTTACCGCAAGAGCAGAACACACACCAAGAACCTGTAGCGCGATTGGGTTGTTATCCAACACAGGCGCTAAGATGCTCTTTTTAATTTCTTTTGCACTAGACATTAGTTCAGACCTCCGTCACGAACTTTTGCTAGGAACGGACCAAAGCCCATATCACCTAACCAGAAGTCAAATGTATGTTGAACACCAACGCTGGTCAGTGTTGCACCAGAAAGGCCATCTACACCGTGCTCAGAACCTTGAGGAGCGCCACCTTTAACAACCTGGATAGCAGGTTTGTGGTTTTCGTCGAATAATTTCTTACCAACGAATTGAGCGCGCCAAGTTGGGTTCTCAACTTCACCACCAAGTCCAGGAGTTTCACCTTGCTCGTAGTAAGTGATACCAGAAACTGTGTTGCCATCAGTTTCTACCGCAACGAATGCGTACATCATTGACCATAGACCGTTACCGTGAACAGGGATGATAACTTTAGAAGTTTCAGCGCCATCTTTCACTAGGTATACCGTACCCGTGTTAGCACGACGAATGATCTTAGCGATGTCATCTTCAGCTGAAAGCTTGATTGACTGAGCCGGATCTTTTGCCGCTTTACGTTGGTCGTATGCAGCAGCGTCGCCGTCAACGAAATCGCCAGTAGCGAAATCAACTAGACGAGGTTCGATGTTCTCTGCGTACAGTGCTGGGATATTACCCGCAAGTTCAATGCCCGCAACTTCAAGGATCTTAGTTTGCTGATCCAGAACTGCGTTAGCTTGTTGCTTAGGTTTAAGAACAACTGCAGCTGTTGAAACGATGATTGAGCACACTAGGCTCAATGCGATAACAACAAACAGCGTCTTTTTAATGCTATCGTTATTACTTGCCATAGCGCGCTAGTCTCCGCTTAATGTTCTTCTCGATTACAACGTGGTCAAACAGAGGAGCAAATAGGTTTGCGAATAGAATCGCAAGCATCATGCCTTCTGGGTATGCAGGGTTAACTACACGAATCATTACACACATTGCGCCGATTAGGATGCCGTACCACCACTTACCTTTATTGGTAAATGAAGCTGATACCGGGTCAGTCGCCATGAAGAACATACCGAATGCGAAACCACCTAGAACTAGGTGCCAATGCCAAGGCATGCTGAACATTGCATTAGTGTCAGAACCAATCACGTTAAATAGTGTTGATACTGCAACCATACCGATCATTACACCCGCAATGATGCGCCATGAAGCAATGCCCATGTAAACAATCATTGCTGCACCAATCATAAGTGCAAGCGTTGAAACTTCACCGATAGAACCTGGAATGTTACCAATGAATGCGTCCATCCAAGTGATTGCTTCACCTGATGTTACGTTCATTAGTGCACTACCGCCGCCTTGAGCCCATTGGCTAAGAGCAGTTGCACCAGAGAAGCCATCTGCAGCAGTCCAAACTACGTCACCTGAAATCTGTGCAGGGTATGCAAAGAACAGGAACGCACGACCAGCAAGAGCAGGGTTCAAGAAGTTACGACCCGTACCACCGAAGATCTCTTTCGCAACAACAACACCAAAGGTAATACCTAGTGCTGCTTGCCATAGAGGAAGCGTTGGCGGAACGATAAGCGCAAATAAGATAGAAGTAACAAAGAAACCTTCGTTGACTTCGTGCTTACGCACCATACAGAACAGTACTTCCCAGAAACCACCAACGATAAATACCGTTGCGTAGATAGGTAAGAAGTAAGTCGCACCCAAGAGCATCTTACTGCCCCAACCTGCATCGGCCCCTAAGGAGGCTCCAAGCATTTCGGTTAGCCAGTAGTGCCAGTTACCATCAATGATAGAAACTAGTTCTGCACCTGAATACATGTGGTTTAGTGCTGCGATAGCCTGACCACCTGCGTTGTACATACCCCAGAACATTGCTGGGAATACCGCAAGCCAAACCATGATCATGATACGTTTTAAATCAACGCTATCACGGACATGCGAGCTTTTCTTTGTAACAGTACCTGGTGTGTAGAAAAGTGTTGCTGCTGCTTCGTAAAGCGCAAACCACGTTTCGTGTTTACCACCTGGTTCAAAATGATGCTCGATGTCTTCAATAAACTTTTTAAGGCCCATGAAAATTACCCTTCCTTCACAATTGTATCTAGGCATTCACGAAGTAACTGACCGTACTCGTACTTACCAGGACATACAAAGGTACACAGTGCTAAATCTTCTTCATCTAGCTCTAGCGCACCAAGTGCTTGTGCACTATCAACGTCACCAGCGCATAGATCGCGAAGCAGCAAAGTAGGCTCCATATCTAATGGCATTACTTTCTCGTAGTTACCAATTGGAACCATAGAGCGATCACTACCGTTCGTTGTCGTTGTC
The DNA here is from genome assembly GCF_963889365.1 of Vibrio sp. OPT20. Lineage (NCBI taxonomy): Bacteria > Pseudomonadati > Pseudomonadota > Gammaproteobacteria > Vibrionales > Vibrionaceae > Vibrio > Vibrio sp. OPT20. The sequence goes on along the minus strand of NZ_CAWPOA010000001.1, from coordinate 152,415 downwards.
ATATTGAACAACTGACCTTTAAACACGTGACCAAGGAATGAACGAGTAACAGAGAACTTGTTCTTACCAGGCATAGCCCAGCCGAATAGCTCTTTATCACGACCTTCACGAAGAACCGAAACTTGTTGATGGTAACGGCCAAGGTAAGCATGTGGACCTGAAGCGTGAACACCAGATAGCACTGAACCTGAGATCAGGCGAACTTCACCTGGCATCAACTCGCTGTCCGTCAACTCTTCAAGGCTAGCACCAATTTGAGTACGAACTAGACGAGGGTTGTTAACTACTGGACCAGCCAGAGAAACAACGCGCTCAGAGTAAATCTCACCAGTAAGGAAAAGCTTACCGAATGCGATCACGTCTTGGTAGTTAATGCTCCACGCTACATTTTGTGCATTTACCGGATACAGGTAATGCATATGCGTGCCTGCAAGACCTGCAGGGTGTGGGCCATCAAAAACATGTTCTTCAACGTTAGACTGAGCTGAACGAGGTAAGCTAGTACCTTTTTTACAAACGTACACTTTACCGTTAGTCAGAGTTGAAAGAAGATCTAAACCAGCAACGAAAGCATCAGACTGCTCGTTAATGATTAATTCTGGCTCAGCTGCTAGCGGATTAGTATCCATAGCAGTAACAAAAATAGCCTGAGTTTCAGAATCAACTGCTGGAACCTTGCTGAACGGACGAGTTCGCAAAGCGGTCCATGCGCCAGACTCAACTAACTGAGCTTTAACCGTTTCACGGTCAAGGCCTACTAGTTGGTTAGCTTCATAGCTATTGAACGTGATTTGCTCATTGCCTGCTACTTCAATCACTACTGATTGAAGAACACGCTTAGCACCACGGTTCACTTCAATAACTTTACCGCTTGCTGGAGAAGTAAATACAACACCTGGGTTCTTTTTATCTGCAAAAAGAACTTGGCCTTTCTTCACTTCATCACCAACGCGAGCATGCATCGTAGGACGCATACCAACGTACTCTTCGCCAAGCAAGGCGACTTTAGTGATGGACTTACCATCATTAATCACCTGGGATGGAGTTCCTGCGATAGGAAGATCCAAACCCTTCTTTATTGTAATCATACGCACTTGCACTACTTTATCGGGAAAAAGATTCTTTTAATTGCGTAAATTCAGGACGTTTTAAAATCGCCCTTAGACACGACATTACAGTGTCCGGTTTTGGTAAATTTGAGATACCAAAATCGCAACAATACATTAATAAACTCATCACAAGAATTATGTGAGATTTATCAGGTGCCATATTCTAGCATTTTTTGACAACTTGATGCCATGACCAATAACTTGAATACGGCCTTTATTTGGTGAGATTTGAAGCATATGGACTCTCAAATATGTATAAATTTGACGAGCCGCACAGATAGAATGGCTTTTAGAACGTGTTTTAAACAAGAGATTAATACTCTGTCACAAACTAATATTTTACGTGTTATGTTGAAACACTGTTAATAAAAACATTACTCATTGTAGGTATTTTTGGTCGGTCAACTTACCATCAGCTTGAGTGATATAACAACAGAAAACAGATAGATTTTGAGACAAAAGAGGCGGTCTAGCCGCCTCTTCTATATGGGTTAATTATCTTACTTACCACCACCCATACACATCGGGCTATCTGGCACGTTATTTAGCTGCTTCATCCATTCATCTTTTGTATAAGTGTGAATGGATAGTGCGTGAATATTGTTCGCTAACTCTTCTGATAGTGCTTTATTTACCGCTCTATGACGAGCAATAAGACGCAAACCTTCAAACACATCGCTGACAACAATCACTTTAAAATGACTCTCAGAACCAGCCGGAACATTGTGCATATAGCTCTCATTCACCACGTTTAAATGACTTGGTGAAAACTCATTGTGCAATTTTGTTTCGATAACTTCTTGGATCATTGTGATTCCTTAAATAGCGTATTGGCATTATCTGTCGCTCCAGTATAAACCCTAACTAACCGACTGTCTGAGTATTTCATCGCTGACTCGAGGGGTTTAGTCGAGTTTTTTATATCTTGTTCAGGCTGCATTTGAGACAATATCTTTGTTATTTCTTACATAAGTATCTCAAGCAATGAAAACTGAACTTACCCTTCACGATAGAACTTTAACCCTAAATCGTTTCCCCAACCGTTCAAATGAAACCCTTCAAGCTTGGGATGCCGGCGACGAATATCTGATTAGCCATGTTGAAGAGATGAATCTTGAACCTGGTAAACACATCCTGATCATGAACGACAGTTTTGGTGCCCTATCCGCTTGGTTCTCCAAAGATCATGACGTGACCATGATGAGTGACTCTTTCATTTCTCATCGCGGAACGCTAAAAAACTTACAGCGCAATCAAAGTAACCGAGTGAACTTCTTGAACACGATGGATGATATCCCACACGGTATCGACCTTGTGATCATGCAATTGCCAAAAACCAACCGCCACCTAATATGGCAATTGAGCCAGTTGCGCCAAGCATTGTCTGAAGGCTGCCAAGTGATTGGTGTGAATAAAGTAAAAGAGATTCACACTTCAACACTGAACCTGTTTGAAAAATATCTCGGTGAAACCAAAACCTCTCTGGCTAAGAAAAAGCACCGCCTTGTGTTCTCTTCTCCAAACTGCCAACCGATTCAAACAGTAGAGCCTTATGTTGAATGGGACGTAGACGGTGAAGATATCCGCCTGAAAAATTTACCAAATGTTTACTCAGGGGAAGCACTCGATCAAGGCGCTCGTTATATGCTAGAGCACATCCCTCAAGATCCTGAACTACGTCATATCATCGACTTAGGCTGTGGCAACGGTGTATTGAGTGTAAAAGCAGGGCAATTGAACCCACAAGCTCGTATCACCTGTGTGGATGAAAGCTTTATGGCGGTGGAATCGGCGCGCCAAAACGTCAAGGATAACCTTGGTAAAGAAGGCAACTTCCAGTTCATCGCCAACAACTGTTTAGATGGCTTCAAGAAGAACAGCACTTACTTAGTTATGTGTAATCCTCCGTTCCACCAGCAACAAGCGATTACAGACCACATTGCATGGCAAATGTTCTGTGATGCAAAGCATGTTCTTAGCAACGGAGGCAAATTAATTGTTATTGGCAACCGACACCTCGGATACGATGTCAAACTAGCAAGACTATTTGGTGAAGCTAACGTTGAAACGCTTGAACTAAACCAAAAATTTGAGATATTACAAGCAACAAGAGAGCCTGCGAATTTTAATAAATAAGCAGAAACGACTTCACAAGAATTTAAGATACCGAGCTTCTGGTGTGAATTTAGAAAGGATAAAGGAATGAAAAAACTGATTTTGGCTGCTTCTATTATGGCATTGACAGCATGTTCTGCCCCTCAGCAAGAACAGATCAATGTAATGCCAGAAGCTTCACTAAGCTCAAGCAACCTTGTACAAGGCAAAACATACACACTAACCAGTAAAGATGTTCGTGCCGCTCAATATGTAGCCTTGGTTGATAGTGGCCGTTCAAACATTCAGCCAATTCACGCTAAACAAAACATGCGTATTTCGCTAGAGAACGCAGTAGCTCAACAGTTAGAGTCTCAAGGTTTCCGAGCAAGCGTAAACAGTGAAAACTCAATTGTTTTAGAGATTCAAGAAGCACTTGTTACCGTAGAACACACCATTATGGAAAACAAAATGGACGGTAAAGTAACGCTTGAAGTAACGGCCGAGACACCTGAAGGTAAGCTCGTTAAAACATTCAACGGTACCGCAACTCGTACTGGAGCGCTAAGTGCTTCAAACGACGACATCTCAATGGTTCTTAACGATGTGATCAACTTGGTTCTTACTGAAATTGCGAACGACCCTGAACTACAAAACTACATGAAGGAACGTTTCTAATGAGCCGTATTCTAACTTCTATTGCATTAATGCTGGTGAGCGTGAGCGTTTGGGCAGGCCCTAAAGTGAACGTTGAAACAACATTAGGTGACTTCACGATTGAGCTAAACCAAGAGCAAGCTCCGGTTAGTACTGAAAACTTCCTAAAATACGTAGCTGACGGCAGCTACGAAGGCACTATCTTCCACCGTGTTATTCCTGGCTTTATGGCGCAAGGTGGCGGCTTCGATCAAGACATGAATCAACAAGCGACTTATGCCCCAATCAAAAATGAAGGCAGTAACGGTCTAAAGAATGATACAGCAACGATCGCAATGGCTCGCACTAACGCGCCAGACTCTGCAACTCGTCAGTTCTTTATCAACTTTTCGGATAACGACTTCTTGAATGCAAAAGGTGGTAACCCGGGCTACGCTGTTTTTGGCACGGTAACTGAAGGGTTTGATGTCGTACAAAAGATGGCAACCATTCCAACTAAGCGAATGGGCCGCATGTCAGATATCCCAACCGACCCTATCATCATCAACAAAGTAACACTTCTTAAGTAATCTCATACAGCGCCCTTAACCTCTTAAGGGCGTTTTTCTATACAAGGACGCCCCATGTCATCTGGCACTCCCTCTCTTTCTTGGATGCAGACCTTCCGTAGCTACCTAGATAAACGTCTACTTTGGGTGTTTATGTTGGGTTGTTCGAGTGGCTTTCCTTGGGTTCTTATCGGCTCTAACATGTCAGGCTGGCTAAAAGATGCAGGATTAACTCGTGCTGCTATCGGTTATTTCGGTAGTGTGTTCGCCGTCTATGCCATTAACTTTCTTTGGGCACCACTGGTAGACCGAGTCAAACTGCCGATTCTACATGCGATATTGGGCCAACGACGCAGTTGGATATTTCTATGCCAAAGCTTTGTATTGATCTGCACGCTGTTCATTGCCGGAGTTAACCCTGCCAATGACTTGATGTTCACCTCAATGCTGGCTCTCGGAATTGCGATTGCGTCTGCAACCCAAGATATAGCCATTGATGCCTTCCGTATTGATTCATTTCCTAAATCTGAATCTACCAAATTGCCGCAAGCATCCGCAATGGCAGTGATGGGATGGTGGACTGGCTACTCTCTTCCTGGTTACCTCGCATTTATCAATGCCGATACAATAGGTTGGAATGGTGTTTATTACGGCATGGCCGGTGTCGTCATCATTCTGATGCTATTCACCCTGTTTGTCGGAGAACCAACAACACAACGTGAAGCATTACAAAAAGAAGCACAACAGCGCCATAATAAAGTTGTGGGCTCTAAAGTTGTGGCCTGGCTAAGCGTTACAGTGTTGGAGCCTTTCTACGATTTCTTTAAGAGAAACGGTGTTCAAGTTGCTATTACGCTTCTGCTGTTCGTATTCCTGTTTAAGATAGGTGAGGCCTTCTTAGGCAGAATGTCGATTCCCTTCTATAAAGAGATCGGCTTTAGCAATGAACAAATCGGCCACTACTCCAAGTTAATTGGTTGGGGTGCAACCATATTTTTCACCTTGCTAGGCAGTGTCTTCAATGTGAAATTTGGTATTGTACGTGGGCTAATGATTGGCGGCGTAGCCATGGCAGCTAGCAACCTAATGTTTGCATGGATTGCTCAAGTAGGACCCAATGAAAACTTATTCCTTGCAACGATTATTGTCGATAACTTCACAACCGCCTTTTCGACAGTGGCATTCGTTTCCTTCTTAACGCTACTAACCGGGCAAGCTTTCTCGGCAACGCAATATGCCTTGCTAGCATCACTTGGAAATTTCGGTCGTACAACTCTGGCTTCATTTAGCGGTGAGCTGGTCGACTTCCTCAATGATTGGTCAACCTTCTTTATACTAACGTCGTTAATGGTGATTCCAAGTTTGATCATGCTCTACTCGTTACGCCACTTTTTCACTGATTTATTAGAAAAAGCCAAAAACAACCACGAATAAGAGTAAAAGAAAACAAAAGAGAAGAGGGTAGCCCAGTGCTACCCTCTTTTACTTTCTGCCAGCAGAGACTTAAACGCTAATCTGTTGTATCACTTACGATTAAGTTAAAACCAGTTCCCGTCGAGTCATCAATCGCGACGACTTGATAAACAACACCGTCAGCCAAAGTTGCAGGCGCAGAGTCAATGGCAACAGTAGTTGGGTCTCCTGCTACTGTAATTGTCACGTAGTAAGATCCCGCTGCAACATAAATACCATTCGCGTAATCTTTGAACTTCACATCACTTAATGCCGGAGTGCTACCAGATATTCCCACGTTCTCAGTCAAGTAGATATCAACCGATGCTGCAACTGGGTTTGCCGCAGCATGGGTAATGTTTAACACCGCACTGGTCGCAACCGGGCGACGGTTTTCAGGGACAACGAGTGGTTCCAAATTGAGTGGACTTACCATACCCACGGCATAAATGCTGTAATCCATCCCAGCAAATACAGCTAAACCATCAACATCGATAAATGTTGGAGTCGTCGTTGCAGTTTCGTAAATATCAATATCGTAGCTACCTGCAGCCAAGTCTAGGAAGCCGCGAATCTCTTTAAACATCAGAGCATCAAGAGGAGCAAACTTAGTAGAGTTAACGAACACATCGACATCAGGTGCACCATCAACCAAATGCCCCACTCTCACTTCTGCCTTTTCTGCCATATCGTAGATTAAAGATGAACCCTGACCATCCATCACCATCAACTTCACCGGAGATGCACTGTTTGAATCAGCTCTTGGCACCGCCGCAATCGTTAGCTCGCTACCGCCAGAAAGAGTGATTTCTCCAGAGTCAAAAGCAATAGCACTACCGCTCACGGTTTCTAATCTCACTCGGTATTGCCCTTCTGGGATATTGAGTACGTCAGTAAAGTCCTTATAACCGAGAGTACCAAGCGGAGCGCCCAATGGATCATTCGGTGCCGTTACATATAAGTTCACATCCCCAACCCCTGTTGCCGCGTGAACAACTTGCACATCTAAACTTGAACTTGTTGCCGTTCCCTCAGCAGGCCTTGTAACAACTAAAGCCTCAACCGGGTTATTAGAACCATCAGCATCGCCGACCACCATTACGGTGTAATCTAGGTTACCGCTCAAATCGAATTGGCTTGGCGGAATCACAGTCGCTACTGCATCACCTGGGAGTTGGACATCGACTTGCAGAGTGGTTTGGCCTTGATCTACTGAGGCATATCCGGATGCTTGAGCATAATCGACACCGCCCCAACGAGCCTGACTATTTACTAAAACGTTAGCCAACGGGGCATCTGGCGATGCATGTACAGCTTGAAGTTGAGTTGTTGGTTCATCGTCATCATCACACCCAACAATGAACAGGGCTGATATCGTTACCGCGAGTATTGGTGAATATTTCATCGGTCTTCTCTCCAAAAAAGTTAGACCAGCTCGTCACACAAATGATTAGTCCAATAACTAACCTTTAAAAATTGTCTCAAAATCTAGTGCAGTGAACTGTCTTTGATTCTCCGTGATTCAAAAAGTATCTAGGTTCAAATTCCTAGTCACTTATCACATGAGTTGTTCATCAATTGATTCCAACATCATTACGAAGTTGGTCAAAAATAGATCAAAGACAAGATTGAAAGGAGGTTTGAATGAGTCATTTTTAAAGAGAAAACGCTTAGAAAGGAATACTGTTGATTTTGATATGCATGTCACTCTAATTAGTAGAATCGTTTGCTTAGCACAGTATTTCACCTATTTATCCACAAAATAATCGAGTTTCACAAAATCAATAGAATTAGAGGTGCATCAAGATGCATTGACACATTAAAGTTCCATCATTTAGATCGTTAGTGTGATCAAGCTCACCATAATAATTATAGTTTTCACTCTGTCTCACTTTTATTTGAGAACAAAATCGCTATTATGCTCGGCATTCGGACATACAAACACGCACGGATTAGCGGGTTACTTATTTTAAACATAGAGAGTTCCATTATGCGTAAATCACTTTTAACTCTTGGCCTACTTGCAGCAGCATCTGCTCCAGTAATGGCAGCTGACTATACTGACGGCGATACTCACAAGAACGATTACAAATGGATGCAGTTCAACCTAATGGGCGCATTCGACGAGCTACCAGGTGAATCTTCACACGACTACATTGAAATGGAGTTTGGTGGCCGTTCAGGAATTTGGGAATTATATGGTTACGTTGATTTCTTTAATGTTCTAAATAATGACAGCAGTGACAAAGCTGGTTCTGACCGTATCTTTGCAAAATTTGCACCTCGTATGTCTCTAGATGGCCTTACAGGTAAAGACCTGTCTTTTGGCCCAGTAAAAGAGCTATACATCGCGAACCAAACTGTAATCAATGGCGGCGCTGAGTACTCTTTCGAGACTACTGAATTAGACCAAGACGGTAATCCTGTAGTTAAGTCCAATGAGCCTCTATACCAAACATTCATTGGTCTTGGTTCTGATGTAGAAGTGCCATGGTTAGGTAAAGTTGGTCTAAACCTATACGGTATGTACGATCTAAACGCTAAAGACTGGAATGGTTACCAAATTTCAGCTAACTGGTTCAAACCATTCTACTTCTTCGAAAATGGTTCATTTGTATCTTACCAAGGTTACATTGATTACCAATTTGGTGTTAACGATGATTTCGCTGCATTGAACTCTTCTCATGGTGGTCAAATGTACAACGGTCTTTACTGGCATAGCGATCGTTTTGCTCTAGGTTACGGTCTAAAAGCTTACAACGACGTATACGGCCTTAAAGATGGCGGTTTAGCTGGCAAAACTTCTGGCTTTGCTCATTACGTAGCAGCTACTTACAAGTTCTAATCGAACTTCTAAGAAAGTTTCCTAAATGGCACCCTCGGGTGCCATTTTTTATTGCTTTCATTTAATGCCTCGCTATCCTTGCAGCATCACTTTCTTATCTCGGTATTGCTGTGAACATCACTATTGTTGGGCCAGGGGCCATCGGCTCTTTATGGGCAATAAAACTACTTCAAGCTGGTCATAATGTGTCGTTGTGGAGTCGTTCCACTGATAACTCAATTGACTTATCACTTGATGGACAAGCTTCCCTTTCCTTCAGTAACAACAATATCGAAAAGCTATCAGCGAGTGACTTGGTTATTTTCACGGTCAAAGCTTGGCAAGTGGCAGAAGCCACTACTCCGTTACTTCAACATCTCGATCCCGACACCATTCTCATGTTCATGCATAACGGAATGGGCGCGGTTGATGAGATAGCTACTCAAATTGATGCTTACCCAATAATATTGGCGACGACTACTCAAGCTGCATTCAAACCCGACCGCAATAATGTATCTCACACAGGAATCGGACAAACCCAGTTGGGTGCTTTCAACCAAACTGGCCAACAGTGTACGTTTTTAGTTGATGTCTTAGATGATGCTCTCCCTGCTGTGCGTTGGAACCCACAAATAGAAACCGCACTTTGGACTAAGCTCGCCATCAATTGTGCGATCAACCCACTCACGGGCCTTGAACAGATCAAGAATGGCGAACTTGCAGATAAAAGGTTTGAGGATATTTTGAGTTCTATCGTTAAAGAGCTCACGCAGGTTATGCAAGCCGAAGGGATCGTTTGTTCATTCGATGAATTAGAAGCAAGCGTCAAACAGGTTATCCAAGCCACGGCGCAGAACAACTCATCCATGAAGCAGGATATGTTTTACCAGCGCAAGACCGAGATCGACTTCATTAACGGCTACCTTATTAAGACTGCACTCAAGCATCATATAGACGTTCCCGTTACCCAAAGACTGTTCGCTCAAGTCAAAGAGCAAGAAAATCGCTGGAATCATCAAGATTAGTCAGCAACGGTTAACAAGTCGCGATAAAATAACAATACCGCTAAGCACAACGCTAGCACCAATTCCCAAGATTTTAGGTAAGAATAGATGCTTGATATCAATCACATCCGAGAGCAGTTTCCTGCGCTATCACAAATCATCAATCAACAGCCGTTGATTTATTTAGACAGCGCGGCAACGACACAAAAACCTCAGGTGGTTATTGATGCCATTAGCCAATATTACTCCAAACAAAATGCCAATGTTCACCGTGGTAGTCATAGCTTAACAGCGAACGCGACCAGTCAGTTTGAAGCGGCAAGAGATAAGGTCGCTCAGTTTATTGGTGCAAGATCTTCAAAAGAGATCATTTGGACTCGCGGTGCCACCGAAGCACTTAACCTGATCGCTCAAACCTACGCAAGAAGTACCCTTCAGCCTGGCGATGAGATCTTGGTTAGCGAAATGGAGCATCACGCCAACATTGTGCCTTGGCAAATTGTTGCAGAACAAACCGGCGCTAAAGTCGTTAAAGTACCGATGACATCGGATTGCGAATTTGACCCCACAGCGTTTGATGCACTTTTAAATGAACAAACCAAGATTGTTGCATTAGCTCAGATAACCAACGTAACGGGTTCTCGTCAGCCGATTGAAGCCGTCATCAAGAAAGCACACAAGATGAATGCGGTTGTGGTGGTTGATGGCGCGCAAGGGATCGTTCATGAGCCTATTGATGTTGCTGCTTTAGGTGCGGATTTCTACGTATTCTCTGGGCACAAACTCTATGCCCCTGCGGGTATCGGTGTACTTTACGGCAAGCTTGAATTGCTCGAAGCGATGCCACCTTGGCACGGTGGTGGCAAAATGGTTGATCGCGTCTCTTTTTCTGGCACTACTTTTTCACAGCTGCCTGGGAAGTTTGAAGCGGGTACGCCAAATGTGGCCGGCGCGATTGCATTAAGCACCGCGATAGAATGGTTGAGTGGTTTTACACAGCAAGATGTCGAAAATCATATCCACCAGCTTCAGCACGAAACCTACCGTGCACTCAGTAAACTGGATGATATTCAGGTTTTGGGGTATCAGCCCAACGCAAGCGTGATTACTTTTGTGATGGATGGTGTTCACCATCAAGATATAGCGACCCTACTGGATAAGCAAGGTGTTGCAGTGCGTGCAGGACATCATTGTGCTCATCCATTAATGGATGCGCTTAATGTGAAAGGCACGGTTCGAATTTCATTTGGTATTTACAACAACATGGATGATGTTGAAAAGCTCGTAGCGGCGATAGAAAAAGCCGTTGATATGCTTTAGGGAGTGGCGAGATTATTTAGGGTTGCCGTTTAGCGTCAACCCTTTTCTTTTCTGTGTATCTAAGAGATATTAAGCACTTAGCTCTTGGATTTGAGCAACGATCGCTTTTAATCCATTACCGCGAGATGGGCTAAGGTGGGTAATTAAACCGATTTGTTCAAAGTAACCATCAATATCGAACGCTTGAACCTGCTCTGATGTTTTTCCATCATACGCAGCCATCACTAATGCAATCAGACCACGCACGATACGAGCATCAGAATCAGCACAAAAATACCAAACACCGTCGATGTTCTGAGAAACTAGCCAGACTTGGCTTTCACAACCAGAAACTACAACCTGCTCACTCTTCAGCTCATCAGGCATGCTAGGTAATTTCTTACCCCATTGAATCACTTGGCGATAACGATCTTCCCAGCCGCTGAATGTCTGCATCTTCGCGACAATATCATCACTGGTAATTTCAGTGCCGAATGGAGAGCTTGGGAATGACATCATTTTAATATCCAATAAATTATGACTAAATGTACAGGTGACAATGGTTTAGTGTTCTCAAGCAAATAATAGAGAACTACTTAGAGTGCTTTTGAATCAGCTTTTCTACAATACGCGAAACAGCCACAAAACCAAACGTCGCGGTTACAACCGTTGCCGCACCAAAACCCGTCGCACAGTCCATGCGTTTTGGACCTTCCGCTGTTGCTTTCACAGCACATACACTGCCATCGGCTTGAGGGTATTTCAGCTGTTCAGTTGAGAACACACAATCGATACCAAACTTACGCGCAGGGTTCATAGGGAAATTATGATGACGACGAAGGGTATCTTTTAGCTTCTTCGCGAGCGGATCTTGAATCGTCTTAGTCAGATCGGCCACTTTGATTTGAGTCGGGTCGACTTGCCCACCAGCACCACCGGTGGTGATCACCTTGATTTTGTTGCTACGACAATATGCCAACAGTGAAGCCTTAGCTTTCATACTATCAATCGCATCTAACACAAAGTCGAACTCTTTCGATAGGTATTCAGCCTGATTATCAGGGCCAATAAAGTCGTCAATCAGGTTCACTTTACACTCAGGGTTAATCAGTTTGACGCGCTCGGCCATCACTTCGATTTTACTCTTACCGACGGTACCCGACATTGCGTGGATCTGACGGTTGATGTTAGTTACACACACGTCATCCATATCGATCAAAGTCAGCTCACCTAAGCCGGTACGAGCAAGCGCTTCAACAGCCCATGAACCTACACCGCCAATACCGATCACACACACGTGTGCTGCTCTAAGTATGTCGACTTCACTATTGCCATATAAGCGACGAGTGCCACCAAATCGTTGGTCATAGTTTTCTGAAGCTGGAGTGGTCAATTCACGCATTGTTGCCGCCAATTTATTTCTGAGAAAAAGAAAAGAGTGCGTTTTATACGCACTCTTGAATTAAAAGTCTAGGGGATTAGCGATTCGCTTTCAATGCCCTATTTTATTGTTGTTTACTCGACCTTTTCAGGAGGCAAAGCCCAAGGCGCTTCGGTTGCACTGCCATCTAAGCCAAGCTTCCATACACGACCAAAATGCTTGTAATGACCCGCTTCAGTTCCCGCTCTTGGCCCCATACCGTGGTAGAGATCTAAATGGTTTTGCTTAACTGCGCCACCGGTATCCAAAACCAGTAACAGTCTTAGTTGGTGCGCACCGCTCCAAGTACCATCTGCATTCAATAATGGAACCTCAGCCAGGATTGGCGTCCCCATAGGCAATATAGAGCGATCGCCCGCGACTGCCGCCATAGGTAATAAAGGAATGCCCGCGCTGCCCATTACTGATAGGTCGTCTCTCGCTTCAAAAAACACGAAAGATGGGTTTTGCTCAAGCAGCTCTTTGACTACTTCAGGATCGTTTGCCAATACCCACTCTTTGATTGCTTTCAGTGACATTTTTTCGCGTGGAACTAAGCCTCGCTCGATCAAAACACGGCCAATGCTCACGTAAGCTTTATTGTTCTTACCCGCGTATGCGAAATACTGCAACGTATCGTCATCACCGAAATGCACGAATCCACTGCCCTGCACTTCCATCATAAAGGGATCGATACGGTTCGCCGAGTAACCTAACTCAAGGCCCTGACCTTCTAATGCACCGTTGTAGATCTCTTCGCGGGTTGGACACTCTTTATCGCACTCTGGAAGTCCATAAACAGGGAAACGGTATTCTTCACTCGCTTCGTGGCGTAGCTCCATTACGGGAGAAAAGTACCCCGTGAACAAAACGTTGCCTTGCTTATCACCACCACCCAATTGAGCAGTTTGAACGCCAAAGTTAGCGAGCTCGCTTGGATCTCCACTTTGCATCGCCCACTCATTGAGTTGCTGATAAAGCGGCTCATAGATTTTAGCCATCGAAGGGGATTTAGAAACCACCATTTCAGCTTGCTCTGCAAATGCGGTGTAGTCTCTTGGTTTATTGGATTCAACCTGATCGACCTTATTTAAGGTGCGGGGAAATTCGTCATCAAGGTGTTGTTGAGCAAGATCAGTCGGTTGAGCACAGCCAAATAAGAAAGAGGCAGCGACAAGGGGAAGCCATTTTTTAATCACAAGAGTCATCCTAAAAATTCTATGCATCGAGGATGACAAAAACAGTCAGATAACACAATCGTAGATTGTAAGAGTTTACAATAAGATAACCTATCGGACTGAGTTCTCGATATGGCCTTTAAGGCGGAAGACGGGATTGTAGTGATTATCAGAATCGAGCACCATTTCTGTGTTGTCAGAATTGGTCATGCGGAAGCGATAGGTTTTATCACCCGCTTTATATTCGAAGTAGTTACCATCAAAGTCAAAACTCGTCGAAACAACAGACCCACGCACTGACACGCCATTAGTATTTAGTCGAAATTCGTCTGTCGCATAATGTGCAACGTCCTGCTCTACCCACGTACCGTATATCAGATTGTCGGGCGTTGCCGCATCTTGTACTCGGGAAAGCACATCACCGAACAAGGAAACCACAGCAAACGATCCCACCAAAGCTAAAACCATTAAACAGCGTTCAATAATCTTACGCTTCAACTTAGATTGATTGCGTTGCTCAACTTCACTGTAGAGGCCTTGGGTAATCTCATCGATTTTGTTCTTTGTTGCTGGAGCTTGTTGCATTCGGTTACGACTCATAAAGATGCTATATGCATTCTACACTGAGACAGTTTATATAATGAACCCTAGATGAGAATAGTTTGCGCTTTATTCCAAAAAAGGTGTTGTTTATATTTGAATTTAAATGCTAAATTAGCGAATAAATAAACACAAATGGACTTGTTCTGTGAAATTAAGAAGTACAGCGCTAGTAAAAGGTTTCAGACAATCAACCCCTTACGTGAACGCTCACCGTGGCAAAACCATGGTTATTATGCTTGGTGGCGAAGCCGTTGCCGATAGAAACTTTGGCAACATAATTAGCGATATAGCCTTACTCCACAGCCTTGGGGTAAAAATTGTTCTCGTTCACGGAGCAAGACCACAGATCAACCAACTATTAGCAAGGCAAGATTGCCACACGCCTTACCATAAGAATATTAGAGTTACTGACGAATATTCTTTAGGTGTCGCGATGCAGGCTGCTGGCCAACTACAACTTGCCATCACAGCTCGACTTTCAATGAGCCTAAACAACACCCCGATGGCAGGCACTCAACTCAATGTGATGAGTGGTAACTTCATTACCGCTCAGCCGCTAGGTGTCGATGATGGTACGGATTATTGCCACAGCGGGCGTATTCGTAGAATAGACATCGAAGGGATTAATCGCACACTTGACCAAGGTTCTATCGTCCTTCTTGGGCCTATTGCTAGCTCCGTGACTGGCGAAAGCTTTAATCTGCTTTCTGAAGAGGTCGCAACCCAAGTTGCTATTCGTTTAACGGCCGACAAGCTGATTGGTTTTTGCTCAGAGCAAGGGGTAACCGATGAAAGCGGTAATGTGCTCGCTGAACTCTTCCCTAAAGACGCCAAGCAAATTCTAGAACGCTTAACGGAATCTCAGAACCCTAAAGAAGATATGAGCACTGGTACATTACGCTTCTTAAAAGGTGCTATCTCTGCTTGTCGTGCTGGGGTACCTCGTTGTCATCTAATCAGCTACAAAGTGGATGGCGCATTAATCCAAGAGCTATTCTCTTTTGATGGTATTGGCACCCAAGTGGTCATGGCAAGTGCCGAGCAAGTAAGACAAGCTCAGATTGATGATATCGGGGGCATCTTTGACCTCATTCGTCCACTGGAAGAACAAGGCATCTTAGTTCGCCGTTCAAGAGAGCAGTTAGAGCAAGAGATCTATCGCTTTACCATTATCGAAAAAGACGGCCTAATTATTGGTTGCGCTGCGCTATACGCGTATCCAGAAGACCACATGGCAGAGATGGCCTGTGTTGCTATCCACCCAGACTATCGCGATGGAAACCGTGGCCAGTTACTGCTGGATTACATGCGCCACCAATCAAAATCTCGTGATATCGACCAGATCTTTGTCCTTACTACGCACAGCCTTCACTGGTTCCGTGAGCAGGGGTTTTACGAGATAGGCGTGGACGAGTTACCGATGGAAAAACAAGGGCTATACAACTATCAGAGAAACTCAAAAATCTTAGCGCTAAACGTATAAATAAAGTTTTGGAGCAAAATCTCAATTTAATGGAAAAATAATTGCAAATGTAATCGTTTACTATATTAGATTTATCAAATATGCACTTTCACTCACACGAATAATTGTATAGAATTTAGGCGCTTTATAATATTAACAAATGTTTTTATTGGAATTGCCATCTCGATAGTCATATCGAACTCATTGAGATGGTCACTGCACGGATTGCTATACCCGTTGACGGTCAGCACGCTAACCATTAGCTCTGCTCGTTAATATAAACAGCAAAAAGAGCAACATTGATATGAGAACCATTGTTTGTAACTCGCTGCAAAGTTTTTGGGATATGGCTGATAACCAATTCTTAGAAGGGCTAGACGTACACTGCGTGTTCCCTGTTAGCGAGAATCTAAAAGAGTTTATTTTGAATTGCCAAGCAAAGTACAAGATAAACCATATATCGTTTACTCGAGCGTTTTTAAGCAAAGAGTCTTAATAACGTTCAAAGCAACCAGGGATGGTTGCTTTGTGTTTATCTAGCCCTAAGTTCAAACCCTTCTCTAGCGGCCATTAACGACTAATTCGTTAAGCGACTGCCTAAACCACTCACTCGCTCTGTTTTCACCTTAATCCCACGCTTCAACACATTTGTGTCGCTGAACATCATCAGTCGTTTCTTAGCACGCGTAATCCCTGTATAGATAAGCTCTCGCGTTAAAATAGGGCTGAAGTCTGGCGGTAAGATCATTAAGGTCAGATCAAATTCACTGCCTTGAGATTTGTGTATCGTCATCGCATAAGCGGTCTCATGATCGGGGACTCGGCTTGGAAGCACGGCTTTCACACTGCCATCTGGCAACTCAAAATACACCTTCAGTCTAGGTGTGGAATTCGCACTATTTGACTCTAAAGTCGTTGAATCGGCTTCGAGCATACAGATACCAATATCACCATTGTACAAACCTAAACCATGATCATTACGCGTCACCATGACTGGTCGCCCGTGATACCACAATTCATCGTTGTGCGGATTCACCAAACGTCTTGCGGCAAGCGCCCTTTCGATTCTGTGGTTGAGGCCTTTAACACCAAAGTCCCCTTCACGAATAGAACACAGCAATCGACATTGGCTGAACAAATCGAGCACAGATTTCGCTCGCGCTTCTTGGGTTTCTAGCTCTTCCAACGGCACATTCATTCGGTTGAGATACGCACCATACTCGTTAACCAAGGTACGCAGCATCAAATTATAGCTGTCCCTCGACAGGGGATGATTTTCGATATCGCCAAATCCTTTAGCAAAGACTTGATCTACTTGATTCGCAGAGCCGTTGTTGATTGCTTTTGCCAACTGCCCGATACCTGAGCGCGCATCGAAACGATAACTCTTCTGCAGCATACACAAGCTGTCTGCAATCGCAGGCGGATTCACCGCTCCAGCTTTGTCTTGTATTGGTTTAGCTATCGCATCAAAGCCTGTCATCTCCGCAATCAAATTGCCTTGCGTTGTACTGTACCCTGCTGAGTTGAATGAACAGATATCACCGAGCACAGCACCTGCCTCAACTGAAGCGAGTTGATCTTTATCGCCAAGCAGAATCAGCCTTGCGTGCTCAGGAAGCGCATCCACCAGCTTATACATCATCGATAAGTCGACCATCGATGCCTCATCCACCACCAGGATATCAAGGTGAAGTGGATTACGTCGGTTATGTCTAAATTCCGCTCGATTAGGAATCGCGCCGAGTAACCGATGTAAAGTACTGGATTCAGTCGGTATGTTGGCCTTTACTTCAGGTGCTAATGGTAGCTGCTCAATCGCTTTACCAATCGACTCAGTTAAACGTGCTGCCGCTTTACCTGTCGGTGCCACTAGCTTGATCGTCGGTGTTTTACCTTGGCTTAGCGATTGCTCGACCATAGCCGAAAGTAACTTAGTTACCGTGGTCGTTTTACCGGTGCCCGGTCCGCCAGAAATAACCGCAAAACGTCGACTTAACGCCACCGCTGCCGCCACTTTTTGCCAATTCAAACAAACAGATAACGGCACTAGACTATCCAGCATATCTAAATCGGTCACTTGTTTAGCTTGAACAATCGCTTGGTCGATTGCTCCCCAATCCAAAACATGTTCGTCGACAATATCTAGATGGTCACACACCAGTTGTTGGCGTAATACCTGAGACGTTTGTTGGTTTGCTTCAGCCTTGGCTAAGGCATTAAACAGAAAATGGTAACTGCGTGCGAATAACTGATTCAACGTTTCGGTTAGCGCTTTTTTCTGCTCAGAGTTGAACTCTACTGGCTTACTTAAACGGTTTAAGGTCTCAGCCAACACAACTTCGTAGTTCCAATAACGCTGTAAGTAGACACGCTGTCCATCAAACATCAGCGGCTTAACACAGTCATTGGTTGAACCTACTAGGTTTGACGATTGAAGTACCGACACCCAATCAGTACCTAATAACTTTTGATTCAATTGCAGGGCAGTTTCACCATACAACCCAAGTAACTGAGCGAGATCCGCCGTTTGTTCAGGGCCTACCGTATACTGCTGTATAAGCTGAGTACAAATATGACCCTTGCCCAACTCATGGCTCACCACCCCAGCGAGAAAACCGATCTCTTGAGAGTGACTCGTCGCTTGCTGCGCAATAAAACGGGCAAATTGATAATCCAACTGACGAATCGAACCCTTTTCTGCAAGAAACTTGAGCACATCCATTAACTGCTCAGGGATAAGTGAAACTGGCTTAACAGAGTTCGCTGTTTCTATGCTGGTATTAGTGGTCGTCGTTGTCATTATAAAAGCCCCATCTGTCCAGTTTCATTGTCATTCAATTGTGCTGAACGTCTGTCTATCACTTTACCGTCAATCAATTGATCCATTTCATCGAGCAAAGCCAGTGTTGGTTTCGCCGAGAAAACACCTTGTTGTGATTGGCCATCCATTCCTCTTAGGAACAAGTAATAAACCCCACCGAAATGTTCGTCATAACTGTAATCCGCAACGCGACTGCGTAGGAAGCGGTGCAGTGCCAGCGCATAGATTTGATATTGCAGATCGTAGCGGTGGTCGGCCATCGCCGATTTCAATGCTTCACCATGGTAGACGGCAACGTCATCACCTAGATGGTTCGATTTCCAGTCGAGTACATAGTATTTACCTTGATGCTCAAACACTAAATCGATGAAGCCTTTCAGCATGCCTTGTACAGTTTGAAAACCTAAGTCGCCGGCTTTTGCCGACAAGGGATCATGATACTGAATGGTTTGATTGAGCTCAGATGCGGCTAACACTTCGATCGGCAACAAGAATTCCATCTCGACTAAGCGTTGCGTTGAGTCTTTCTCGCTTAGTTTTAAGTTCTTACCATCCAACGCAGTGTTCAGCACCGTATCGACAAGCTGTTGCAGCACGGGTAACCACTCGAGTTCGTATTGCTCTGACTCTAATAAGTGAGTGATTACTTGCGTGTTATGCTCGCTGGTTGCTGGCTCGGTAAATTCAACATCCTCAAACAAGGTGTGCAAGAAGGTACCTGGACGAGCGCCACGAGGGAAGGTGAATATAGAACGTTCAGGTTCTATCAACTCAGACTCGTCTTGTTCATCCGCCGAATCAATATCAAAGCCAGACACCTCAATGGTCGCATCATGGCTTGCTCCGTGGCTGCCCTGTTTGACTAATCCTGAGTAACTGGTGATACGCCAAGCTCGGTCAATTGAAGCCTTGAGCTCACTGGCCTGTAAGTCGTCACTCACTTGTTCTGCTTGTACAAAAACTTGCTCGTGAGCGGTTGGTGTTTCAGACAGCAATACGCTTGAATTCTTACCCTCAATCGTTGACAGAGCTTGATGTAGCTCGGCGATGCCTTGCTCTTGTCCGTTTTGAACCAAGTAGCCCATCGCACTTAAGTGAACGCCAGTTGGCTCTTTAGTTGAACGCCCTTTACGTAACGGTGCCATGCCAATGAAACATCCATAAACAGAACGAGTCAGCGCCACGTAAATCAAACGTAAGTCTTCCGCCAATCGCTCCTTATCGGCTTGCGCTAAAGCACTGTCGCTACCGGTAATATCAAGCACTGTGGTATCTGAATCGTGGTCGTAGAACTTACCTTCACTCGCTTCACGGTAACTCGCCACAAACGGCAGGAATACTAGATCATATTCCAAACCTTTCGATTTATGAATAGTGACGATTTGAACTAAGTTTCTTTCTGATTCAAGGCGTTGAATGTCGTCGTCACTACCGCCTAAACCATTTTGTGCATCTGAGATTACTTCAGCCAGCCAACGCAACAAGCCATAGTCACTGTCGAGTTCCTGCCTTGCTTGTTGCAACAATTCGCCAATGTGCATTAAATCAGTGAGTGAGCGCTCACCATTTTCTTCTTCCAGTAAGCGTTCCGCGAGATGTCGTTTACTGATCACGCTGCGAAGCATTGGCAACACGCCGCGCTGAAGCCACAACTTACGATATTCTCTAAACTCGTTAACGACGTTTTCCCATACCACTTCATCGTTGTTGAGTTCATCCAATGATGCGGCATCCAGAGCAAACAATTCCGACGCTAAACTGGCGCGTAATGCTCGGTCATTTTCAGGTGTCAGCACCGCCTGCAACAAACGTTGAATATCTTGTGCGACCAAGCTGGTGAACACACTATCTCTGTTCGACAAATACACACTCGCAATGCCTTGTTCCGACAACGCGTTCTTAATCAGGCGACCTTCACTACCGGTTCGAACCAAGACAGCAATATCACCCGCATTCACAGCATATTGTTTTTTGCCGTTATCAAAATAGGCTTGTTGGTTTTGAGAAGCTGTCAGAATAGTTTGAATTTGACTCGCGGTCGCCTCAGCCATGGCCTTGTGATATTCGCCTTTCGGTAAGGGCTTATCTTCAGCATCTTGCAGCCAAAAGGTGAGTGCGTGCTGAGTTTCTCCGTTCATCACCCATTGGCGTTTATCGGCCGATGGACTGGCAGCAACGGGTAAGAATGGAATGTCTTGATCGTAGATAAACGGGCTATCCGAATTCATAAACACTTGGTTTACCGCGCTGACCATATCAGCACTCGAACGCCAGTTAGTCCCTAGCGTGTAGTGAGCACTAACTTGGTTTCTCGCTTTGATATAGGTAAAGATATCTGCGCCGCGGAAGCCATAGATAGCCTGCTTCGGGTCACCGATCATAAACAGACCACACTGCGGGTTATCGAGGTAGATTCGGCTAAAGATACTGTATTGCAGCGGGTCGGTATCTTGGAATTCATCGATCATCGCCACTGGGTAAAGCGTGCGAATTCTTTCCACCAGCAATGATTGCTCATCGACATCAATAGACGCAGATAACTGAGTCAACAAATCATCAAATGATAACCACTGCTTCTGTTGTTTAGCCTTGGCTAACATAGTTCGACAATGGGTAATGGCATGCGCCAGCAATGGAGCTTTCAGGTCTGCTGGAGAATTTAAGAAGTCGTCAATCGCTTCGAAAACGGCGTGCTGAGGTGCAGTGCCTTTCGGTGTTTTCTCGATTAAAGCAGCTTGTGAAAACTTCTCTAATTTATCTGGAAACTGATAATCATGAGTATCACTTTGTGCCCATGCTGTCACCGCTTCTAACCAAGTCGGCAGAGACTTCTTAGTGTAGCTGCGCTTATTCACATCCGAGCCAGCGATCAAAGCCAAGAAGTCCGCTTCAGATTCACACCACAACGCTTTAAGTTGCTTCACTTTATCTAGGTTTTGATTGTGCAGAGTTTGCAGGTCGCCCGACATTGCATCTACCGTCAATTTCAACGGAGATCCTGTCAGGTAGCGATTTACGTCAGCTAATAGCGAAGCGGGAGAACCCCAGATATTACGAACCTCGCCAGCCAGTTGAATTGGCAGCGGGTAGAACTGTTTACGCCAGTAGTCAGCAACCACTTGCGCTTTTAGGTGACTTTCATCGGTCACAAATTCATTATCAAAGCGGCTGCCAGACTCGAAGGCATTTTGAGTCAACATACGCTGACAGAAGCCGTGAATGGTGTATACCGCAGCCTCATCCATTTGTCTTTCAGCATTAAGCAGAGTTTTAGCCGCGCCAGCATGATCATCGATGGCTTGCAACAAAGGCGCAATCACTGGGTCGTCACTTTGCCCACGTGCAAACGCAATACGCGCATCATGGATTCGAGCACGGATACGATCTCGCAGCTCAGCCGTTGCCGCTTCAGTAAAGGTCACCACCAAGATTTGGTCTACGGTTAGCGGCTCATGGTGTCGAGTGGCTTCAGTCAGATCACCTTGTGGAGCGGCCGTGCCGTGCCCGAGCAGTAGGCGCAAGTACAAGCCAGCGATGGTAAATGTTTTACCCGTACCCGCTGACGCTTCAATTAAACGCGCGCCATGAAGTGGAAACGTCATGGTATCGAGTGTCTGTGGAGCGATTACCTGAACACTGCTTGTGGTCGTCATGCCTTACTGCCTTTTGATAGATGAGTCTGTTAAAAATGTGACTATTGCTATAAATGTGACCTAGCGTGGAAAACGTCATTCAATTTACGTCCTACGCTGATTTGTTAATAGTTAGTGCGATCTCTCTCACGGATCAATTCAGATCGCCTCGCTACTATGCGCCCACGAGTTCAGGAGCGCGATTCGAGTTTTATACTCATGCGTTACTTTGAACCACAGAATAATGGTCCCTCTGACCTGTGGCCGTACAGCGAACGCCCTACACTAATAATGATTTACTGGCGGCCACTTTATTTCCTGTACCTTGCTTCCCTTCACTTCGATTCCCTTCACCTTGAAAGCAAGCATCCCAAATGCTGACCAGCGACTCTCTTTCGTTTTTCATTAATTCAGCGCGCACGCTATTGATCTTGTCGATCACAGCCACTTACTCCTGATCTTCCAGATCGGCAGCAGCCAACCTTGCCGCCTGTAACACAAGCGTTGAATACATACGCGACTCAGTAGCCAGTTCATCATCCCACTTTGGCCAAATTCGTGAGATGTAAGTATCTCTGCCCTCGCCCGTAAAGGCGAAGCTGTCATTAAAGGTGTCGGCCATTTTCTTAAGTGACTTTTCTTCGTCATCGATCCACTTACCACGGCTAAAGCCAGCCTCAACGCCAGCCAATGCGGTTTTCGGGAAGTAAGGTAGCGGTGCTGTCATACCTTGATAAAACAGTCGTATTAACTCAGCCAACAAGCTCTTCGCCTGCTGCGCATCGCCGATAGGTTGTAGCGTTTGGTGAACAACGCCTTCTTTTCTGTCGTAGCCAATAATATGGGTCGTTTTTCCGTGTCCCATGACTGCACAACATAGATGATCAATCCACGCTGCCAAATAATCTTGAGAGCGTACTTTACCGCTGCGGAAACGCACTAAACCCGATTGATAGTTTTGAGTTAACCATCCCATCAAACGAACAGGTTTACCTTCGCCTAACACATCAAGTTCGATATTCACTTCGAGATCTTGTTGCGGTGATCCGCTCACAAATCGAATTTCTTTGGCTAAGTCTTCCGCTTGAACACGGTTGGTTTCAAATTCGATATCACCAAAGGCGCCAACCGGTAATCTGCCCTGTGCTTTTTGCTCAGAGACAAACAATCGAACGGCTTCGTCTGCGCCTTCAGGGTGGTCTAGCAGCACTTGCAGTAATGCATCTTTAAGTTGGAAACTCTCTAAACCATTAAGTACAAATGGCTCATTGTCTTCCATCACAGGAAGTGGCGGCTCAAATACCACTTTTAGGCGGCGATTAAAGAAGTACTGCACTGGCAAACGCCAAAAACGCTGTAACTCAACCAAGTCGAGTTCTAACGGGTACGTCGCACCCAACAAATAATCATCCAATGCACGATTGAATTCACCACTGCGTTCACCGGAACGATTAGCCGCAGGAAGCCACTCTTTGGCGTAACTCAGCACATGGCTCGCATCACCTTGAGTAAAAGCTGCGGGGCTGAACGGTGTCATGGTGTGTTCAAAGCTGATCGCTTGAGTCAGGTTGATACCAGAATCGTCACTTGGTAGTGCTTGGTCTTCACTTAGGCAGTAGTTCTGTTGGCAGTACTCTATCAATTCAGAAACCAACACCGACGGCACTCGCTCGGTATTATCTTGAATCGAACGGCCGACATAGCTGATGTATAAACACTCTTGTGCTGACAGCATTGCTTCTAGGAATAGATAACGGTCATCATCACGACGAGAACGATCGCCCGGTCGTGTGCGTCCGTTAATTAAGTCAAAACCTTCTGGCGGCATTGAGCGAGGGTAAACACCATCATTCATGCCTAACAAACAGACGGTTTTGAACGGAATAGAACGCATCGGCATCAAGGTACAAAAGTTAACTTGTCCCGCTAAGAAACGCTGACTAATACGCGCACCAGATAACTTATTATTGAGGTACTGGTAGATAATGCTTGGCGACAACTCTTGCTCATACAAGGCATCATCAAGCTGTTCATTCAGCTGTGAAAGTGCATCACGAATCGACTTAAGCACTACCTCACCTTCCAGCTCAACCGCAAAGAAATCATCAATCATTTGCAGCAAGGTTTCACGCCACATATCGATTGATTGTGTTTCAGTCTGACGCTGGCGGTAATGGGCAATACGATCGATAAAGTGCGCTAATTTACCCGCAAGTTCGGCGTTAATACCCTGAACTTCGTTATAAGCGGCAATTGGAGAGTGTTCAGTTTCAAATAAACCTGCAGAGTCCGACATCGCATAGCCCAATAACATGCGCTGAATACCAAATAGCCAGGTATTTTGCTCGGTTGCAGGTAGATCAAATTCCGTTGCGGTAGAAGAGTCGACCCCCCAACGGATGCCCGCTTCTTCAACCCATTGCTTGGCTTGCTCGAATTGAAACTCATCAATACCAAAGCGTGCCATCATCGCAGGAATTTCTAACAGCTCTAGCAACTCAGAGGCTAAACAGCGCGTGTTTGGTAGCGCGACTAACTGCATGAAGGCGGTCAGAATTGGGCTTTCTTGGTCTGCGGTTCTATCAGAGATCGAGTAAGGGATATAACGCTCACCTGGAGCATTACCAAATACCGCCTGAATCGCTGGGCTATAAGCATTAATGTCAGACACCATCACGATGATATCGCGTGGTTTTAATGTCGGATTGGCATCAAACATCGCCAACAGCTGATCATGAAGGACTTCCACCTCGCGCATTGGGCTGTGACACGCATGTACGGTTAGAGAGCGATCGCCAAGCTCAACCACCTGTTTATGGTTGCTGGAATCTAATATGTGGTCGTCTTGATGTTCTTCTAACTGGAGAATATCGGCTTGCAGTTGATGAAGCAGGTTATCCCTCTCAACATCAATAAAGAACTCATGTTCTTCGCTGTCTGATTGAGATAGCAAGAACAGGTTATCTCTGCCTAGTTTCCCCATAGATGCGAGTAAGCTATTACCGACCGCTTGGCTGGTATGCAGTTCGTCTTCAACGTTGGCTTCAATGCCATCTTTCAATGGTGATACTTCGCCTTCTAGTTGAGGTAAACCATCAACCAACGCAAACTGCTTACGACGCTGGGCTTCAACTCTTGCCAAATATTTACGGTCGCGAATATCGCCCCAGTAATGTTGGCAAGGGTTGGTAAACATCAAGTGCACATCAATCTGCTCGCCAAGTGCTTTCAACGCATCCATGTAACGAGGAGGCAGCGAAGAAATACCAAACACAAATAAGCGTTTAGGCAGATGTTGCAGTTGACCTTGTTGCTTGGCTAGCGCTTCAATAAAGTCGTGATACAAGTTGCCACGGTGATATTTAGATTGGCCTTGAGACAAGGTTTGCTCATAGAGTGCTTGCCACAAAATCGGTTGCCAAGGGTGCTCTTGCTGCCCTTCATCATCGACCAATTCAGCAACGGGCTCTCCCGCTTCCCACATCGCCATCCACTCCGGTCGATACACCAAGTAACCATCGAAGATATCGGCAATTTTCTCGGCTAATTGATACAACTTAGAGCCGTCTTCATCGTTTTCAAGATAGCGCTGTAGGGGTAAGAAATCAGGGTGGTCAAGTTTCGCGGGCAGCAAACTCATTAGCTTCCACGTCATCGCTTCTTTGTTAAAAGCACTGCGTTTCGGTACGTCAGGAAGCACTTGGGTAAACATATCCCAAATGAAGGTTGCTGGAAGAGGAAAATCAATATTTGCTGCTACACCAAACTCTTTGGCGAGTTCCATCTTAAGCCATTGAGACATACCCGGGCTCTGAACCAAGATCTGCTCTTTTTCGAAAGGATTGGCTAAAGGGTCACTTTTGATCAAGTGAACGAGAAGAATTTTTAAAGTATCAACTTTATTGGAATGGTAAACAGTAAACAAAGTGCACTCACGCTAATCTTGCCACAATATACTGCCAGATTAGCATAAGTGCTGAGTTTGGATTAGGAATATAAGCTTATGAAATACCGAAAGCTTAAGGTCCGTTTATCTTTTGAACTATTGTCCTTTACAATCTGCCCGCTACCGCACTTAAAACACGGTGAGGTTTGTAGTTCATGTAGTAACGAACAGCGACATAACCCACCACCAACGTCGCAACAATCAGCTCTAAATAAGCTAGGTTAAACACTTGGTTAATGTAATGCGCTTCAATACCTTGTGCTTGCATCCACGCAGCCAATTTAAACAGTGCCGTCGCACCAATCACGATAGGGAATGTAAACGCCGCATAACCAGGGCTGAATGGCAGACGAAGTAGTTTGAAAAACGCGATGTAAATAATAAACGTCATCAACACTGCAATGCCAAAGAGTAACCCAATGATCACTGGCGAAGGATTTGCCGTCACCGTTAGGTAGCCTGCTAAAGATAGACTTGCTGGTGCCGCCATAATCGCAATGGTTGGTTTTGCTGCGTCAGGTACTTCATGAGAGAAGATCAAACGGTAGATCATAAGAGGTAGCATTACGGCATAAACCAATAAACCAAAGACTAAAGTCGCGTGAGCAACGGGTTCTAAGATCGGGTTACCTGAAAAAGAAACGTCTGCCACGATAATACCGATTGGTGGCACAAACCAACTTGGCACCATGTGGTGAATCTCAAAGTTTTTAGCTCTGTGGTATAAGAAGCTCACCAAGAACACGACATGTAACGCTACCGAAGCGAGCCACACAGCTTCTTGTAAGAATTGAGAGATTGGAGCCAACGAAGCAGACACCACCATACAACCCATCGCGAATGTGGGTACAACACTGCCGACAACAGGGTGAGCAAGGTCTTCACGTAATAAGTGGCCATGAATCAAAAATTTCACAGCTAAAACAAGAAGTAATAGCGCCGCAATGCCAGCACTGATCCACTGCACCAAACCCGGTGTGTGTAAAGTACCTTGTGCGACTAAAACACCATCCCAACACCAGCCTAAGCTTGCAATTGCGAGTGCTAACCCTGCCATGGGTGTTGGAGCTCCTGTTAATCTATATTTAATACGTTGAATCATGTCAGCCTCTCTTAAACTTAATTCACTAAACTTGTGAACTCATCAGCTTGTTGAAGCCATAATACGCTTGCGCTTCGTTAAACAATATCCAATTATACATAACAAGTGTTCATTAATACTGAACGACACCTTTCCACCAGCAGCGTAAAACTAGGAACCTGATGGCTAATATTTCAATCAAACAACTCAAAGTGTTTGTCACCATTACCCAACATTCGACGCTTACCGCCGCATCGGAAGCACTGTTTTTGTCTAAGGCTGCTGTCAGCATGGCGCTGGGCGAAATGGAGAAACAATTGGGCCACTCTCTATTTGACCGGGTCAACAACCGATTAATTCTCAATCAAGAAGGACAAAAGCTACTTCCTTTGGCTGACGAGATTCTTCACAGAGCCGCGGGCATCGATGTTTTGTTCCGAGATGACCAACCATTAAGTGGCAATTTAAAGGTTGGCGCGAGTGACACGATTGGTAATCAGGTCGCACCGTTTATTCTGTCTGGCTTTCGTGAACGAACTCAACATCAGGATCAAAGCTTGTTCATTTCAAACAGTGCGCTGATCTGCCAAAAGTTGGTGGATTATGAACTTGATATCGCGCTAATTGAAGGAAAAACATTACACCCTGAACTCATTTCGAGTCAGTTTAGCAGCGATGAAATGTGTATTATTGTTAGTAATCAACATCCTCTCGTTTCAAAAGAAAAAGTGACTTTAAGCGATTTAGAAGATAGTCACTGGATTCTACGTGAATCAGGCTCAGGGACTCGCGAGTTTTTCCTGCGTGCCGTCGCACCGCGTATCGAACACTGGTATGAATCCTTTGAACTCAACACCACCGAGGCGATCATCAATTCAGTTTCTGCCAATCTTGGATTCGCGTGTTTATCACGACTGGCGGCGCAACGAGCAATTGACTCAGGTCGAGTGAAAGCACTCGATGTCCCACTCGACATGAAACGACGTTTCTGGATGCTGGTACACAAAGACAAATACCAGAGCCCGCTGCTGAAATCTTTCATGAGTTATTGTGAAGACTGGACTACACATCAAGATTGAGGCCGCATTGTTAGGGCTCCAACTGGACTTTTAACATCAGAAACTGTATAAAAAGCCAGTAAAATTTTATCAAACTTAGAGGATTAACCATGGCTGTTATCGTCAAGTACGTGGTCGAACGCAACGGAGAAGAGAAAATGACTTTTACCTCTAAAGCCGAAGCTGACGCATACGACAAAATGCTGGATATGGCTGATGAGCTTTTTGAACTATTAAGCAAAAGTGATTTAGTTGAAGATGAAGGCAAGCAAGAAGAGCTTGCTATGTACCTAGCGAAGAACAAAGAAGAAGTTCTTTACGCATTAGGTGCTAAGCGTAAACCAGCTCCGAAAAAAGAAAAGAAGCTTGAAGCTGTTGAAGACGCAGAAGAAGATGCCGCTTAATTAGCTGAAGTTTTCTAAAAAACGTCAATAATGTCTCTAATCAGAGCTCGTTATTGGCGTTTTTTTATACTTATCGAAATATAATGAACTCTGTTTATAGTCGAAATCGCTCTAAACATTCGCTTGCACAAAAGTGTGATTAAGATCTAATCTATAGCCATCAGGTGATGGGGTTCCACCTAAGCTTTTGCTTCAACCGCCCGTTCTTTTGAACCGTGCTAATGACTCCTACAGAATCGAAAACAGGTAATACTGTTGGATGTATCGCTACTCCTCCATTTTGGAATGGACTTAGTCTATTAAGACTGAGCTTCATGTCACCTTTGGATGATCGATACTCAAGATCTGTAGTGAATTAGCCGCACCTCTTCCAACACGTCCTGTTTTCTCAACGCCCTAGGTCTTAAATGGCTCTATCAGTGAGAAAACATTATGCACTACTCTTCAGAAATTCAATCAATGTGCCCTATTCAAAGGGGTGATCTTCACACTTCAGCTCCAATTCCAGTTGAAGGCGCTATGGTTAGCCCAAAAGATGTCATCGCTATTTCTGGTTTAAGCCATGGCGTAGGCACTTGTGCACCACAACAAGGTGCAGCAAAACTAACGCTGAACGTAAAAAACGGCATCATCGAAGAAGCGCTAATCGAAACGATTGGTTGTTCAGGCATGACTCAATCAGCCGCGATGGCAGCCGAAATCCTCACAGGAAGAACCATTCTTGAAGCTCTGAATACTGACTTGGTGTGTGATGCAATCAACGTAGCGATGCGTGAAATCTTTCTGCAATTCGTTTACGGTCGAACTCAATCCGCATTCTCTGAAGGCGGCCTAGAAATTGGCGCAGCATTGGAAGACTTAGGTCAAACACAACGTAGCCAAGTAGGCACCAGCTATTCAACTTCAGCGAAAGGCGTTCGTTACCTAGAGCTTGCAGAAGGCTACGTGACCAAGCTTGCACTTGATGACCATAGCGAAGTGATTGGCTACGAATATCTCAACCTCGGCAAAATGATGAAGGCGATTAATCAAGGCGTGTCAGCCAATGAAGCAGCAGACCTTGCGACGGGGACTTATGGTCGCTTCGATGAAGCCGTTACCACCATTAACCCACGCCAACACTAATTTTGCCAATTTAGAGGAAAGATATGATGAACACTCAATTTAATGAATCAGTAACTCGCGTATTGGCAGAAATGAACTTCGACTCTTTAGAGCAAGCGAACCAATACTGTCTATCACACAATGTCGACCCAAAAGCGCTAGTGATGGATACCCAACCTATTGCTTTCGAAAGCGCTGCCGATGCCTATATCCTTGGCTCAGCACTGGCGCTATTTCGCAAAGCCACCAGCGCAGAACAAGCAGCGAATATCATTGGTGAAGGCCTTCAAGCATTCACCAAACCCGGCAGTGTTGCTGAGCAACGCCAGGTCGGTATTGGCCACGGTGCATTGGCTGCACGTCTTCTAAATGAAGAAAGTCACTGCTTTGCTTTCCTTGCGGGCCATGAATCTTTTGCTGCTGCAGAAGGTGCGATTAAAATCGCACTCAACGTCAACAAATCACGTCACAACCCATTGAAGGTAATACTCAATGGTCTAGGTAAAGATGCGGCTTACTTAATTTCTCGCATCAATGGTTTTACCTATGTTCGCACTCAATACGATTACCAAACAGGTGAGCTTGTTGAAACAGAACGCCGCCGCTTCTCACAAGGCCCTCGCGGAGAGATTTTGTGTTACGGCGCTGATGATGTACGTGAAGGCGTGGCAATCATGCACAGAGAAGAAGTGGATGTGAGTATTACGGGTAACTCAACTAACCCAACGCGCTTCCAACACCCTGTTGCAGGTATCTACAAAGCAGAACGTACTCGCCAAGGTTTACCTTACTTCTCAGTTGCTTCAGGCGGCGGTACAGGCCGTACATTGCACCCAGATAACGTGGCAGCTGGCCCAGCGTCTTACGGCATGACAGATACCATGGGCAGAATGCATGCTGATGCTCAGTTCGCAGGTAGCTCTTCTGTTCCTGCTCACGTTGCAATGATGGGCTTCATCGGTATGGGTAACAACCCAATGGTCGGTGCGACGGTCGCATTGGCTGTAGCAGTAAGCGAATCTCAAAACGCATAACGACAACGTTGAGCGCCACGATCTATCCATAGAATAGAGTCCGTTAACTGAGAAACAAGCAATAACAGACGACCAAAACTCTACACCTATCACTAAAACCAAACAGCCAGCCTTATGCTGGCTGTTTTTTATTCACACTTGCTCTACTATCTATTTCTAATAATTATTTGTATCTAAGATTAAATACACAACTATTTGTATTTAACTGCATCTTTTCAAAGGAATAATATGAAAGAGCTCATCATTCATACCATTACCGTGTTCATGGGCTTTTTTGCCATCATGAACCCAATCGCTAATACGCCAATTTTTCTTGGATTAACCGGTGACAATGACAGGGAAACCGTTAAATCTATCGCTTTCCGTTCAGTGTTTATCGCATTCATCATCGTCAGTACTTTTGCACTCTCTGGCAAACTGATCTTTGACCTCTTTGGTATCACACTTTACGCACTTCGCATCACAGGCGGAATTTTGGTCTTTTTGATTGGCTTCCACATGCTGCAAGGTGATTCAACACACGCCAAAGCAAAAGAGAAAGTGAACTCAGACGCCCAGAAAGACGCTGCTCTAAGTATCGCAGTATCACCTTTGGCCATGCCAATTCTCGCAGGCCCCGGCACCATTGCCACTGCGATGAACTTTGCCAGTACCGAGGGGGTCTATGAAACCATCATAACCATCGTCGCTTTCGGCCTACTATGCACCTTAACCTATATCTTATTTGTATTCGGCGAGCGATTTGTTAAAGCTGTCGGACCAAGTGCATTGAACGTGATAACCCGAATGATGGGTTTAATACTCGCCGTTATCGGTATGCAGATGTTGATTGAAGGGATTGAGCAGGCTTATAAGGCGTTGTTTATCTAGATTTTCTCACTAAGTTTTATACAAAAATAGCCAGCGATTTGCTGGCTATTCTCTTTTACGGTCAATATAAAACTTTGTATTTTAATACTTTTATTTACAATACATAACGATCCGATAAGAGCGGTATCAGTATTATTTGTATTCCATCGTTGTTGTTTCAAAGCCTAGTGGTTCTAATACTTTCTTATGCTCAGCCCAAGAAATAAATGATTCTGCATCAGTATTACATTTTTCACCTGAACCATCCGCACATGGTTTAATACCACCGTCATAGTTGACGCTATATTTCTTGGTATTTCCATCGTATGTCAAGTTGTTAACTTTGTACGTTTTAAAACTATCGCCTGAAATGACAATGTCTTGACGATCTGTAGATGTTAGTTGAGCATCGCCTAATGCATTCCAACCATCACTACCACTTGCATTATAGTTATTAACGATAACAGTGTAGTTAGTAGCATCGCTCATTGTCGTCCAGACTGGATTTTCTTCTGTTCCAGTATTTACCTCAAGAGCCGTCACTGTGCCAGATACACCTTTCACATCTTCTGTAAACGTGTAACGCATGCCCGATACGTAAGGGAACTTACCAGCATGAGCACCTTCCACAAGCGTCGGCTCAATTGTGCTGTCAATGAGGTCTCGAATCACCTCGCCTTTAACGGTTAAAATCGACAAGTAGTTCGAGAATGGTAATAATTCTAATGTAGCATTGCCTTCCCTGAAATCACCTGACGCAATATCCGTTCGAACACCACCAGCTCCCACCAAACCAATCTGAACATTTTTGCCAGTAACCGCGGTTACCGATGGTTGATTTGCCCAATAAATCATACCTTGAGCAATCATAGGAGCAACATCTGAACCGTGCTTATCAGTTCCAGCATCACCTGGACGGCGCTCATGACTGATTTCAGTCGGTGCAGCTGCAACAACATCACCATAAGCAGCTTCGAGAGCTGGCTTATAAGTTGCGTCGATACGGGTTCTTAAATCAATATCTTCCTCTTTTGTTGTGATTTTTTCATTATTATCAATAAACGAAGTTACATCATCTTTATCAGAACTAATCATTTGATGTTCTCGATGAGAATCGTGATAAAACTCATCATTTGATAATAAAGTATTGTTCCCAACACAGGAGAGAAGATTGCCATTTATG
This sequence comes from Vibrio sp. OPT20, assembly GCF_963889365.1. Classification (NCBI taxonomy): domain Bacteria; kingdom Pseudomonadati; phylum Pseudomonadota; class Gammaproteobacteria; order Vibrionales; family Vibrionaceae; genus Vibrio; species Vibrio sp. OPT20. Next base: position 119,650 of record NZ_CAWPOA010000001.1, on the reverse strand, counting down.
TCAAATGATACATCAACGTCTCCGATAGCTTCCGCATACTGACCAGCTTGAACCACACAAGTATTTTGTGTTTTGTCTTTTTGTGGAATCATTTCGGCGTAAATACCATTATTACCTTGATCAAGATCGGTAAAATCACCAAGTAAAGTATGAGAATGACCGCCAGCAATGATATCGATACCCGTTGTATTGGCAGCAAGCTCCTTATCGGCAGCATTACCTATGTGTGATAGAACGATGATTTTATTCACACCCTTGGTTTTTAAATCATTTATAGTGGCTTGAGTTGCTGTAATTTGGTCACTAAATGTCACATCACCAGTGCCGGTAGCAATCGTTGGCATATCCCCCAAAACAACACCGATTACCGCAACAACTTTCTCATCATCACTTGCATCAGAAACAGAGGTAATTGCTCTTTTTTCTGAGCCTTCAAATGCAAACAGTTGATAAGGGTATAAATTATCTACATTACTTAAAGACTGATCTTTTGATGCATCCATATTATTTGCTAGCACGGGAAAACTAACCGTATTGATGAACGATGCGAGCTTGTCGGTATCTAAATCGAATTCATGGTTCCCAAGTACCATTGCATCTAACCCCATGCGTGACAACAAGTCTGCGTTTGCAGCACCTTCATTTAACTTAAAGTAAGCAGTACCTTGCCATGCGTCACCACCATGCAAGAATAACAAAGGTTCTTTGTCAGCTTTAGCATCTGCTTTGATATCATCAGCGGCTTTCAATAGGCGAGGATAACCGCCAAATTCGTTATAAACCTTTTTGCCATCAGTACCCATAGTAAAACTTGATTTTACAGGATCAAAATTTGAGTGAGTGTCATTCACATGTGCTATGCGCAATGTCATATCTGGAGCAATAATATCGTCATCATTATCCGAGCCACAACCAACCATCGCTACGCCGATAGAGAGCACCAGTAAAGACTTAGTAAAATTCATAGAAGATCCTTTATTAATCGTTTTAATGTCGTTATGGCAGGCAATATACTGACATCTTGCAGGGTTTTAGTGATCGTTCTCTTAATTACATGTCTGGAAAATTGAGTATTCACTCTAACTGTAGGCACAAGCGATTAATCAACAGAAGTCGAATAATTCTGATAATAAACATGAATTTATAAAGAAAGTGTGACTCACTCTATTGATACGGCTAACAAGAGGATGAGCTAAAGATAAGTGTCAGGTGTGGAAATGAAATGGCACCGCGTTACTTGAGTAAGCACGCCCATATTTGAAAGCGAGGTATAATATCCGGATAATGAAAACTATCTCTCAAAAGACAAGCAATATCATTTTACAGACTTTATCCCGATACGCCCTTTCATAACGAGGGCGCTCTCTTTATGATGAACGCAATTAAATTAACTTTGCTAACGGCAGCGCTTGTTATTCGAGTCGCTGTTATGGAATAGCAAAATCAAGACTCAACACATGGAGATTCAACATGGCTTACTTTTCACTAGCCTTCGGTACGGCAACCAAAAACCGCGACAATAAAATCATTGAAGCGTTCTTCCCTAACCCACTTCTAAACCCAAGCGACGCTCTTGTAGCAGCTGTAGCTGAAGTGTCAGGTTACACTGAAGGCAACCAAGCTATAGAAATCTCTGCTGCACAAAGCGCAGAACTAGCGAAAGCATTCGCAGCAAACGACGATGCAGCAAACGCATCTTTCGCAGAAAAAGCGGCAGCGTCTGAACAGCCACTTGTTCTTGTTGTTCTTGCAACTGACGAGAAGCCAGCATCAGTTGCTGAAGGCTTCCTAAAGCTACAACTTATCTCTAACCGCCTAGTACAACCACACGGTACAGTACTAGACGGCATCTTCGGTCTACTGCACAACATCGCATGGACAAACGAAGGCCCTATCGATCTTCCTGAGCTCGCTGAGCGTCAAATCGAAGCTCGCCTTGCGGGTCGCGCTCTGTCTGTAGATTGCGTAGACAAGTTCCCTAAAATGGTGGATTACGTAGTACCAACAGGTATTCGTATTGCTGATACTTCTCGTGTTCGTCTTGGCGCACACGTAGGCGAAGGCACAACGGTAATGCACGAAGGTTTCATCAACTTCAATGCGGGTACTACTGGCGTGAGCATGGTTGAAGGTCGTATCTCTGCGGGTGTTGTTGTGGGTAACGGTTCAGACATCGGCGGCGGCGCTTCTATCATGGGTACTCTGTCTGGTGGCGGTACTATGGTTATCTCTATCGGCGAAAACTGCCTGCTAGGCGCAAACGCGGGTCTTGGCTTCCCAATGGGCGACCGTTGTACGGTTGAGTCTGGTCTTTACGTGACTGCAGGTACTAAAGTTCGCATGCTAGATAAAGAAGGCAACGAAGTAGAAATCATTAAAGCCCGTGACCTTGCTGGCGTTTCTGATCTTCTATTCCGTCGTAACTCGATTACTGGCCAAATTGAATGTCTTGCGAACAAGTCTGCAGTTGAACTGAACAGCGAGCTACACAGCAACAACTAATCTACGCGCTAAATGCTAAATGCTAAATGCTAAATGCTAAATGCTAGAAAATACGAAGCCGCTGGGGTTAAATCCAGCGGCTTTTCTTTTATCTATATCAAACTGAAAGCGTTACGCTTTCTCGGCTGCTAACTGCTCAAGAGCCTGAATAGAAGTCTCTGAAACCAATGTTCCATCCATGTAGTAACTGACCTTGTCACCATCACGAACCCCCGTCAGAACAGCCTTCTGGCCATCGTTATAGGTGATATCCATTTGAATGGTGTTCTCATCGATCTGTTGCATCTCACCCCATTCAATATGGCGGTTATTGAACCCAAGTGGTGCATCTTTCAGTGAATCGTCAAGGCTATCGTTCACATCAATCATAGTATCGACTTTGCTATCGAAGATATGAGGCGCGCCAGTCAGTGGGTTTTTCCCTGCCCAGAATTCGATCGAGTTAAATACGATGTAATCGGCTGCGAATGTTAAAGCGTAAACTGGAGCAAGCAAGAAGTTAACCCCTGCACGAGCGTAACGGTTATCTACAACCTCAACGTTGAACTTCATTAATTTACCAGTAACGGCATTACTACCGACACACCCAGCTAACGACATGACAATCGCTGCCACTGCAACTGCTTTTGTGATTGTTGTTTTCATAGATCCCTCTTATGCCACGATGATTGATTCAGTTTTTGAACGGCCAAATTGAATTGTTCTTGTATGAACACAAGAAATGATGGCCTAACAAATTGATTCCATAACATTTAGCGTAGTGGAGATTTTTAGAACAGCAAACTGCAAACCTAATTTGTTTCGCGTTGGTTCCTAAAATTTGTGTAATAAAAAAGCGCAGATTTTTCGATCTGCGCTTTTAACTTTTTAGCTTTTAGTTAATCCAATCTAGATCAATGCGGCCTGTAAGAAAGTGATTAACCCACATTCTTACGTGCGTTTTGGAACATGCGCATCCAAGCACCATTCTCGCCCCAACCTTCTGGAGACCAAGAGTTTGCAACCGTGCGGAATACACGCTCTGGGTGCGGCATCATGATAGTCACGCGGCCATCGGTCGTTGTTAGACCTGTGATAGCGTTTGGCGAACCGTTCGGGTTATTCGGGTATTGCTGCGTTTGGTTACCGTTGTTATCAACGTAACGTAGAGCAACCGTACCTGAGTTTTCAATCGCGTTTAGGTGGTCGTTGTCACGCACTTCTACGCGGCCTTCACCGTGAGAAACAGCGATTGGCATACGAGAACCTTCCATGCCGTTGAAGAATACAGATTCAGACTTCTGAACTTCAACGAGGCTGAAACGAGCTTCAAAACGCTCAGATTCGTTACGAACGAAACGTGGCCAGTACTCAGCACCAGGGATAAGTTCACGCAGGTTAGACAACATCTGACAACCGTTACACACACCTAGAGAGAAAGTATCTTCACGCTTGAAGAAGTTTTCAAATTGGTCACGAGTAGAGTCGTTAAATAGAACCGACTTAGCCCAACCTTCACCAGCGCCCAGTACATCACCGTAAGAGAAGCCACCACATGCCACAAGGCCATTGTACTCTTCTAGTACCGCTTGACCCGTTAGGATGTCGCTCATGTGAATATCGGTTGCTTCGAAGCCTGCGCGGTCAAATGCTGCTGCCATTTCAACGTGAGAGTTAACACCCTGCTCACGTAGAATCGCCATCTTAGGCTTAGCGCCCGTGTTGATGTAAGGGGCAGCAATATCTTCATTTACGTCAAAGCTTAGTTTCACGTTCAGACCTGGGTCTGAATTGTCTTTCTTCGCTTCGTGCTCTTGGTCTGCACAGATTGGGTTATCTCGTAAACCTTGCATCTTATGCGTCGTTTCAGCCCAGATAGTACGTAGTTCAGTACGATTACGTTGGATTACAACATCTGCGCCTGACTTAATCACTACTTCGTCTGATGCTTCAACAGAACCGATTACGTGTGAACACGCTTCTAGGCCATTGGCTGCAAGCGTAGAAAGGACTGCGTCTAGGTCGTCGTTACGAACTTGGATTACCGCACCTAGCTCTTCGTTGAAGAGTGCTGCTAGCGTATCTTCGCTGTTCTCTGATGCAGATAAAAGCGCTGCAATATCAGCATTAACACCACAGTGACCTGCGAACGCCATTTCAGCTATCGTTACGAATAGACCGCCATCGCCTTTATCGTGGTAAGCCACAACTTGGTCGTTTGCTACAAGCGCTTGAACTCCTTCATAGAAACCTTTTAGTTGTGCTGCATTGTCTACGTCTGCTGGCTTGTCACCAAGCTGCTTGTAAACTTGCGCTAGTGCTGTAGCACCCATACGGTTTTTGCCGTTACCTAGGTCGATAAGAACCAGTGAAGTGTTGCCTAGTCCTTCAAGGTTATCAGGGGTGCGCAATTGAGGAGTAATCGTCTTACGAACGTCTTCAACACGTGCGAACGCAGTGATAACAAGAGATAGCGGAGATGTGACTTCTTTCTGCTCGCCATTCTCTTCCCACTTAGTCTTCATCGACATTGAGTCTTTACCCACAGGGATAGTTAGACCCAGTGCTGGACATAGCTCTTCACCTACGGCTTTAACCGCTTCGTAAAGGCCTGCATCTTCACCTGGGTGACCTGCTGGAGACATCCAGTTAGCTGACAATTTAATGTGTTTGATATCGCCGATGTTGGTCGCTGCGATGTTAGTGATTGCTTCACCAACCGCTAGACGAGCTGACGCGCCAAAGTCTAGAAGTGCAACTGGCGTACGCTCACCAAGAGACATTGCCTCACCGTGGTAAGAGTCGTAACTTGCTGCAGTTACTGCGCAGTTAGCAACTGGAACCTGCCATGGGCCAACCATTTGGTCACGAGCTACAAGGCCTGTTACCGAGCGGTCACCGATAGTGATAAGGAATGTTTTTTCTGCCACTGTTGGTAGGCGAAGAATACGGTCAACCGCTTCGTTTAGTTCGATACCAGAACGGTCAATCGCAGGATTGTTTGCTTTTAGCGTCTTCGCGTCACGGTGCATCTTAGGCGTTTTACCTAATAGGATGTCCATCGGCATGTCGATTGGCGTATTGTCGAAGTGTGAATCTTCTAATTTAAGATCACGTTCTTCTGTTGCTTTACCAACAATGGCGAATGGAGCGCGTTCACGCTTACAAATCGCTTCAAATGTCGCTAAGTCTTTATCAGCAACCGCCATTACGTAACGCTCTTGAGATTCGTTACACCAGATCTCAAGTGGGCTCATGCCCGGCTCATCGTTTGGCACGTCACGTAAGTTAAATATACCGCCACGCTCGCCATCGTCTACTAACTCAGGAAGAGCATTCGAGATGCCGCCCGCGCCCACATCGTGGATAAATGCGATTGGGTTCGCATCACCAAGCTGCCAACAACGGTCGATAACTTCCTGACAACGACGTTCCATCTCTGGGTTTTCACGTTGTACAGAAGCAAAATCTAAGTCTTCAGAAGAAGAACCAGAATCCATTGAAGATGCAGCACCGCCACCAAGGCCGATGTTCATCGCAGGACCACCAAGAACGATTAGGCTTGCACCTACTGGGATCTCTTTCTTCTGAACATGATCATCACGAATGTTACCTAGACCACCAGCCAGCATGATTGGCTTGTGGTAACCACGTACTTCTTCACCTGCGTGAGAGTTTACTTTCTCTTCGTAAGTACGGAAGTAACCTAATAGGTTTGGACGACCAAATTCGTTATTGAATGCTGCGCCACCAAGAGGACCTTCAAGCATGATATCCAAAGCAGTAACGATACGGCTTGGCTTACCAAAGTCTGTTTCCCAAGGTTGAACGAAGTTCGGGATCTTCAGGTTAGATACAGAGAAAGCAACCAGACCCGCTTTTGGCTTACCGCCAATACCAGTAGCGCCTTCATCGCGGATTTCACCGCCTGAACCTGTCGATGCGCCCGGCCATGGAGAGATTGCCGTTGGGTGGTTGTGCGTTTCAACTTTCATCAAGATGTGTGTTTTTTCTTGGTGGTAGTTGTATTGGCGAGTTTCTGGATCTGGGAAGAAACGACCGACTTCAGAACCTGTCATTACCGCTGCGTTATCTTTATAAGCAGACAGAACGTGTTCTGGTGTCGTTTCAAAGGTGTTCTTAATCATCTTGAACAATGATTTTTCTTGCTTAACGCCATCGATAGTCCAATCAGCGTTAAAGATCTTGTGACGACAGTGCTCTGAGTTCGCTTGTGCAAACATCATTAGCTCGATGTCAGTCGGGTTACGACCTAGCTTCTCAGTGAAGCTTTCAAGAAGGTAATCAATTTCGTCTTCTGCAAGTGCTAGACCTAGGGTAACGTTTGCTTTTTCAAGCGCTTTACGTCCACCAGTTAGTAGGTCAACTTCCGCATAAGGAGCAGGCTCAGCAACAGTGAACAGTGCCGCCGCTGATTCGAAGTCAGTGAAAACCACTTCCATCATACGGTCGTGCAGAATGGCTTTCAGCTCAACAAGTTGAAGCTCAGAAAGTTCAGAAGAGGTTTCAATGTAGAAAGCAGTACCGCGCTCTAGACGTGACACTTTAACCAGTCCGCAGTTGTGTGCGATATCTGTTGATTTTGAAGACCAAGGCGAGATAGTGCCTGGACGTGGCGTTGCAAGCAGCAATAAACCTTCAGGTTCATGCTCTTCAATCGTTGGACCGTAAGTCAGTAGCTTTTCTAGCTTCTCAACTTCAGACTCATCTAGGTCTGCCGTTAGATCAGCAAAGTGGGCAAACTCAGCGTAAATACCTGTTACAGGTAAGCTTAATTCACGACAAAGCTCTAAAAGCTTGTTAACACGAAACTCAGATAGAGCTGGGGAGCCACGCAAAATTCTCATGTGCTTACGTCTCTTATGCAGTTGATTAAGGTAGTATTGGAATAAATTCAGTGGGTTATAGGAACAACCTAACTGTTTTCTTCGAAGCTATTCCCGAAGGTTGCCAAACCTATGCCGATTCCACCTCTTCAATGCGAGCGCATTATAAAGCATTTCTTTTTGTGACGTAACACCAAAAGCAACCGTTTGCGTTATTTTTTTTATCTTTCTGTGTAAATGGTACTTTTGCTGCATTTATCAGCACTTTTACAACTGTTTAAATAAACCTGCTTTGCCAGCCTTGCGGGGTTTGGTATAAAGGGGCTTCCACTTTTCGAGATTTCATTTTGATGCCTAAATTTACGCTCATCTTTTCGTCTAAGTTCCTTCTGCTCGCTATTGCCCTATTTGGGTTGGCTGGATGCCAGATTGAATCTGAACCTAAAAGTGTCCTTGAGCAGATACGAGAGCGTGGCGTTCTTCGTGTCGGCACCCTGAATAACCAACTCTCTTATTACATCGGTCCAGATGGTCCTGCTGGCTTGGACTACGAGTTAGCTCGCGAGTTTGCAGAAGAGCTTGGTGTAAAGCTTGAGGTTAAACCTGCTTACCGTCTATCCGGCCTATTTCCTGCGTTAAAGAAAGGCGAGATCGATCTGATCGCAACGGGGTTAACACAAAACAGCAACCTGACACGTGCCTATCGCGCCGCGCCCGCTTATTACTATGTAAGCCAGCAAGTCGTGTACAAAAAAGGCCAGTGGCGTCCAAGAAACCTTGAGCAACTGATCAAGTTCGAGAATGAACGTCAGGCTGATTTCGTAAAAGCACAAACTGAATCAGAAGAGGTAGCGACTACTGACACATTGACGCCATCTTTGGTTGTAGTGAAAGACTCACACTTTGAGCCAACATTAAAACAGCTGCAAAACACACACGATGACTTTATCTACGATGCGATCGGCAATGCTGACATCAACGACCTGCTAAAAGAAGTCTCTACAGGGGAACGCTTGTTTACTGTGGCGGATTCGATTGAGCTGTCACTCGCACAACGTTTATACCCTGACGTGGCTTTGGCTTTTGAACTTACAGAAGACCAACCGATCTCTTGGTATTTACAGAAGTCTGAAGATGAAAGCCTTTATGCGCTGCTGATTGAGTTTTTTGGTAACCTAAAGCAGTCTGGTGAGCTCGCTTCACTGGAAGAGAAGTATATTGGCCATATCGGCACCTTCGATTATGTCGATACTCGTGCCTTTATCCGCGCATTGGATAGCAAGCTGCCAAAATGGTCCCCACTGTTTCAGAAATATTCGCAAGAATTTGATTGGCGCTTGATTGCTGCTTTGGCATACCAAGAGTCACACTGGAATCCTGTCGCACGCTCTCCAACCGGTGTTCGAGGCATGATGATGTTAACGCTACCAACTGCGAAGAGCGTTGGTGTGACCAATCGTCTTGACCCTAAACAGTCGGTACAAGGCGGGGTTGAATACCTGCGTCGTATCGTTAACCGAGTGCCCGACTCAATCACTCAACACGAAAAGATCTGGTTTGCGCTTGCCTCATATAACGTAGGTTACGGGCACATGATGGATGCTCGTCGCTTAACCAAAGCACAAGGCGGTGATCCTGACGCTTGGGGTGATGTGAAAGACAGGCTGCCTCTGCTAAGACAGAAGAAGTACTACAGTAAAACTCGTTACGGTTATGCGCGTGGTGATGAAGCAAGGAATTACGTTGAGAACATTCGCCGTTATTACCAAAGCATTATCGGCCATGTGAATAAGCGTAATAAAGAGGAAGAAGCGAGCCTTGAAGGGTTGGTGGTTATCCCACCTTTAGAGATCTCGGACGCTGAATCGACAATCAGTGCGGCTGAATCCGCTGTCGATGAAGCTGAGTCTTCCAAATAAATAAAAAAGAGCAATGCTATATAGCGTTGCTCTTTTTTTATACATGAGCCACTGGTTCGTATTGGCTAGTTCGCATTGAGAAACTAAACCAGCAAAGTGACCGTTAAATTTGAGGTGTCATATTGCAGTAACAATCGAACTTTATAACGTCACACCATAAGCGACATCATGCTCGGTTGGATTCAGATACTAACCATTGCAAGAGTGGTTCAGAAAGCTAACGCTAAGTTCGCGACAGAGCTCATAAACAAATAACCACTATAATTAAAACTGAAGTCATAATTACAAAGCCAGACGACAAATAGGAAATCGTTGAAATGATGAAGAGTAAACTGAAATCGAAGCGCCTTGATAAGACCGTTGCTGCAAACCGTCGTAAGCGTATGCTTTCAAATAATAAGAAGAAAATCATTTGGCGCAACCGTGCTTTCATGCAGATACTTTCTGAGTAAATATACCGAGTAAGTTTTCTGCGGCACTCTTGCGATAGAGAGTGCCGAAAGCTTGCTGTTATTTTTTGTTACAGACCTTGTTTTTGTTACAGACCTTGTTCTTGTTGCTGACCTTATTCTTATTACTTGCCTTGTCAGATTCTAAACACTGCTCTTCCAACAGACGGTCTTGCTTTCGCTTTTCTTTTATCTCTTTTCTACGACGCTTGAAAAAAGCTTGCAGTTGCTCACGGCACTCTTGTTCTAACAAACCATTTTCCACGTCTGCATAGTGGTATGAGGCTTGGCTTTCAAAGAGATTTAACACCGTACCTGCTGCACCCGCTTTTAAGTCAGGAGCCCCAAACACAATGCGCTTTACTCGGCTGTGTAACAAGGCGCCTGCACACATTGGGCAAGGCTCAAGCGTGACGTATAAGGTGGTATCGAGTAAGCGATAGTTTTCTAAAGCTTGCCCAGCTTTACGCAAGGTTTCGATTTCTGCGTGTGCCGTGGCATCGTGGCTTCCAATAGAACGGTTCCAACCTTCAGAAATAATCTCACCCTCTTTTACCAACACGGCACCAACGGGAACCTCTCCCTCTTTCTCAGCTTGCTTAGCAACCTCAATGGCGCGTCGCATGAAGATTTCATCTTGAGGGGTGAATTGATGGTCTGACAAAGGGAACTCCAGAAAACAAAGGACAAAAACGAAAATAGGTATGCGGTGAAGCATACCTAATCTTCGTGATAATGAACAATAAAGAGGTTAAGACAACAAGAGACAATGAACCATTACCGCTTGCTGGTTGGTCGAACTGTTAGCTATTAGCGTCTTCTATGTCATCGGCTATTGGCGTCGCTTTGATACTTACAATGCGATTGTTTTCAACAGAGATAATTTCAAACTGCCACTGCTGGTATTGAACAACTTCGCCTGCATCAGGTAAACGCCCTATTAACCAAGTCACAAGGCCATTCAATGTTTGGAAGCCTTCGCTTTCCCCTTCTAACTCTGACAGCTCTAAGCGGTTCTTGAGCTCACTGATAGGGATTAATCCATCCACCAGCAATCCGTCTTCCACTGGCTCTGTCCATAGGTCATTGGGGTTATTGGATAACTCACCTGCAATCGCTTCGAGAATATCGTAATGAGTCACAAGGCCTTGCACATCGCCATACTCGTCAACAATGAATGCCATCTCGGTACCCGACTCTTTAAAGTAGCCAAGTAACCGCAGTGCCTTCATCGATTCTGGAACATAGATCGGCGACTTAGACAGCCCCATGATGACTTGAATACTTAAATTGCCCGCCTGATTCAGCAACGCTTTGGACGACACCGTACCGACCACTTTATTGAGATGGTCTTGGCATAGTGGAAATACACTGTGCTTTGAAGAGCGTAGTTTCTTAAATATCTGCTCTACAGGTTGATCAATATCTAGAAAGTCGACGTCTCGACGTGGCGTCATCAAAGAGCTTACAAGGCGATCATCAAGCTGCAAGATATTGCGAATCATCTCTTGCTCGCCGCGCTCAATCACTCCAGATTCTGAGCCCTCTTTCACCAATGCATGGATATCGTCTTCAGTGACACGATCTTCTTCACCGCCGCGCCCCATCAGCTTTAGGATGCCTTCGGTTGACGCAGACAACGCAAACACAAACGGCGTCGCGATTTTAGATAACCAGAAGATTGGCAGCGCGACTAACACAGCAATGTTTTCAGCTTGGGATTGAGCAAAACGCTTTGGTACCAACTCACCCACAACAATCGCGAAGTAAGTAATACCGACAACGACTACCGCAGTAGACAAGATATTCGCTTGTGTTGGGTCGAATCCCCACAGCTCAAGTTGAACGGCCAGTGGCGCAGAGAGCGTCGCCTCGCCCACGATACCGCTGAGTAGGCCGATTACAGTAATACCGATTTGAATGGTTGAAAGGAAGCGAGTTGGGTTTTCTTTGAGCTCAAGAGCAATCTGAGCGGAGCGATGTTTTTCGGCTAAGCGTTTCAGCCGACTATTTTTTGCTGCTACCAATGCAATCTCTGACATGGCAAACAGACCATTTAAAACAATTAACCCTACTAAAAGCAGAATCTTCATGTGGTTTGGATTTCCTAATTTTACCGGCCAACAATTAGCCGTGATCCGGAGTATAAGCTGAGTGCCTTTATTTTGAATATAAAAAGTTTTGGATATAAAAAGTTTGGGATATAAAAATCTTGGATACAAAAACGGAAAAAGATGGCGAAAAAAAGCCCGCACATTTCGGTGCGGGCTTCGATGATTTTATCTTACTGACTTTTGCTTTTATTACTTAGCTTTACTTATCTTACATTGTGTAAGTGTAAGGAGCTTGGATACCTAGTGGGATACCAAGAGCCCAGTAACCTAGCAAGAAGATAGACCAACCGATTAGCATAGCAATCGAGAATGGCATCATTAGAGAAGCTAGAGTACCGATACCTGTCGACTTAACGTAGCGTTGACAGTAAACAACAACCAGTGGGAAGAACACCATTAGTGGAGAAATGATGTTAGACACTGAGTCACCTACACGGTAAGCCGCTTGAGATAGCTCTGGAGAGATACCCACAACCATTAGCATAGGAACTAGGATAGGACCAATCAGTGCCCACTTAGCTGAAGCAGAACCTACAAGAAGGTTAACTGCAGCCGTTAGTAGAATCATACCAACAACCGTTGCTTCACCAGGAAGATCCATCGCTTTCAAGCCTTCAGCACCGTAAAGCGCCAGCATAGTACCGATGTTTGATTGAGCGAATGCAGATAGGAACTGAGCACAGAAGAACGACATTACAATGTATGCGCCCATCGTTGCCATTGTCTCAGACATCGCTTTGATAACATCGTTACTATTCTTGAATGTACCCGCTACACGGCCGTAGACGATACCCGGAATAATAAACAGAATGAAGATCAGAGGAACGATAGACTTCATTACTGGTGCTGAGAACGCCGTTAGTTCACCTTCAGGCGAACGAAGTGCTGAGTTTTCAGGAACCAAAGCAGCGATAAGCAGACCAATACCTGCAACCATAGCCCAACCAGCGAATTTGAATGCTTTAGATTCAATCGCAGTGAACGTACCTAGATCAGGTGCTTGTTCAGCATCTTCATCTACTGGAGTTTTTGCAAGACGAGGTTCAATGATCTTCTCTGTCACGTACCAACCGATACCAACAATGAGAACTGAAGACAAACCAGTAAAGAAAATGTTCGCTAGAGGGTTAACCACGTATGCAGGGTCAAGAACGTTTGCCGCTGTTTGAGTGAAGCCTGCTAGTAGCGGGTCAATACCTGAAGGAATGAAGTTCGCTGAGAAACCACCTGATACACCAGCAAACGCTGCTGCAATACCCGCTAGAGGGTGACGACCCGCTGCGTGGAAGATGATACCGCCAAGAGGGATTACTAGAACGTAACCTGCATCTGCTGCTGTGTGAGACACGATAGCAACAAGGATTAGCATTGGCGTTAATAGCTTAGCTGGCGTGAAGTTCAACATCTTCTTAAGGCCAGTCGTAATGAAGCCTGAAGAGTCAGCAACGCCAACACCTAACATAGCAACAAGTACGATGCCTAGCGGTGCGAAGCCTGTGAACGTGGTAACCATATTCGCTAGGAAGCTAGCAAGCGCTTCACCAGTTAATAGGTTTTTTACTTCTAGAGCAGCACCCGTTTGAGGGTTGATTAGGTCGAATGAAAGATTCGATAAAAGTGCAGATGCTACCCATACGATAACTAGAGCCCAGAAGAACAGAATTGCAGGGTCTGGAATTTTGTTGCCGGCGCGTTCAATGAAGTTTAGAAAGCGGTCCATCCCACTGATCTTCTCAGTCGATGGTGCTTTTTTTACAGCTTGGTTACTCATTGTAACTCCATATGTGATGTTGTTTGTTTAGGCCTAATAAAAGTTTTGACCATGGCCTATTGGTACAGCACATATTCTATTAAAGTCGCTGTTAAAAAGCACAAGGTTCCACATCATTTTCCATAAATGGAGACATATTTTGCAAAAATACTGTACAACAGCAACAATATAAAAACACAAAAAACACCATTCCATATACAGAGTTTTAACTGGCACGTAAACAATGTCCGAGGAGTGAAAACTATCAGTAAAGGGGATGCGTAGGCCTTGGCATGCAGTAAACGTTTGCTTAATAGATCAATCAAACTCACTGTATTTGGAGAGCATAGTCTCGAGGTAAATGCTTTGCGAACGGTTCATACGATCTTGCCATGCAACGGAAACAGTAATGCTTTTTAACGCTCCCGACAAAGCGCCAGCAGCATTCTCCACCTCACAAGTCATCGCATACCCAGAGTCCGACAAACCGGATAAAGGATCTGAGCTTGTCGTGTTGAGACAATAGTTCGCTTGATTGAGTTGCGAAAAAGGAATAAGCCCTACTGCCCCACTCACATCCGAGACTCGCGTTCGATAATATTCCATTTGCCTTTCAGCAAAGTGAAGTGCCTCTACACTGTGAAGCGCAAAGTCCGACTTTTGCTCCGCATAAACTTGCAGCTTAACCAACCCTAACGAAGCAACACCGATGAGCAAAAAAGAGATAAGCACCTCTATCAAACTGAAACCACGTTGTTTAGAAGTCATTCCATGATCCTCGCTTCCATTGATAAATAGAAGGCGGATCACTCGGATTAGATTCTGAACGAAAATCCAAATCCATATCACCCACAATCGTTGTCACCCCAAGTGGCGAATCGAAGATAAGGCCACCTGAAGGTAAACCAGAAGCAAATTGAATCCCGACACTTTTTTTCAGGACGGTAGCGTCATCGATGTCTTTGATAAAAGGTGCAAATACATTAGGAGTAACAAGCGCTTCCCAGAAGTCATCTATACGAGTTTTAACATGACTCTTTTGATAATCGACCAAATGATAAATCACACCGTTGTAAGTCATGGCACCATTTAACGCGAGCACACCATCTTGAATCACTAGAAGTTGAGATTGATTGTTGGCGGCGGCAACCGCTGAATTGATATGGCAATTTCCCTCAACCCACAATCCCTTGGTTTGCCCAGGAGTAAAATGGTCCATGATTTCGGTGCCACACTCTGTCGCATTCAGTATCTGTACGTGCTTAAAAAGGTCAGTGTCTTGAGATAAGTCGACAATATTTTGATCCGTTTTAGCGATACCAAAAAAGGTATAAAACGGGTTCATATTAGGATCAGGATTAAAATCTTTTTTGAAGGGAAGCGGATTCGTTCCTTGATAGGAATCAGGCGCATAGATTGAATAACTACTTCCCGAACTGCCTTTAGGGATCTCCGTCTTATAGTCGCTATCACACACGCCATCAAAACCAGAAAACGGACCATCCGCACTTGGGTCGAGCACTTCTAAGCCTAACGTTTGTCCTGAATCACCATGTGTTGAATCGTATTGGTAAGTAAAAAGGTCGGCAAAAGTAACACTCACGCATTCATATTCATTACCATTGATCGGTTCTTCTTTAACTGTAGGCTTCAGGCTCAATGTACCGATGATCTCAATCGGCCCTGTTGATTGAATCGCCCCACTTCCTAACTGAGAGCTCTCACGAATGGTTTTAGATAGCAGCTGTGTATCGGTTGTAGATGCAACAATATAAGCAATGGAACTCGCACTATCCGAAACCTCAATTTGGGGGGCGTTGTCATATGGAGAACACCAATCAGAAAAGTCGGCATGGCGTGCACTGGCATCTTTGATATCTAAAACGGTTTTATCGAGCTCACGTAGATAGGAATAAGTACACTCTAAACCACCTTCTGAACGCCAGTGATTTTGCCTTCCTTGCACCTCATTTTGAGCCACTTTAATTTGATGAAACACACTGCGATACGTTCCTAACGTCACCACTAAAGCACCAACTAAAAGCACCGATGTGATCAACAAGGTCACCACGCCGCGTTGCTTTCTAAACACCATCATTGCCAGTTCCTTTGTTTAACGGAAACCGAAACCGATTTGGTAACACCTGCGGTTGGAATTGAAGCCGTAATGCTGATATCGGTAAGCGTGGTTTTAATAGAGTTCTGCTCTAATAACTGAGCATCAACGCTGAATGCGTCTACCTCGATCAGGCTGTCATCGAAAAGTGAGTAACATCCAGTAACCTGATTAAAAGTAGGAATCGCCTCAGATACAGTGGTGCCCTTCTCACATATTTGCAGCTTGGTTCCATCTTTCCGATAAACGATATTTCGATTATCTTTGTTTCCGTTCGAGCCCTCTCTGAAATAGACAAACCCAACGGCAACACCGCCACTCACTTGGATGGTGTTACTCGCTCCAGACAGCTTGATTGAGTAACCATTAGAGCCATCGTAGCCCGCCCGTTGGATATCCTCCTTCATCACCTGCATCGTACTGGTTAGATTTTGCAGCAGTAATAACTCAATGCCTTTATCTTTAGCAATTCTCTGCCCTGTTATAAAGACACTACCGATAATCGAAATCGCGAACACACCAATCACAGACGCCACCATTAACTCAATTAATGATGTGCCTTGCTGCTTGCTAGGAGCTACCGCTGTCGATTTAACAGGCATCATAGCCATACTGTGCACTCGATTCACCGCACACCTTAATTCGCCCCGGTGGACTGGATAATTTGATCAACATCCGATCGGTTGAAGCTGTATTAGGAGCTAAATAGAGAGTCCCACGAGCAGGCCTCCCACGAACGCTCTCAAAAGTAATTCTGTCTCCGGTGTAATTATGAGAAAAAGAAAGGTCACGAAAAGGTTCACCCGACAACTGCAGTAAGGTTTCTCCTGACAAGTCTTCGGTTGGTTTTAACCAAACAGTCCAATCTCCAGTTGATTGCACTTCATTCTTTTCCATCGAGAAATGAACCCAAAGATCTTGATTCCTTTTTACTGACTCTGACTTGGCCTGAATAAGGAAACCATTCAACTCGCTAGCCAATCTCTGCATCTTCACAGCTTGCGTTACTGAACTAAAACTCGGGGCAGCCGTCGCTATCAGTATCGATAACACCGACACCGTGATTAAAAGCTCTAATAAAGTAAACCCGCGAGTCATTTCCCAATTTCCTATGTAATACCGCTCGTAACCGTATTTAATCTTGCGCCGATGCTACCACCGGAGAAAAATAGGCAGAGATATTAAAGGAAACTACTCGCGATGATTCGAAGAAATATATGCAACAACAACAACTTAAGCATTAGAGGGATGACATTGATCGAATTATTGATCGCTGTCGCCATCGTGGGGATACTCGGCGCCATTGCCTATCCAAGTTATACAAACCATGTAATCAAAGCGCATCGAGTCACAGCGATAGCTGATATGACAAAGATACAATTGGAAATAGAGACGCTGTACACGGGGAACTATGCATCCGCAGCGGAGAATATTATTTCCGGAGGGACATGTTTGTTTTGCGATACCGACACCAGCCGATACACGTTAGCGATTTCGGCGAGTAGTACAACCTATGCCATTCAAGCAGAACCACTTTCACAGCAAGTGAATGATGAATGTTTAGACTCGAATACCGATATATTGGAATTACACCACTCGGGTGTTTCAGAGCCAGAAGCGTGTTGGAAGTAACAAGAACAACCACCAAAGGGCTCGATAATTTATCTGAGAAATCTCGACTCTTTCTTCTCTGAGCTTCTTTTCTTTGATCTACAGATACAAAAAAGCCTGCACACTGGCAGGCTTTAAAAGTTTCAAATCACTATCAATTACTTAGTTAGGTCATCGAAGAAGTTTTTAACGCCGCTGAAGAAACCTTCAGACTTTGGCTTGTGCTTGCTTGCCGCTTCGCCACAACATGTTTCTTCGAATTCACGCAGTAGTTCTTTCTGGCGAGAGCTTAGCTTAACTGGAGTCTCAACCACTAGCTTAACGATTAGGTCACCCACACCGCCGCCACGAACGCCTTTCACGCCTTTGCCTCGCATACGGAACATACGACCCGTTTGTGTTTCTTCTGGCACTTTAAGGTTTACACGACCATCCAGTGTTGGAACTTCAACTTCACCGCCTAAAGCAGCCATAGAGAAGCTTACTGGCACTTCACAGTAAAGGTTGTTGCCGTCACGCTCAAAGATGTTGTGCTCTTTTACGTGTACTTGTACGTACAAGTCTCCAGCTGGAGCGCCGTGCTCCCCTGCTTCGCCTTCGCCAGATAGACGAATGCGATCACCAGTATCAACACCTGCTGGGATCTTAACGTTAAGCGTTTTCGTCTTCTGTTTGCGACCTTGACCATGACATGAGTTACATGGGTCTTTGATGATCTTGCCTTTACCGTTACAAGTAGGACAAGTCTGTTGAACCGCAAAGAAACCTTGGCGCATTTGTACCTGGCCGTGGCCATGACAAGTACCACACGTTTGTGCAGAAGAACCCGCTTTCGCGCCGCTACCGTCACAAATATCACACTCTACAAGAGTTGGTACTTCGATTTCTTTAGATACACCACGAACGGCTTCTTCTAGAGAAAGCTCCATGTTGTAACGCAAATCAGAACCACGTTGTGCACGCGCTTGACCGCCGCCACGACGACCACCGCCAAAGATATCGCCAAACACATCACCGAAGATATCGCCGAAATCACCTTGGCCACCGCCGCCGTAACCGCCGCCGCCACCCATGCCACCTTGTTCAAAAGCTGCGTGGCCGTATTGGTCGTAAGCTGCTTTCTTTTGAGCATCGGTTAAGATCTCGTACGCTACTTTTACTTCTTTAAATTTGTCTGCTGCGCTGTCATCACCCTGATTACGGTCCGGGTGGAATTTCATCGCTAAGCGTTTGTACGCTTTTTTAATATCGCGCTCTGATGCATCGCGGCTTACGCCTAATACTTCGTAAAAATCACGTTTTGACATGTTCTAGGTCACCAAATAATTGCTACTACCGAATGATCACTTCAGTAGTCTATGTATCAATCTAGATAAAAGTTCTGCCGGCTGAAATGCCGAATAAAGCTATTATCTAGATCGACAAGTCTAAATACAAATTTACGGGCGTGAGAGTTACCTCTGACGCCCGTATCTTTAGAAATCGAAAAACGACTTTTTCTAAGCTAAAACACGTTAGTTCAAGGAGAAGGCACGGACTTTCTTAGCCAATAAAGAGGCAAGTGTAAGTGAGTACCTTCGACGCAGAAATCACGTGTTATAGCGACGAAAAATTATTTTTTGTCTTCTTTAACTTCTTCAAACTCAGCATCAACAACGTCGTCATCTTGCTTAGGTTGTTCACCAGCGTCAGCACCAGCTTGTTCAGCTTGAGCTTTCTGTTGAGCAATTTCCATTAGCTTTTGAGCTGCTTGCATAAGTTCTTGAACTTTAGCGTCGATAGCTTCTTTGTCGTCACCAGACTTAACTGATTCTAGAGCTTCGATTGCTGCTTCGATTTTAGCTTTCTCGTCTGCAGGTAGAGCTTCACCAGCTTCTTCTACTTGCTTCTTAGTGCCGTGAATCATTTGGTCAGCTTGGTTACGTGCAGTTACTAGCTCTTCGAACTTCTTGTCAGCTTCTTTGTTAGCTTCTGCTTCTTGAACCATTGCTTCGATCTCTTCCTCAGACAAACCGCCTGATGCTTGGATAGTGATCTTCTGCTCTTTACCTGTCGCTTTATCTTTAGCAGATACGTTCAGGATACCATCAGCATCTAGGTCGAATGTTACTTCAACTTGTGGCATGCCACGTGGTGCTGGTTGGATACCTTCTAGGTTGAACTGACCAAGAGACTTGTTGTAAGTCGCTTGCTTACGCTCACCTTGAAGAACGTGGATAGTTACTGCGCTTTGGTTGTCTTCAGCTGTAGAGAACACTTGATCCGCTTTAGTAGGGATAGTTGTGTTTTTCTCGATAAGCTTAGTCATTACACCGCCCATCGTTTCGATACCGAAAGATAGAGGAGTAACGTCTAGAAGAAGAACGTCTTTAACTTCACCAGCTAGTACACCACCTTGAACAGCAGCACCCATTGCAACAGCTTCGTCAGGGTTCACGTCTTTACGTGGCTCTTTACCGAAGAATTCAGTTACTTTAGCTTGAACCATAGGCATACGAGTCTGACCACCCACTAGGATTACGTCAGTGATTTCGCCTACAGATAGGTCAGCATCTGCTAGAGCAACTTTTAGTGGCTCAAGAGAACGTTGAACTAGGTCTTCAACTAGAGACTCAAGCTTCGCACGAGTCACTTTGATGTTCATGTGCTTAGGACCAGTCGCATCAGCAGTAACGTAAGGTAGGTTTACGTCAGTTTGAGTAGTAGAAGAAAGCTCGATTTTCGCTTTTTCTGCTGCTTCTTTAACACGCTGCATTGCTAGTGGATCAGCTTTAAGGTCGATACCTTGCTCTTTCTTGAACTCATCTACTAGATAGTTGATCATGCGGTTATCGAAATCTTCACCACCAAGGTGAGTATCACCGTTAGTTGAAAGAACTTCGAAAGTCTTCTCGCCTTCTACTTCATCGATTTCGATGATAGAGATATCGAATGTACCACCACCAAGGTCGTATACAGCGATAGTGCGATCACCACCTTGCTTGTCTAGGCCGTAAGCCAGAGCAGCAGCAGTAGGTTCGTTGATGATACGTTTAACATCTAGACCAGCGATACGGCCAGCATCTTTCGTTGCTTGACGTTGAGCATCGTTGAAGTAAGCAGGAACAGTTACTACTGCGCCAGTTACTTCTTCGCCTAGGAAGTCTTCAGCTGTTTTCTTCATTTTCTTAAGAACTTCAGCAGATACTTGAGGAGCAGCCATTTTTTGGCCTTGCGCTTCAACCCATGCATCACCGTTATCAGCTTTAACAATGTTAAAAGGCATGATTTCGATATCGCGTTGAACTTCTTCATCTTCAAAACGACGACCGATTAGACGCTTAATCGCGTATAGCGTGTTTTGAGGGTTAGTAACAGCTTGACGTTTCGCAGGTTGACCAACTAGCGTCTCGCCTTCAGTGTATGCGATTACCGATGCTGTTGTGCGTTCGCCTTCAGCATTTTCTAATACGCGTGGTTTGTCACCGTCAAGAACAGCAACACAAGAGTTAGTAGTACCTAAATCAATACCAATGATTCGACCCATCAGGCTTTCTCCGAATAAATTCTATTTAGTTTTTTGCTATACCCACTATGTGGGGGGTAGTAATCAGGGATTCAACCCTAATACACAAAATTTAAATGCAAATGTATTTTGCTTTCGTATGCACCATAGATAAGGGCTCACGAAGCCTTTTCAAGGGGGATACTGGATTTTTTCACATTTATTTTAATAAAAGGAATGGTTAGACACGAATACATCTCATTCCCTTAACATAAGCCCCATAACTGGGTTGATCACCCAATAAAAAACGGAGCCACTTAGGCTCCGTTTATCTATTCAGGCTTTCCACTTAGATTTCATCTATAGAGGAAAAGTTTTTGATTATGCTTCTGCTTTCTTTAGCTCAGCTTCTTCGTTGGCTTCAACGCCGATTTCGTTTTCAGATTTCGCTACGATAGTGTTAACCGCAGTATCACCAACAACGTTAGAAGAAGTACAGAACATGTCACAGATACGGTCAACAGCAGCAACAATCGCTAGACCTTCTGGTGGCAAACCTAGTTGGTGCAATAGAACACCGACCATAACCACACCACCACCAGGAACACCACCAGCACCGATAGACAGTAGCAAGATAGTTAGACCTAGAGTAAAGATATCAGCAGTGTTGATTGGCTGACCGAATGCGTTTGCTACGAACATAGTTGCTAGTGCGATGTAGATAGATACACCAGACATGTTCATTGTTGCACCTAGTGGTACACCGAAACCTGCCACTGACTTAGATACGTTCAGTTTGTCCGTCAGAGTACGCATTGTTACTGGAATCGTCGCGTTCGAACTTGCAGTCGATAGTGAGAAAAGGATTTGCTCACGAGTTGCACGTAGGAACTGCTTTGGAGAAATACCAGTGAATGAACCAACCATCATTGGGTAGAAGAAGAAGATCCAGAACACCAGCATTGCCACAACAAGCGCTACATAGCCAGCAACTGACATTAGCGTGTTTGCATCAAGTGTTGCACCTAATTGAATCATCAGAGCAAATACACCGTATGGCGCAAGGCTCATTACTAGGCCGATAAGCTTCATCATGATTTCGTTAGCCATCTTGAATGTCTTGATAGCTGGGCCACCACGAGAATCAAGAGCTTGGATAGCAAGACCAGTCAGAATAGCCATGAAGATGATTTGCAGCATGTCGCCACTTGCAAATGCTTCTACAGGGTTGCTAGGAACGATATTAACAACAAGAGAGAAGATATCTGGCGTTTCAGTTGTTGTAAGCGCAATTGTCTCAGAAACTGTACCCGCTAGATTCGCACCAGCACCCGGTTGGAAAATAAGACCAATCGTTAGAGCAGCTGAAATCGCGATGATGGTGTTAATAATGTAAAGACCAAAGGTTTTACCACCAAGACGACCGAATGAACGAATATCTTTTAGCTCAACGATACCGCAAACAATAGATACGTATACAAGAGGTACTACAAGCAACTTGATAAGTGATACGAACATACCACCAGCACCTTCAGCAGCGCCGAGTAGGTACGTATCAAAAATAGCAATGCCGCTGAATAGGTACTGAATAGCAGTACCAATAATAAGGCCGGCAAACAAGCCTACAAAAATCTTACTTGAGAGCGATTTATCCATCGTTCTTCTCCAGTTTGTTGTGTTTAAAAATTGTACTTTTATAGTTATATATGCGACCCAAATCGCTATATTGCAGTGGATTTTACATACAAGGGTAACAATTAAAAGCATTTATTTACAAAAACATTACAAGTGTGACATCAAAACATTTCTTCATTAACAACCAGTTTCATAATATAAAACTCTAAATCACTGTTCTGGATAAAATAAAAAGAACGACATTCTTAATGCGATTTTGGTGACTATTCACGTGGACTCTCAAGTTACAGGCATAAAAAAAGAGAGGCATATGCCTCTCTTTTCATTTCACGTTAACCAGTGAATTGTTTTGTCGCCGCTATTTTGTCACTTCACAATTGCAATAATCAACTGCTTGGCAAACGGCCACTCAATTACTTAGCAACCATTACCATTGCAGGGCGAATAACACGGCCGTTAAGCTCGTAGCCTTTCTGCATAACAAACATCACAGTGTTTGACTCGTGGTCTGGGCTTTCTTGAATCGACATGGCTTGGTGGAATTCAGGGTTGAATGCTTCACCTTCAGGGTTGATCTCTGTAAGACCAAATTTAGCCACTGTATCTACGAACGTTTTGTGAGTTAGCTCAACACCTTCAAGAATCGGCTTAACCGCTTCGTTCTCAGCATCTGCAGCTTGTACTGCACGCTCTAGGTTATCGATAACAGGTAGTAGGCCTTCAGCGAATTTGTTTAGCGCGTATTTACGTGCTTTATCCACTTCTTGCTCAGTACGGCGACGCATATTCTCAACTTCAGCCTTTGCGCGAAGAACAGAATCTTGCTGCTCTTTCACTTTAGACTCACTAGAAAGCAGTGCGGCTTCTAGTTGAGCAATTTTTGATTCCTGCTCATCAGCCGCGTCTTCATTCAGTTCAGCTTCTTCAACTTTCTCAGCTTCAGCAATGATCTGATCTAGCTCTTCTTCGGTTACTTTGTTTTCTTCGTTGCTCATGATATCTCCAGAATTCGTTTTCAATGCCAGTGACAGGCGTGTTTGCGCCTCAAATTGATATAAAACACTCGCATAGACGTTCAACTTGCCTTTATTATGGGGATGAAGAATTTTGATTCAAGCCTAATTCGTTTGGAAACGTTATGAAAAAGCCATTTGAAGTCATCGCAATTATTGGTAAACCTCGAGATCAGCAAGCAATTCAGACTCATAGAGAGCTCTATCAGTGGTTAAGTACTGAGGGTTATCAAGTGTTTGTTGATGATAGGCTCTCCAGCATTTTGGACGATATCCCACAAGAACATTTTTCTAGCCTGATTGAATTGGGTAAACGTGCCGATCTCGCAATTGTTGTGGGTGGTGATGGAAATATGCTCGGTGCGGCTAGAATCTTGTCACGTTTCGATATTTCAGTGATAGGTGTTAACCGAGGTAATCTTGGTTTCCTAACCGATCTCAACCCTGAAAACTTTCAGAGCGCGCTGACTGATGTGCTTAAGGGAGAGTTCATGGAAGAAGAACGCTTCTTACTTGAAACTGAAATTCATCGTCACGGCCAGATAAAAAGCCACAATGCAGCCCTTAATGAGGCTGTACTGCACCCCGGCCAAGTCGCGCACATGATCGAGTTCGAAGTGTATATCGATGACAGCTTCGCCTTCTCACAGCGCTCTGATGGCTTGATCGTCTCAACACCGACAGGTTCTACCGCTTATTCGCTTTCTGGCGGCGGCCCTATCCTGTCATCAAGCCTAAATGCTATCTCACTAGTGCCAATGTTCCCGCACACCCTTTCAAGCCGCCCACTGGTGGTGGATGGAAAGCGTCGTATCAAGCTTATCGTATCGCCTGATAACCGCGGTACACAGGAAGTCAGCTGCGATGGCCAAATCTCGCTACCGGTTTCTCCTGGCGACGAGATCCATATTTACCAAAGCCCGAATGTGCTAAAGCTGATCCACCCTAAAGACTACAACTACTACCATGTTCTACGTAACAAACTAGGCTGGTCGAGTAAGCTGTTCTAAAAGAATAAACGCTCCAGTGGTAACCGAAAACTTGAAAGGCTGACGACATTCGTCAGCCTTTTTTATTGCCAGTAAAAAGCCCGCCAACGCTCTCTTTACGCCAATCCACCACATCGTCACTCCCAACAGGGAGAAACAACTGAGTTGGGAATCTATAGCGGTTTCAGTGATCTACGAACAACCTCAATTCTGATAACGGTCACAAAAAATTTTCACCTGTCGACTTTACTGTATAAAGAAACAGTATATACTGAGCTTATATACAGTATTGTTCAGTTATACAGGTAAATAAAAATGCTGGCTCATCTAAGTGTTAATAATTTCGCTATTGTTAAGTCTTTACAGCTAGAACTCTCTAAAGGCATGACAACAATCACCGGTGAAACTGGTGCAGGTAAATCTATCGCTATCGATGCTTTAGGCTTATGTCTTGGGGGAAGATCAGATGCGGGAATGGTTCGACAAGGTGAAGAAAAAACCGAAGTCAGTGCCGCTTTTTTACTTGAGAACAATCTACACGCTACCCGCTGGTTAGAAGACAACGAGCTGCTTGATGGCGGTGAATGCATATTACGTAGAACCATCTCTAAAGAAGGTCGTTCTCGCGCATTCATCAACGGTAGTCCTGTCCCTCTTTCACAATTGAAATCGCTTGGGCAGCTGTTGATCAACATTCATGGTCAACATGCGCACCATCAGTTGATGAAAAGCGATTACCAAATGGCGATGCTTGATCAATACGCAGGCCACTTGAACCTGTTGAAATCGACACGTAACGCTTACCAAGCCTGGCGACAAGCCGATAACCACTTAAAAGAGTTACGTGAAAATAGCCAGCAAAACCAAGCTCA
This sequence comes from Vibrio sp. OPT20, assembly GCF_963889365.1. Lineage (NCBI taxonomy): Bacteria > Pseudomonadati > Pseudomonadota > Gammaproteobacteria > Vibrionales > Vibrionaceae > Vibrio > Vibrio sp. OPT20. The sequence goes on along the minus strand of NZ_CAWPOA010000001.1, from coordinate 94,370 downwards.
AAAACAACTTCTTGAATACCAAATCAAAGAGTTAAATGAGCTGTCTATTGGGGAGGAAGAATATGAAGACCTCGAACAAGAGCATAAGCGCCTCTCCAATAGCGGAGAATTGGCCACAACCTGTCAGCAAGCTATCGAGCTTATTTATGAAGGCGAAGAAGTTAATGCGCTTGGTATTCTGCAATCGGCCAATAACTCCCTGATTCAGTTAGCTGAGCTTGATGAAAGATTGGCTGAATTACCGAGCTTACTGTCTGAAGCCATTATTCAGATTGAAGAGACCAATAACGAATTAAGAACCTACCTAGACAGCATTGATGTCGATCCAGGTCGTATGGCTTACGTTGAAGAGCGTTTCTCTAAAGTGATGTCGATGTCTCGTAAGCACCACGTATTACCAGAAGAGCTTTACAAGCACCATCAAGACTTATTACAACAGGTTGAAGCGCTTGATTGCTCCGATGAAAAACTCGAAGACCTAGCAAACGAGGTAGAAAACCAATACCAATCGTTCGTTGCCAAATCAGAGAAGCTTCATAAATCTCGAACTCGTTATGCAAAAGAGCTCAACAAACTGATCACGCAAAGCATGCACGAACTGAGCATGGAAAAAGCGCAGTTTGCCATTGAAGTGAACAACACCAACACGCACCCTTCCCCATTGGGTATGGATAACGTGACCTTCATTGTTTCGACCAACCCAGGCCAACCAATGCAGCCAATTGCTAAAGTGGCTTCTGGTGGTGAGTTATCACGAATCTCACTAGCGATTCAGGTGATTACAGCGCAAAAAGTGGACACACCAAGCCTGATTTTCGATGAAGTCGATGTGGGTATCAGTGGACCAACGGCTGCGGTTGTCGGAAAAATGCTACGTAAGCTGGGCGAATCTACGCAGGTGATGTGTGTGACTCACTTACCTCAAGTTGCCGGTTGCGGTCACCAACAGCTGTTTGTTGCGAAGAACACGAAATCAGGTAAAACCGAGACTCAAATGCACACGCTTGATGAACAACAACGCGTTTCAGAGCTTGCTCGACTGCTTGGTGGCAGCCAAATTACCGAATCGACACTTGCCAATGCAAAAGAGTTATTAATCGCAGCTTAGGTTACATATTCGGCAACTTTCTGATAATTTACCGAAAATTCTTGGCAATTTTGCAACTTAATTCAAAATTGCCAGTCATAACAAGCTCAAAGCGCAAGGAGCTTTTTACTTCTTGCTGGAGCTTGTTTATTATCAGGCAGTATTTTAGCGAAGAAAGATCTCAAACTATGCGAATTAAAAAGTGGTTAGTTGCAGTTCCACTTGCACTAACAATGTTGACCGGTTGCTCTCTACTAGAGAAGTTGGTTTATCGAATTGACATCAATCAGGGTAACTATGTTGAACAAGAAGCTGTCGATCAGCTCAAGTTTGGCATGACAAAAACACAAGTTCGTTACGTTATGGGCTCACCAATGCTTATCGAAAACGGCTACCCAGATACGTGGTACTACATTTACCACCACCAAAAAGGCCATGAAGACCCTATTCAGAAAAACCTAGTCGTTAACTTTGATGCCACAGGCACTCTAGTAACGATCAACGGTGATTTTGAAGCCAGTGATGAGTTCTTCGAAAGCCTTCGCTAGCTTTCAACCAACAAAGCTTTCCAGTCAACAAAGCTCTTAGCCGATAAAGCTATCAGTCGACAAAGTATGAATCGCAAAAGCCTGCTCACATGAGCAGGCTTTTTAATATCTGCTAACAAATTAGGTGCGTTGTCTAACCAACAGGCACAAAAAAGCTCGCCAATATAGCGAGCTCTCTTCTTAGTTAAATTTGTTTGGCATTACGATTTAGCGGCGGCCGCTTTTGCTTGTTCAGCACGCTTACGGCGAATCTCTTTTGGATCGGCTAACAGTGCACGGTAGATTTCGATACGGTCTTTATCACGAACCGTCGCATCTAGCTTAACGTTACGGCTGAACACACCAACCTTGTTTTTTGTTAAGTCGATCTCTGGGTACAATTCCAAAACGCCAGACTGCGCAATGATCTCTTCAACGGTCGCGTTCTTGTTCACTACCAAGGTAAAAACACGCTGTTCATGCGGAAGTGCAAACACAACCTCTACGTGGATCATATCTGATTCAATAGTCATGGCTTAGTAAACCTGTTTCGCGCGTTGAGTAAAAGCACTAACCATATTGCTCGTCAGCTCATTGAAAACCTTACCAAATGCCATTTCAATCATTCGACTAGAGAATTCAAACTCCAACTTAAGCTCAACCTTACACGCTTGCTCATCGAGCGGAGTAAAATACCAACCGCCCTGCAGCTTTTTGAACGGGCCATCCACCAGCTCCATCAAGATCTCAGCGCCATCCGCTAAGCGGTTCGATGTGGTAAATGTTTTGCTGATACCAGCTTTAGAGACATCAACCGAAGCCACCATAGTTGAATCTGAAGATTCGATCACACGTGAACCAGAACACCCTGGCAAAAACTCGTGATAACGAGCAACATCATTGACCAAGCTGAACATCTGGTCGGCACTAAACGACACTAATGCTGAACGAGTAACCTTTGGCATATAGACTCCTGTTAAAGACAGCGTTACATTAACACAAACTGCAATTTTAATTGTATTGGGCCAGAGCGCAAATAAAAAGGATTCCCCAACTAGGGTGCAATCCGTATAATGAGGCCATTATGGCAAAGAATAAATCAAAATCAAAAGCCGGTAGCAATACCATTGCGCTTAATAAGAAAGCTCGCCACGAATATTTCATCGATGATGAGATAGAAGCGGGGCTTGAGCTACAAGGCTGGGAAGTAAAATCCCTACGTGAAGGCAAAACCAATATCGCAGAAAGCTACGTCTACATCCGAGACGGCGAAGCATTCATCAGTGGTATGACGATCACTCCGCTAACTCAAGCGAGTACTCATATCGTGGCGAACCCAACACGCATCCGTAAACTACTAATGTCGAGAAAAGAACTCGACAACCTTATCGGTCGTATTAACCGTGAAGGCATGACACTTGTCGCAACCGCGCTTTACTGGTCTCGCTCTTGGGCGAAGATTAAAGTTGGCGTAGCGAAAGGTAAAAAGCTGCACGATAAACGTACTGATATGAAAGAAAAAGATTGGGCGAGAGATAAAGCACGAATTATGAAGAGTAATTTGCGTTAATTTTAAGCACTTAAACGCACAGTGCTAGACAGGCAAAGCTTTTCTGGTACTATGCAAATAACACTTGGGGCTGATTTAGGATTCGACAGGAATTTTGAAGTCTGAGGTGCATGCCGTGGGGCGGTTGGCCACGTTAAAAGCCGCAAAAAAATAGTCGCAAACGACGAAAACTACGCACTAGCAGCTTAATAACCTGCTCAGAGCTCTCTTACCCTAGCTTCCGCTCGTAAGACGGGGACCAATAAGAGATCAAACCCAAACTAGCTAGCGCGGATTCTCCCACCTGAGAGGAAAAGCGCGAATAACAATTCAGGTTAGCCTTTAACTAGCGTGTCGGTTCGCAGGTTGCTGGTGAAATTAAAGATCGACTAAGCATGTAGTACCAATGATGAATGATTTTTGGACGCGGGTTCAACTCCCGCCAGCTCCACCAAACGTTTGGAAAGGGCGGTAACTCTTTGAGTTATCGCCCTTTTTGTATCTAAAAGACGTTGTTCCACATTTTGCTAAACAATGACCAACTCCACATACGTTACTCAACGCGGAAATTCTTACTACTTCCGCTACAGAACCCCTTCAGATTTGAAACACTTGCCAATACGCCAAGAGTTTCTCCTATCGCTAAAGACTAAAAAACACTCAACCGCTATCTTAATGGCTGAAAAGATCATGGAATCTCTCGATGAAGTCTTGAAAAACGTTCGTATCGCTTTAATAACTAATAGTAAAGAAAGCATAACCAACGCCATCAATAAGCGAATCCTAATCATGAACCCAGATAATGGTCAGAACATCCCTCTAGAACTAATCAGACAAACTATCACTTATCCCAACGGCATAACGACAACAATTGGAAGTTGACCATAATGGAGATGCGCGTGCCGAGATAGAGTCTATGACCAAAGTGATTGAGGCTACCAGCAGCGCTAGTTGCATGCCCTCACATGCAACAGTAACCAAAACGGTTAAGCTAAAAAATGTTGTAGATGAATACTTACAATCAAAACGTGATGAAGGGTCATTACAACAGAAAGGACTTGAAGACCTAGAGCGTCGCTTAACACTACTAGTTCGCTATTTTGGTGCATCATACGATATTTCTAAGATTAATCTGAAAGCAGCAGAGTGTTTTTGCAATCTACTAATGCAGATCCCAACGAATATGAATAATCGTTCTGAGTGTAAGAGAAAGACATTGCAGGAAATTGCGAACCTAGAATTACCAAGACAAAGCCCCAGTACCGTCAAAGGCATTGTTGAAAAGTGCAGTACGTTCTTCAATTTGGGCGGTAAAAAGTGACTACGCCTCAAAAAACTACTTCTACAAGATGAAGGTTGTAACAAGCAGCAAACGAAAGGACTCTGAGGGACGTAAACGTTGGTCAAATACAGATTTAGCCACCCTCTTTTCTAGCGAGACATTCACTCACTTTGAAAGGCTCAAAGGGACACAGGACGACTACTATTATTGGCTTCCACTGTTATGCCTTTACACAGGCGCACGCCTTAACGAGCTGGGACAACTGCAACCAAAGAACGTAGCTCGAATAGAGTCTCGCTGGTGTATTGAAATTACAGATGAAGCTGATGGTCAAAAGATTAAAAATTCTAATTCAGCTCGCTACATACCTATACATCAAGACCTCATTGATTTTGGTTTTGTTGAGTACGCAACGGATACTCGTAGAAATGCTCATTGGTTATTTGATGGCTTGCTAGTCAAAGGTGGAAGAGTTCCAAGATATGGAATTGGTTTCAATGCAAGTAAGTGGTTTCAAGACTTAGAGATAAACTAAACATCACCTCCCCTGACTTCCCTGCGCGTCCCTCCTTGTAAGATGCTTTTGATTGCGTCTTTACCTGTCATATGGATTAAGAACCTCGACATATCAGGTTTTAGCTTTGGCTCAATCTCGAATGCTTTCATTTATTGCCCTCTTATAGTTATCGTTATTGCCATGAATCTAACGTAATAAGCTATCCGTTGATTAGTTGACTTTTGTAATTGATTGCAAAACTTAGGTATACCGTGTTTTAACGGGCATTTTTGCTATCATTTCGAACTAACCACACGTCACTGATGACGCATATTGAGACATATTGATTTAAGTTGAAGCAATAAAAAGCGGCTCTAAATCACATTTTATTTAGAAAAAGCAAAATAATTTGATTTTTTTCTAAATGGCGTAATACGCCATGTAACGCGATACAAGCGTTTTTTGCTTGCTTTGAGGTCATGGAGTGAAAGTGCTTAAAAACGTCACTGGTGACACCATACAGGCTCAGTAAAGACACTTTGGGGCGTGATTTTATTTGACATCACTGAAAATATGAGTAGTATGCCCGCCCGAAGTTGAGGGGCTTGACCTGAAGATTAGCCAGACTTATAGTCAGCCATAACAAAGGAATCAAGAGTGACTCCCAACGCTTGGCAATTCTGGTTTGTGAGTGAGTAAACATGATGTTTGTATTGCAACGGTTTATTTTAAGACCTGCGTTGCTCACACCTTAACAGGGCGTTACAGCTTAAGAATAACAACAGCGTACACAAAACTACGCATTATACAGAGATAATTACCTCGTTACCGAAAGGATATCGGACTCACAAATAATACACCTTACATAAAGAATTACCGTCACTACGGTTAAGCAAGTCTGTCTGAACAGACTATTCTTAATTGTAGTGGTAATAAGGTCGGGACTTATCACCCTTACCTACGATTGTGTCGCTGGGACTTATCACCCCATTTAAAAAGGCGACAAACAAAAGTGTCGGTTAGCCTATCGAATAACCGACGATAAATAAGCAAAACAGCCTGCCATAACCTCTTTGGCGGGCTTTTTGCGTTTGAGGGTTTGACAATCAATAACTTAGTCGATAACATACCTGTATAGATATCCAAGCCTCGTGATTGTTGCTATAAGGTATCTGGTTCATAGGGACTGATAATCCTAGAATATGAACATAAAGCAGTTCGGTATTTGGTGATTCTTATATCGACATTCGATAATGTGAAACCTAAGAGGTAATTCGTTATGTTTAACGAAAAGACATGGGGTGTAGCACCTACGCTACAAGACACTACAGTTAAAATGCCAAGTATTTCTCGTCTTGGTCTTCCTTTAGCGCACCTATCTGACGCTACTATCCGCGATTACTCACTTTTTTGGCGTAAGCATCAAGGCTTACCTGCTAAGACCGCTCTCGTACTCGCAGCTATAGCTAAGAATCCTGGCATTAAAACAAACGAAGTACGTTCTCTCGCACGAGATTGCAGTAACGTTCCAAGCTTAGTTGATGATATTAACAAGAAGATCATGAACAAAGGCCTGATGATTGTTCGTCAAGAACCAGTTGGTGTTGCTCCTAACGAGTCTTGTCATCATTGGTATTTGGTCGAAGCTCCTATCCAAAATGTTCCAGTTGGTATGGCCGTTAATGACCCAGTGATATAATTACACTTGTGTAATCAAAGCACCATTGCTCAGTAGTGGTGCTTTTTTTATTGCTAAATTTCAAAGCATATCTTAAAGGAAAGTGTATACACAGAACGTATTGTTTTGTGATACACAACCATTATAACAAAAAGATAAAACCCTAATAAATCAATAACTTAGCAAAAATCACCAACTCCACCAAACGTTTGGAAAGAGTTGGCCCTTTTTTTATCTTTATTCTACGTGCCATAACATGACAACTTTCTGTACTAACAATGGCTTATCATTAGTACATCAACAAACAAATCATACACTTAATAAAAAGCCACACATCCCATTGCTGAAATGTGTGGCCGTTTAGAGCTGTTCTGTTACGAACTTAGATAAGTTTAGGTGTTAATCCATATCACCCAGTAAGTAATCTTCATCGCTACTGACTACTGCGCCGTGCTTTAAGAAGTTCTTACCTAAGATCATGCTGTATTCAAAGCGAGAGCGATCTTGAAGGTTTACCCTCACCTCTTTCTCTAGGTCTCCGAGCTTAACCTTCATTTCTACTACAGGACGAATGTTCACCTTCTCGCCTTTCTTGGCTTTGATGCGCATTACATCAATCACTGGCTTGGTGAAATCTTGCTTATCGCCTTGGTTGTTTTGATAGGTAAAACTCACCATGTCTTGGCCGTCTTTCTTAAATCGTTTGATGTTGACTGCGTTCATTGAGCTCACATCCGCGCCAGTATCCAACTTGGCTGGGAACTTCATGCCGTTGACTTCAACAACTTCAATGTGTCCTACTTTAAACAGCGGCTCAGCTTTCAAAAGATAGTCAGAGCGAGTGTTCACATACACACCGTCTTTTGCCATCTTCTTGCCTAAAATAAAGTACGCTTCTTTCTCATTCGTATTGAGCACATCGATGGCAAACTCTTGCGTACGAACGTTTCCAGAGACCGCAAACTCACCACTCACTACCGGACGAGTATCATCACCGACTTTAAGCTTCTTAATAATTGGCTTTGTTATCTTCTGCTTCTCACCATTTACATCTGTAAGATAAAATTCAACAGAAGCCTCTTTGCCTTTACCTGTCATTTCAAAACTGTCGACCTTCAACAGAGGCGTGTTGACAGTGAAAGAGGCAACGGCCTTGAGTGGGAAGTCATCAAGGGTGATGTCCTCTTCTGGAGAAATAACCAAAGGTTCACTCTTTTTAGCAACATCACTAAAGCTCTCTGAACCTTCAGAAAGAATATTTTCAGCGTTGGTGTCAATCATGAAAAGTTCACTGGCTGTACTGGTACCAAATCTCAACTGCGACTCACTATTCGAGCGCTCACGTAGGTACACCAGAACGTCTTTAGTTGTGTTTTCATCGAGTTGAACCGGCACATACACCAAAGGTCTTTTCTTACCACTCACGCTTAACATACGAACTAATGGCAGTGTCATCTCTTTCTGCTTGCCATCGTTGTCGAACATATCAAACGTCACTTCACTGTTCTTTTTATCTACATCGATGTCTTTTGCATGAAGGATGCTGTAGCGATTTTTTAATGAGAAGGTCGCGTTCATCGCCATTCCCGAGATAGACACCACCTCTTTTCGGCCAACAACCGTCGCGTTTTCCTGCTCTTGCAAGTAGTCATAGCCCGCAAACACTAAAGCGTTGTCAGCAAGGAAGGTTTTACCAATCAGCACTGGCGCAGAGAAATGGCTTCTGTCGGTCAGGTTAACGTCGGTTTTTAGCTCTTGGTCTGCAATGGTGAGCGACATTTTTACGGTAGGACGAAGCAAAGGCGTGCTGCTGGTGCGGCTGCGTATCATGCTGACACGCTCTAAAGGCGCTTTAATTAATACCATGTCACCCGTACGTGGGTTTTGAACCTTGAAAGAGACCACAGCCTCATATTTCGCAAAGGTACTGCCATCCCAATCATCGTAATCAACATCGGAATTGTTCAACAGGTCTTCGGTTATTGCTGCCATCAACTCTTTGTCTTTGAGGTTTTTGTAGTCGGCATTCGTGCTCTTCACATAAATGTCTTCCGCATGCATAGAAGTGGTTTCTGCACCGGTATCAATTTTACCAATGAAAGGAACGTCTTTAAGCCCTTGAACACTAGAGAGGTACACATTCTCTGTACGGCCTAATACCGCCTTACCATCGAGTTCGTAAGTCGGGTTTTGAGTGGTAGGTGAAGTATCAGTAGCCAAAGTATATTGTGAAAAAAGTAGAGTGCTTAAAAGAGTTAGAGCCAAAGGTATCTTTTTCATTAGTTGGTCCGTTGTGATCAGTTCACTAATAATACTGGCGATTCGGTAAAGAGTTCCCCCACCAGTAATGGTTCTCACAAAACGTTAACGCTATGAGTTTTTCAATGACAAACCGATGACTTTGCGCTGCATTCGCTTATCGATTATTGACTAATGGATACCCAATAACCTTTTCAATACGTGGTGTTCTATTGAAAAAATGAATACAAAAAAGGCCAACGACGAGCGCTGACCTTAGCGATTCAAAACACACCTGAAGCGAGTTTAACTTGCTAAAACACAAACGGTTCTAGATAAACATAGCACTAAAAAGTCCCGACTGTTTTCTTTGCACAGATAGCCCGAGCTTTTTCTGCGTCCTCACCTTTATTTTTGAGATAGCACTGTTGATAAGATTCGACGTAGCGCTCAAATAACACCTTAGCTTCAGGTTGTGGTTTAGAAAGCAGTTGGTTAACGAATTTTCTTGAGCCGACCTCAAAATGCTGAGTATCGATTGGGCTATTCCAATCCCCTCCCCAGATCATAAATCCGTGATGGGCGAAAAGCTCCACCACATCTTCTGCCATGCCACTACGTTCTATTTCATCACGCGCGCGAAAACGAGTACGGTTCACATAGCGAGTCGCAGATTGTGAAGGCTTTACCGTGATTCTTCCGTTGCTATCAAACTCTAAGAAAGGGTTTTGAACTGGGTTGATGTCTATCGCCACACCATAAGCATGCTTCGACCAACCTCCTCCGCCTGTAATAGGACGAGCGTTAAAAGCACTGCTGTTGTTCGCGTCCATTGAGGCGTTATCGTCACCTCTGAATTCACGCATTAAGCGAGCAGAATGAAGAGGAAAACTGCGCTGTTTAAGCTCTGAAAATATTTGTTCAACAGCAGGCGCAATAACATCAAGCACGATCATATTGCCCTGTTGCATTTCCCCTTTGAAATTAATGAAATCGAAATCCACCTTAGATAGTCGCTCACAACCAACAGGCGCACCACTACTCAAGACATTGTTCTTTTTCATCATGTCGCATTGCCATTGAGATATAGGGGCAACTTGGGCATAACTCGCAACACTGAGCACAGTGGCCAGCCAGCCGACAATAAAACGTTTCATATCAAAGACTCAAAAATATTAAGAGTGAAAAGTAGCAGAGTTGGAAAATAGCATAAGTTAGAAAATAGCATATTAAGCCAAGTTGAGCGCACGCTTTGTTAGCGCGTTTTGTTCCAATAAACAATCTCTCTAACTCGTCCGTTCTGGTCGACATCCGCTTCTCCACCAACATCAGAAGGCTCAGGTAAGCTTGATAATTGCGGAGCGTAATAGGCAACCAACATAAGTACGAACGCATCGTAAATATCGTCTATCGCGACGTCTTTACGCTTGGTGTTTGAAATGGCCAACGCCAAGCCGACACACCATTGAGAGGCGAGTTGCTGAATAATAGAAAGCCGTTCCTCTTTACCTTCTTGCGTTCGTTTTGAAAAGGTCAGCGGTTCGCCTTTCAAAGCTGCAAACACCACCTCAGGATGTGACTCCCTGATAGAAAGATTGGGATGAGATTCAATGAGCTCATCAAGCTCGCGGATCTTGGGCACAATTCCCCAAGTCTGCTTAGAAAACTTCTTATCAAGCTGCTCCACATTGGCATTACATCCCGCAATGTAATCGGTTTGGTAAACCGCCTCTCGGCACGGAACAGGAAAAACGGAAGAGCCACGCTTACTGGTGAGAAAGCGCCTTGCTGCTTTATCGCATAATCTATCCGGAGTCTGTGAATCGCTAAAACCAATCGGCATATCGATTAACGTTGTTGCTCCCGTAAGATCATCAACCAACTCATCGAGGGTGTTTACCACTTTAAACGTAGGTATCTCATTGCCAGAGACAATCCAAACGATCCAACCCGCCTTGCAGCCATCAATTCCGATGTATTTCATTATGTTCTCGATGATTATTTTGTTGAGGGTTATTTGGGATAACTAGTCCACTTAATGCTCAGTGCCACTCACTAATCAGCAGTCTGCTTTTTACACCACGTACCTGCAAGCCCATTGCATCGAACACCTCTTCAAAGTCTCGACATTTCGCAGGGATGTTAGGTAACGAAAGAGCGGCTTCTGAAAAGAATTGTTGTTCAAAATGAGCCGAATCGTTCCAAGCGAGTTGCCACCACTCTAGAATCCGCGACTTAGACGAGCGTAGCTTTTCAGCCGTAGGAACTTTGTCACTTTTACTTAAGTTCTCTTTGCTTGTAGTAGGAAAGAGGTTCCACTTATCGTTGTTTGGCCAGTAAGCGAAAGGCAAACAGTGATCAACGTGATACTCATTTTTTAATGATTTTCCACTCCATACGCTAACAATGTCGGCACGATCAGATCTAAGTTGCTCGACACGTTTACGCACATCGCGAGTATCATGGTTTTGATCGATCCATACCAAGCAGTCGTGATAAGTCTGTAGTGAGATACTTCGCTGTCGGTTCAACTCGAAACGCTGCATCTCCATGACCCATTGATTTACCACCAGTGGTTCAATCCAAGAGTGGTAGATTCTAAAGCACTCCCATAAGCTTTCATCGAGAGTGAAATAACCAAAGCTTTCTAAGAACTCACTATCAATGACCAATGATTCTCGGCTCTTCCGTCGTTTGTGAGGTGGGTATATATCGAATAGTCGGTTGTCTTTCGAGCCTTGATAAATGAAAGTCACAGGTCCTGATTTAATGGTGCTGATCGTTTGTGAAAATAGCTTTTGTAGAGCCTTAGCTTCATCGCCGAGAAACATAGCGCCTATCGCTAGATCATCAGCACTTAAGTGTTTGAGTTTATTCCACCCATCCTCTTTTACAAACCCAAGTCCTTTCATTGTGTTGCTATTTTGCTGAATCCCGACGCCTTCTATGTCGATATCAATCAAACGCTTAAACTGCCTTACCCAATACAGAGCGACCAAGCCCACTGGTAGAGAAATTTTCCCATCAGTTCGATCAATCACAGCGCCTGAATGAGCATCCGCAATTCGCAGTAACGTTCTCAACAAAGCCAACTTGTATGTGGCCGACTTGTTGTCATTCACAATAATGTGGCGCACCTTGTTCAAATCACCGGAGCCATCGTCTGGCAATGTCATCACCACGGTTTGCCACCACACTTCACTGCGGTTCAATGTATCTTGGCTATCATCAACATGACGAACCAACAAGGCGCTGTTTTTTGATAAACGCTCGAGCTCTTCAATCGAGACTTCATAACCTTGTCGACTGTCTTGAAACTCCCCATGACGCAGAGTGATCACCAACTTGCCATTTGGAGCCAGCAAGTTAGACAACTTTCTAAATGCACGCTCTCGATGAGACGAGGCTAAGTGCATCCATACTGCGCTCACCAATATCAAGTCAAAACGCATTCCGAGGTTTTCAGTGCGGCTAAGCGAGGGAAGTGAATCATCAATCCAGGTAACACTTGGGCTTGTATATTTAGAGCCTTGTTCGCGTAATAAAGCACTTGGTTCTATCGCAATAACATCAGCTCCGGCTTTGTGCATCCATAGCGCATCACGACCACTTCCTGCACCAACATCTAGTACTTTATCGCCCTCTAAAGGCCAATAAGCTTGCCAGCTTTTATGCACCGTCTCGAACGTCACTGAGTTGTACTGTTCACAAAGTGTGTGAGCATTTTTATCGTAAAAAGGAATCGATGAGGACATATGCGCTATTGGGGTAAGGAGTCTATCTCAATAGTAATGGGGAGCTAAGGCGATTGCTAGCAGCTCATGTAAGTTCAGCCACACCAATCAATATTTATCGTTAGTGACTGTTTTATATCAATATCCACCTAATGAGCTCATCAGGCGAGTCACATCACGAATCAGTTTCGTCAGCAAAACAAAAACAAACAAGGTGCAAGCTGACGCGCGAACAGGGATAATTGTTTTGATAATTAAACCAACCTCAAACACCCAGCCGATAAAGACTAATGACCACATATTCGTATATAGACATCCCATTTAACCTGCGCCACACCTGTTGGTTTTGTGGTGAACCTTCCAATGATGTTGTTGAATTCCCTAAGATTGCTCAGGCTATTGCCAAGATAGACTATTCACCGATTGCACTGCCTGCTTGCAAGGAGTGCGCGAGTGTTAGGTATGCAAAGGATCTAACCTCAATTTGGGCTGTGCGCGATCAGATAAAACACGCACTCATCGATAAGTACGCAAAGCACCTAGGCATCGGTGAGAACTGGACGGAGCAAGAGCTTATTGATTCAGATTTCTCGGGATCGACACTTGGCGGGTTTGGGCGCAGTGCTTGGAAGATGTATCAAATAGCCAAACAGCGAATCGACTATAAAGGTTGGCCTTTGTCGGTTGATGACATTGTAATAGAGGTCTACGACGAAACCAGTGGCTTTGAATTCGACGGTACTCGCTATGCTTCAATCAATTCATGTATCGATTATTTCACTAAGGCTGCGGGCGTAGACAAAGAGCTGCTATCGCAACTTGTCGACATAGTTTCAACAGACCGTTTTAACTACGCACTACGAATCGCCAAGCTAAACAAGAATGTCTCTAATACCAAACGCTCAGAGATCGTCGAAGAGGTGTTACAGCAAGAGTCTGAACAAGAAGAGATACTGCTTGAACAAGCCAACTCACTGTTCAACCCGAATGTCGAAGAAGTGAGTATCTCTGGCTCAATAGCGCCTGTATTTGCCATTCAATGGGCAATGATTAATAACGTTAAAGATTTAGCTCACCTTTGCGCGCTCGAGGATGATTATTTTGACTATTTCGAGCATCTTGGTGGCCCTGCGGCTTTCATATCTTATAACGGCCTACAACTCTATTTAGAGTCGCGTCAAGATCCTGAATGGGTAGAAAAATCGGACCCAAATAAACAGTATTGGTGATCATCAGCCATTACTGGTGAACACGTGTAAGCTCGATAACTGTGTCAAACACCCATTGTTAGTCCTTGTTTTATATAAAGATCTAAAAATAGCCCCCTATCACAGTTAATTGTTGCAATTCGGTTAAATAGAGTGAAAACTTCAAGCATCTAAAACTATTTAATCACTGCCATCTTGCGGTGAGTAAGGAGTGAATTGTGCTTGCTGTTCTTCGTATTATTTTGGCTACGGTGTTTATTATTTTCACCACCCTCTGTGCTTTTGTTTACTGCTTGTTTAGTCCCAAGAACCCCAAGCATGTGTACGTTTTCTGCCGTTGGTTCAACCAACTACAAAAGATCGTCGGTATACAACTGGTGCAGCGCGGCCTAGACAATGCGCCGACATCAGAAAAAAGCGTCTACATCTCTAACCACCAAAGCATATTAGACTTTGTGACTGACCCTGGGATGCTAAGGCCTCGTACCGTTTCTTTAGGCAAGCGCGATTTGTTGTATGTACCTTTCTTTGGTCTGCTGTATTGGATCACCGGTAACATCATGATTAACCGCGAAGATAAATCCAAAGCACGCGATACGATCAAGCAAGTGGCAGAAGCCATTCATCAGCGAAATCTGTCTGTTTGGGTTTACCCTGAAGGAACGCGCAGTAAAGGGCGTGGACTACTGCCATTCAAAACGGGCGCTTTTCGAATGGCGATTGAAGCTGGCGTGCCTATCACCCCGATGTGTACCAGCACCACACACAATAAGATTGACCTCAACCGAGTTAATAATGGCGTTGTGATCACCGAGATGCTTGAACCTATCGATGTGTCTGGATACAAGATCAGCGACGCTAGAGAACTGGCCAATCGCTGTCACGCAATCATGGCAGAAAAAATAGCAGAGCTTGATGACGAAGTGGCTCGTATAGAGGCTCAACAAAGTCCAGAGCTGGATTCAGACCGTTCTTCTACGCGCTAACAAGATAGTCACAGAAGGAACAAGAGCTAACTCGCAACGAATACACTAAGTCATCGCTCAATTACTTTAAAAGACACTCAACGATCGCAACTCTCATTGTTCTTGTTTTACATGCCGGCGCTTATCCGCAAAATAAAAACAGGCGTTAATGGCTTTAAAGAGCAATGGGAGTAAACGATGGAAGTGATTCACCATGGAGGAAAACATACTGTCACCGGATCTTGTCACGAACTAAGAGATTCAGGCCAAGCGGTGCTCATCGACTGTGGCCTTTTTCAAGGTTCAGA
>NZ_CAWPOA010000001.1:0-79244 GCF_963889365.1 Vibrio sp. OPT20 | reverse complement strand
TCTTCAAGGCAAAAAGCTTCAAGGTTCGGACACATGCCCTCTTGAGATTGAATTTGAAACTTCCCACCTCAACGCTCTGCTGCTGACCCATACCCACATTGATCATATTGGCCGATTACCTTGGTTACTCGCCAGTGGATTTAACCAGCCAATTTATTGCACGCAAGCCACCGCCGAACTCGCTCCTTTAATGATTGAGGATGGGTTAAAACTACAAGGGCTCAGCAATAAACAATCGAAGCTGATACTCAAAAAGATTCATTCGTTGATAGCTCCCAAGCCCTACGGGGAATGGTTTCCCATCACGTCTAAACAGCAAAGCAACGGAAAGGATCATCATAGGCCAAATACTCTGTATGCCCGTTTTCAACCTGCAGGGCATATCTTAGGTTCGGCCTATATAGAGATTAAGTTACCAAGCCAAGAGGTCGTAGTCTTCTCTGGCGACTTAGGCCCAACTAACACACCACTTCTGCCCGATCCTCTGCCACCACAACAAGCCGATTACCTATTTATCGAATCAACTTACGGCACCAGTAAACATGACGATATTGCAACGAGATCGGAGCGCTTGAAGGCGATCATTGATCGTTCGCTGCTTGATGGTGGCGTTATTTTAATTCCGGCTTTTAGCATCGGCAGAACACAAGAACTGCTGTTTGATATCGAAAATCTGATCTTTGAGCATCAACTCAGCAGCAATATTCCTATCATCCTCGATTCGCCTATGGCAGAGAAAGTAACGCGTTCATACCGACGCTTTAAAGAGTTGTGGGGACAAGAAGCAAAGCAACGTCTTGAACTGAAACGTCACCCACTCGCTTTTGAACAATTCATTACTGTTGATGGGCATAGAATGCACAAGAAAATCGTCAATCGCCTTAAGTCGACAGGTGAACCCGCAATTGTGGTCGCAGCTTCTGGAATGTGTCAGGGCGGCAGGATAATGAACTACTTATCCGCCTTACTTCCCGATAAACGAACCGATGTGATTTTAGCGGGCTATCAAGCGCACGGAACGCTCGGGCGAGAACTGCAACAAGGCGAAATGCAGGTTTCTCTTGATAAAAAAGACGTTGAGGTCAATGCTCAAATTCATGGCATGTCTGGCTACTCGGCTCATGCCGATAAAGAGGATCTCTACCGATTTATAGAAGGCATCGCGACTCCACCGAAAGAGGTGCATTTGATTCACGGTGAGCCAAATACTCAGTCTGAGTTCGCTCAAGAACTAAAGGAGCGAGGGTTTGTGGTTGTTTGAAACACGCATCAAACTAGCCACTTTCACTCAGTAAACATGAAATCCTCAACTATCGAACCTTCAAAAAACACAGTTCCTTATACCTGCGAGATCACTCGATGCAGGTGATATATTCCAATCAAATCCATCTCACCACTCATATATCAGCCGTTCATGCTAAGCGATTTTCACCGCTGTTTTTCTCGATTTTGTCTCATCTGCATGGCTCAAATTTCCATTTTTGTATTAATCACTATTTATTCACTCTGCAAAACGCCAATAAATACACATGGTTGCATATAAAGTTAAATGGAACGATTATCGAATTAGAACTAAGCGTTAACAAACCCCCTCTGTAACTTGCTTTATGTCACAGTAATCCTAATGCGCAGTTAAATAATTTAACACTTGGGTTACAAGTGAAGTATTGTGTTGTTCGAAAAACAATCATAAGTAAAACTAACAGGGAAAATACTCATGCAGTCATTCGTTGATTTTTTGAATGGAATAATCTGGAGCCCAGTACTTATCTACCTATGTTTAGGTGCAGGTTTGTTCTACTCCATCATGACTCGATTTGTTCAAATCCGTCACTTCTTTGAAATGTGGCGCTTGCTACTATCAGGTAAAAGCTCTGCAAAAGGCATCTCGTCTTTCCAAGCTCTTGCCGTTTCGCTATCTGGCCGTGTAGGTACAGGTAACATTGCTGGTGTTGCTGCCGCTATCGGTTTCGGTGGTCCGGGAGCAGTATTCTGGATGTGGGTTGTAGCCTTCTTTGGCGCCGCGACTGCTTACGCAGAATCTACGCTAGCGCAAATCTACAAAGAAGAAGACGAAGGCCAGTTCCGTGGCGGTCCGGCTTACTACATTGAAAAAGCAATGGGTCAAAAGTGGTACGCATGGATCTTCGCTATCTCGACTATTTTTGCATGTGGTATTTTGCTTCCAGGTGTTCAGTCAAACAGTATTGGTAATGCTGTAGAAGCTGCATTTGGCTCAGGCGACATGATTGAAACAGCTATCGGTACATTCAGTTTCGCTAAAATTTTCACTGGTACTGTTGTTGCTATCATCCTTGCTTTCATCATCTTTGGTGGTGTTAAACGTATTGCGAACTTCACACAAATTGTTGTTCCATTCATGGCATTGGCTTACATCATTATCGCGTTCGTTATCATCTTGCTAAACATCGGCCAAGTGCCAGCTGTTTTCGGAATGATTCTTGGCGATGCATTCACACCTATGGCGGGCTTTGGTGCTGCAATTGGTTGGGGTGTTAAGCGTGGTGTTTACTCAAACGAAGCAGGTCAAGGTACAGGTCCTCACGCGGCAGCAGCGGCAAATGTCGATCACCCAGCTCAGCAAGGTTTGGTACAAGCGTTCTCTATCTACATCGATACTCTTCTAGTATGTTCTGCAACAGCGTTCATGATCATCATCACTGGTGCTTACAACGTTCACGGCGGCGCTGAAGGCGTGTTCCTTGTTCAGAACCTAGCAGCAAACATTGGTGCGAATGGTCCTGTATTTACACAGCTTGCTATTGAAAGTGCACTACCAGGCATTGGTAAGCCATTCATCGCATTTGCTCTGTTCTTCTTCGCATTTACAACGATTCTTGCTTACTACTACATCGCAGAAACGAATATTGCTTACCTACGTCGTACCATCAAGATCCCAGGCATGATGTTCGTACTTAAGCTTGTTCTTATCACTGCGGTTTTCTATGGCACAGTCAAAACAGCTAACCTTGCATGGGCAATGGGTGATGTTGGTGTTGGCTTGATGGCATGGTTAAACATCGTAGGTATTCTGATCATCTTCTTCATGTCTAAGCCTGCGCTTAAAGCTCTAGCAGACTACGAAGAACAGCAGAAACAAGGTGTGACTGAGTACACATTCAACCCTGTAAAGCTAGGCATTAAAGGTGCTACTTACTGGGAAGAGAAGTACAAGCGTAAAACAGGCAAGTCTCCTGAAGCTGAAACTGCAGACACTAAACCTGTAGAGCAACCTTCAGCTTAAGATTACCTTAACAAACAGATTGCTTTAATAAATAGATCGCTTTAACTCGCGCTATTAATAACGCATAAAAAAGGGGTTAGCCATTTCGGCTAACCCCTTTTGTTTTATTCATAACCAATAAACGGCTTATAACAAACTAACTGTTCCCAAGTTAGAGCATTAAGCCGCGATTTCTTGTGTTGCCATTTGAGGTGCTTTCTTCTCACCAACAGGCAGTACTGTGCGGCCGTATTCGTTGTTGATTACTTGTGCCATAGCAAAGTAGATAGCTGAAGCGCCACAGAAGATACCTTCAAAACCAGCGATAGTGCCGATTAGTTCGCTGCCAGTGAAATCACGAGCTGCAAGTAGGAAGAACAAGATAGTTAGTGAACCGAATACTACCTGCTTCGCTACTGGGTAGCATAGAGAACCGATGAACATGAAGCCTGTGAAGATGCCCCATAGTAATAGGTACCAACCCATGAATGCAGCTGGGCTTGCTGGTAGGCCCATGTAAGGCATTACAATTAAACCAACCAAAGACAACCAGAATAGGCCGTAAGAAGTAAACGCAGTTGTACCGAACGTGTCACCACGTTTGAAACACATTGTGCCCACGATAACTTGGCTCAAACCACCGTAAAAAATACCCATCGCAAGGATCATTGAATCCATTGGGAAGAAACCTGCGTTGTGGATATTAAGAAGAATAGTGGTCATACCGAAACCCATTAAGCCTAGTGGCGCTGGGTTAGCTAGTTTGGTTGACATTGCGAATTTACCTTATTAAAGTGGTTGATTAAAAAAAATCGATAAAATTTGTAAGAAAATTTTAATCTATAAACCGCTCAACTAGGTAATCCAGTTATCGCAAACTAAGATTGTGTAAATGATCCTATGGAAAATTAGTTTCATAACAACGCCAATTAATTCATAGAAACTATCAATAAGCAGATTCCCTATCACGCTATAAAAAAGATGCGAGTAACGAGGTACGAGATGCGAAAAGAATCTTTAGATTCGAGTCAGCGCCCCCTTAATAGCAAACGTAGGCAACATAGGGCGAGCTTTTCGTTACCCGTTTACTCGCATCCCGTATCTATTCATTAGATCGTCATTCCAGAATCGAGGGACTAGATGTCTGGAATCTGCCTTTCAATATATACACCAACGGTAAACGCGAGAGATTCCCTACTACGCTCATACCTCGCTATAGGGAATGACGGATAGAGTAAGGAATATGAGGTATAAAGTGACGAACGATAGGGAGCGAGCTTTTCGCTACTCGTTTACTAGCATCCCGTATCTAGTCTCTCATTTATAATCTTAAATTACGCTTGTTGTGTTTTAGATTCCGGCACTTGAGATTGAACTTCTGAAGAAGCGTGTTTACTCGCATCGCGTTTAGCTAACAGAGTCACAAGGATAAGCTGAGCAACAAGAGCGCCCAACACAACCAGTGCACTTCCAGTAAAGCCTGCCACTACAAAACTAACCAAAGCGATAGAGCCGTTCATCAACGCATAAGGAAGCTGTGTCTTAAAGTGTTCAAACTGGTCACACCCTGCCCCGGTTGAAGAAAGAATCGTGGTTTCAGAGATCGGTGAGCAATGGTCTCCAAACAAACCACCAGACAACACAGCGCCAATTGCGACAAGTAACGGTGCATCAATCGCAATCGCGGTTGGAATAACCAATGGCATCATAATCGCGAAGGTTCCCCACGACGATCCCGTTGCGAATGAAATAATCGCCGACAACAAAAAAGCGACCGCTGGTACTAACCAGTATGGAAAACCACTCTGTGCTTGCTCGGCAATATAAGCGGCTGCGCCCAACTCTTTACCGACTGTGCTTAACGCCCAAGCCAATACTAAGATGATCGCTACGGGCATCATGTTTCCCATGCCTGTTAAATACACTGAAACACCATCAGACAGCTTTCTTACACCGTAGTAAGCCATGAGTGAGATCAAAGTAATCGCCGCAAAGAAATAAGCCGATGATAAAGCTGCTCTGAACGATGAACCCGCGACCTTTTGGAACGGGAAGCCTTGAGGAACTAACATCGTACACAACACCACCAGCATCACTAACAACGGTGCCCAAACAAAAGATGCCTTTGCATTTTTATGCGAGAACGGATTCAGTGATTCGTTATTCACGCCAGAGTTAATTCCCGCTTGACAATCACGCTCGGCTTTTGCCATTGGCCCAAAGTCTAAACCTTTAACGGACACTAACGGGACGATGAAAATCGCTAGGAATGCGTAGAACTGAAAAGGAATCGCACCGATGAAGGCATCCCAATCAGACATGTTGACATTCAACGCCGTGAATTCTTTTTGAATCAGACTCATGATGTAAACGCCCCATCCAATGAAAGGGATAAGAATAGCAACGGGCGACGAGGTTGAGTCGATGATGAATGCTAGCTTCTGTCTTGAGAGTTTCAGTTTATCGAAAAGGGGACGAAAAACAGGGCCAACAATTAACGGAGTGCCTAAGTCTGAGAAAAATATCACGATTCCACCCAGCCATGCTGAGATTTGAGCTTGGCATTTGTTGCTTACCCATTGAGTAACACGTTTTGCAAACGCAACACCACCACCCGACTTCTCCATCAAAGCGACAAAGCCACCGATGAACACCAACAGCATGATCACACCGGCGTTATAGCTGTCGGTAAGTTGAGGGACTAAGTAACCTTTCACCATGGTACCAAACGTATCAAGCGGGTTAAGTTCGCTAAACATACCAGTGAGCATTGCCACACCACTCAGCACGCCTGCAAATAGGCCTATCACTACATTCCTTGTCGCCAACGACAACACCAAAGTAATCACAATGGGGATGAGTGACGTGATATCTGTCTGTTCCATAGGTACACCTTGACCCTAAAATAAAAAGAATAAATATAAGTTAAAATTGAATATAAATTCACAACCACCATTTGTACAGAACTTTATCCTCTAACTGGATAATTAATCTTTAAATGCGCTTCAACATAGCCAAATAGACCAGTCGAACTTCTTAGACAGTCAAGTTCAAAACGAAAAAAAGCCGAAAGTAGAAACTTTCGGCTTTTGATTATTTATATCGCTATGGTCGTACTACTGAACTCGTAACTTAGGTCACCTCTTCAGTATTCAGACTATCAATTACAGCTAATTTCATCCCAAAACCAATTCGACTGAACAGGGCTTTCCCATACACCCGGGCCGTTTTTCGCTACGAAGCACTTGCCGTTATGCGTCACTTTATCACCGTTACTCACTTGGCTAACGCCCGCTTGCCACGTAATAAACACCGATGGGTCAACAACGACAGGCGGCTCGGTAACTGGCGGTTCAACTGGTGTTGGGTCAACCGGATCAGGATCAACAGGTGTAGGATCGACTGGCGCAGGATCGGTGACGACTGGCGGTGTTGGCTCTCCAGTAATCAACTTCCAAGGGCCGCCATTGGCAGGGTCATCCCCTTGTGTCCACCATTTCGCTTCGTAGGTTGCGCCATCATGAGTCACTTGGTCACCCGCGTTGTAAACCTTGGTCGCACTCCAACCGTTACCACCCGGATCAGTTCCAGGGTCTACCGGATCAAGCTTATCGACCACTTTAACTTCAGGCCAGCTCGCATGAGAACCATAAAAGTTGGTCACACACTTCTCGTAATCGCCAGCCACCAGCGCTGAATATGCCGTTTGGAATCCAACCAACTCACATTCAAATGAGTAGCCTTCTGGGCGGTCTGCGTAGTATTTCCAGTTGCCATCCCAGTTGGTGTACAACACATCTGTTGCGCCGTTGAGGTTCAAGCTTCCGTAAGGCGTTTGCTGCCAACAAGTATTGGCTTCATCCGCTTCTACCGGAATTTGATAGTGCGCCGCTAGCCCTTCCCAGTAACGAATACGGTTAACGGGTTGGCCTTTGTCTTTGTTCTGCTCACCACACTCGATACCACCATTAATCACGTTGATCGTGGTACCAAAGCCATAACCAATTCCCGCATCCAACTCGCGTTGAGAGGGAGTCCAAGTACGGTCAATCACGTGCAGCATGGCTGGTTTAGGCGCTTGAGGGGTAAGGAAGAACCAGATAGCAGAAGCCAAGTTCAACCAAGAATCCGCCACTAAACCCGGGTTATTCAATAGAACCGTCGCATCACCATCGAACATCACTTCAGAGAACGCGCCGTAGTTAAAATGGTAAGAAAGCTGTTTAGCACCACGTCCGAAGTAACCCTGCCCCGCTGCACATGGCCAACGTGCATTCTGCCAATCGTTCTGACCACAACCCGTGGTATAACCTTCTTGGCCTTCAGACCAACCCATTTCACGAACATGCACCAGCGCTTGCTGCCACTCTTCTAGAGCTAATGGATTATCAGAGGTGTTGTCTATCGCGATGTGACCGCCCGTCTCTTGCGAGAAATGAGCAAAGGCCGTAATAATGGACTTTTTACAAATGGCGTCGGAGTCACGGCCGTCGGTGTACTCTCCACAGAAGGCTGGGAATTTGCCAATCGCACGTAAGAAGCGAGTGTAAGTATATTCTGGCGCTGCCATCTGAGTGAGGAAATCCCATTCAGATTGGGGGAATACACGCTCGACTCGTTTCACGTTTTCAGGATTCGAGGCTAAGCCCGGTTCTATCGCTTCAACAATACTATTGGGACGAGTCTGTAATGCTTGTGACCAGATCGCATACATAGGATCGGATGTTTTCGCTTGTTCAGCAGCTTGTAGGGCCGACTTTTCAACAAGGTAACCATTCGGGTTTTGCGGATCAGGTTGGATGTTCAAAGACGCATGACTCTGCGCTGCCAATGTGCAGCCGAGCACTGTCGCCAAATATTTGATTTTTAACATGATGGATTCTCTTATCTGTCCTTAATAAGTCCATCAAAGAGTATGCTTCACATGTGAAATGGCCTAGCTGTAGCGGTGTGAATTTATAAAAAGTGCGAGTGATCTTTTTGATATATAGCTCAACACAACAAAGCGTCTCATGGTTTCTTGAGCTG
The DNA here is from genome assembly GCF_963889365.1 of Vibrio sp. OPT20. Taxonomy (NCBI): domain Bacteria; kingdom Pseudomonadati; phylum Pseudomonadota; class Gammaproteobacteria; order Vibrionales; family Vibrionaceae; genus Vibrio; species Vibrio sp. OPT20. The sequence continues at coordinate 70,972 of NZ_CAWPOA010000001.1, read as the reverse complement.
ATATCTAGTTTCCAACTGATTTGGTGTTTAGTTGTCAGCTATAAGCTTTTAATACCCTGAGTCAGAAATAAAAAAGCCCCGAACTGAGTTCGAGGCTTTTAATAACTAAGTCAAATCATGGCTAAGTCAAATAACAGCTAAATCAAAACTGGTTAAATCTCTAAGAGATTATTCCCACTCGATAGTTGCTGGTGGCTTACCAGAAATATCGTAAACAACACGTGAAATGCCGTTAACTTCGTTGATAATACGGTTAGAAACCTTACCTAGGAAGTCGTATGGTAAGTGTGCCCAGTGAGCAGTCATGAAGTCGATAGTTTCTACAGCACGTAGAGATACAACCCAATCGTACTTACGGCCATCGCCCATTACGCCAACTGAACGTACTGGTAGGAATACCGTGAATGCTTGAGATACTTTGTGGTAAAGGTCAGCAGCGTGAAGCTCTTCAATGAAGATAGCATCAGCACGACGCAGTAAATCACAGTACTCTTTCTTCACTTCGCCAAGTACACGAACACCTAGACCTGGACCCGGGAATGGGTGGCGGTAAAGCATGTTGTATGGAAGACCAAGCTCTAGGCCGATCTTACGTACTTCATCTTTAAACAGCTCACGCAGAGGCTCAACAAGGCCCATTTCCATATCATCAGGAAGGCCACCAACGTTGTGGTGAGATTTGATTACGTGTGCTTTGCCAGTCTTAGATGCTGCAGACTCGATGACGTCTGGGTAGATAGTACCCTGAGCAAGCCATTTAGCATTCTTCAGCTTCTTAGACTCTTCGTCGAAGATATCTACGAATACGTGACCGATGATCTTACGTTTCGCTTCTGGTTCAGCTTCACCTTCCAGAGCGTTAAGGAAACGTTCTTCAGCATCAACTTTAATGATGTTAAGGCCGAATTTGTCACCAAACATGTCCATAACCTGCTCGCCTTCGTTTAAACGAAGAAGGCCGTTATCAACAAATACACATGTTAGTTTGTCGCCGATAGCACGGTGAGCAAGCATCGCTACTACTGATGAATCAACACCACCAGAAAGACCAAGGATAACTTCGTCGTCACCTACTTGTTCTTTAATGCGTGCAACTGCATCTTCAATGATAGACGCTGAAGTCCACAGACCTTCACAACCACACGCGTTAAGAACGAAGTTCTCAAGCATTTTTAGGCCGTTTTTAGTGTGTGTTACTTCTGGGTGGAATTGAACACCGTAGTATTTCTTATCTTCGTTTGCCATTGCTGCGTATGGGCAAGTGTCTGTCTCTGCGATTTTTGTAAAATCAGCAGGGATTTCAACCACTTTGTCACCGTGGCTCATCCAAACATCTTGAGTCGTCTCAAGGTCAGCGAAAAGTGCAGATTCACCCGTTACTTGTACCGCTGCGTAGCCGAACTCGCGCTCAGTAGACGTTGCTACTTTACCGCCAAGTTGCTCAGCCATAGTTTGCATGCCGTAGCAGATACCGAAGACAGGAACACCTGAATCAAATACGTACTGAGGTGCACGTGGAGAATTCTCTTCCGTTACACTTTCAGGGCCACCAGATAGGATGATGCCGTCTGGATTGAATTCACGAATATCCGCTTCTTCTACGTCCCAGCTCCAAAGTTCACAGTAAACACCGATCTCACGAATACGACGAGCTACTAGCTGTGTGTATTGAGAACCGAAGTCCAGAATTAGAATACGTTGGTCATGAATATTTTTAGTCATTGTAAGCAGTCTTATTGGCTATGTGATAAAACGGAGGCGAGTTTACTCACCTCTGATTAACTCTTCAAGAAATAAAGCAAACGTTTTCGTAGGTTATCTGTAAGGCGATGTTTTGCAAAAATCATACGTTCAACAAAACAGGCTTTAGATATAATACCAATCACAGTAAGTAAGTGTTCAGGAATAGCGCAGGAAAAAAGCTTGAAAACAAGGCAGGATTTTCTGATAAGTAGTTATTCTACAATCAAAAATTCTAACGAAGTTATCGAGGTTTTTAACAAGCTAGGATGACCAGTTATTTACTACGATTGGTATATTAATGTGCCGACTAAATCAGCATATTATTCAAACGTTTGGACGTATTATTAACCTAAACGGTAGTTAGGTGCTTCTTTCGTGATTTGAACATCGTGTACGTGAGATTCTTTCATGCCCGCACCAGAGATACGAACAAACTCAGCTTTAGTACGCATGTCTTCAACAGTTGCAGAACCCGTTAGGCCCATGCTTGAGCGTAGACCGCCCATCTGTTGGTGAACGATCTCTTTTAGACGACCTTTGTATGCGATACGACCTTCAATACCTTCTGGAACAAGCTTGTCTGCAGCGTTGTCAGATTGGAAGTAACGGTCAGAAGAACCTTGAGACATAGCGCCAAGAGAACCCATACCACGGTAAGACTTGTAAGAACGACCGTTGTAAAGGATAACTTCACCCGGTGCTTCTTCAGTACCCGCGAACATTGAACCAACCATCACACAAGATGCGCCAGCAACGATAGCTTTACAGATATCGCCAGAGAAGCGAATGCCGCCATCTGCGATTACTGGAATACCGTATTCGTTAGCCACTTCAGCTGCGTCTGCGATTGCTGTTACTTGAGGAACACCAACACCAGTAACGATACGAGTCGTACAGATTGAACCCGGGCCGATACCTACTTTAACCGCACTAACACCGGCTTCGATAAGAGCACGAGCGCCAGCGCCAGTTGCTACGTTACCACCGATGATTTGTAGATCAGGGTATGCAGCACGCGTATCACGGATACGGTTAAGTACGCCTTCAGAGTGACCGTGTGAAGAGTCGATAAGTAGAACGTCTACGCCAGCTTCAACTAGAGCAGCAACGCGCTCTTCGTTACCAGCACCAGCACCAACAGCTGCACCTACACGTAGGCTGCCGCGCTCATCTTTACAAGCGTTTGGTTTACGTTCTGCTTTATGGAAATCTTTTGCAGTGATCATTCCAGTTAGTTGGAAGTCATCATTTACAACAAGAACTTTTTCAACGCGCGCTTCGTGCATTTTCTCTTGAACTTCTTCACGAGTTGCACCTTCTTTAACAGAAGCAAGGCGAGCTTTAGGCGTCATTACTACATCAACTTTCTTAGAAAGGTCAGTCACAAAGCGAACGTCACGGCCAGTAATAATACCAACAAGTTCGTTTGTTTCAGTAACAACAGGGAAACCGGCAAAGCCGTGTTTTTGAGTAAGGGCTACAACATCAGCGATTGTCGCGTCAGGGTTTACAGTAACAGGGTGAGAAACCACACCTGCTTCGTAAATTTTAACCTGGCGAACCATTTCTGCTTGCTGTTCAATAGACATGTTCTTATGAATGAAGCCTATTCCGCCTTCTTGTGCCAGTGCAATCGCTAGGCGAGCTTCTGTCACAGTATCCATCGATGCAGAGAGCATTGGGATGTTTAGGGAAATATTCTTCGTCAGCTGAGTGCGAAGATCAGCTGTATTAGGGAGAACGGTGGAGTGTGCTGGCACTAGCAGTACGTCGTCGAATGTCAGCGCTTCTTTGGCAATTCTTAGCATTTGCAATATCTCACAATAATAGGAGTAAAAAGAAACAATCCAATCTCATCGTTTCGCCTAATGAGGGCAGCCAATTAAGGAAAATCAAACTGCATTTGGATTAGATATTGCGGACGGATTATACGGCCAACGAAATCGCTTGGCTACACATTTTTGTATTTTTAATTTGCATTTACCCCCTTGCTATGTATTATATTGCCGCTATCTTCCATACTCACGCCCTGTGAGATTCCAAGAAAGACCTTCCTTCAAGGAAAGATAGTGCTTCTATGACTAATCCAAACATCTTTACTGTTTCTCGCCTCAACTCAGAGGTTCGTCTCCTATTAGAAAACGAAATGGGAATAGTCTGGCTCGTTGGTGAAATCTCAAATTTCTCTGCACCTGTCTCTGGTCACTGGTACCTCACGCTTAAAGACTCTCGCGCTCAAGTTAAGTGCGCTATGTTTCGTGGCAATAACCGCCGTGTGACGTTTAAGCCTCAGAACGGTAATCAAGTTTTAGTCAAAGCACGTTTGTCTCTTTATGAGCCACGTGGTGACTATCAACTCATCATCGAAAGCATGCAGACAGAAGGTGACGGCAAGCTTCAGCAAGAGTTTGAAAAACTTAAGATGAACTTGGCGGCGGAAGGCTTGTTCGCTCAATCCAGTAAGCAGATTCTGCCAGAACATCCTAAGTGCGTTGGTGTCATCACCTCGAAAACCGGCGCTGCGTTGTTTGATATTCTAGACGTACTGAAAAGGCGCGATCCGTCATTACCAGTCATCGTGTATCCGACCATGGTACAAGGTGAAGGAGCTTCGATTCAGATCGCTCAAGCGATTGGACGTGCCAATGAGCGCAACGAATGTGATGTATTGATCGTGGGTCGTGGCGGCGGTTCATTAGAAGACTTATGGTGCTTCAATAACGAGATCGTGGCCCGCACAATTGCAGCAAGTCAGATCCCGATTATCAGCGCCGTTGGACATGAAGTTGACGTTACTATCGCCGATTTCGTCGCAGACATGCGTGCTCCAACGCCATCAGCAGCCGCTGAATTGGTTAGCCGTGATAACAGTCATAAAGAGCAAGCTTATGCCGCTAAACGTGCTCGTTTAGTCAGTGCGATTCGTCATGTGTTAATCAAACAAGCGCAATCAACTCAAACGTTGAAGTACCGCTTAGAGAAACAACACCCGAGCTACCAACTGCAAAAGCAGAGTCAGCAGCTTGATGACTTAGACATGCGTTTACGTCGCGGTATGACTCAATACCTAAAACAACATGCACAGCGTGTTGAACGTAAACAGCACCAGCTTCAATTGAACTCGCCTGTTAAGCGCTTGGGTGAACAAAAACTGCATCTACAACGTTCAGAGCAAAAGCTATTAGATGCGATGGATAAAACACTGCTAACCACTCGCCACCAGCTAGCCATGGCTGCCGAGAAGTTAGAGACCGTTAGTCCACTTGCTACCCTAAAGCGTGGCTACAGCATTACTCATTCAGCATCGAGTAAGACCGTGTCATCGATTAATGACGTAGAAGTAGGTGAAGTGATCACCACTCAAGTTGAAGATGGCGTGATTGAATCGCAAGTGACAACAAGAGTCGCGAAGAGCGAGCTTTAGCTTCAACTAGGACGTTAAAAATCATTTAAAACCAGAAAGCCCTATCGATAATCGACAGGGCTTTTTTGTACCGACTGGCTTCAAAAGAAACGACCTGATTCAAATCCTACTCAGTCGTAGAAGTCTCCTTCATGGTTAGCATCCCTTCCGTCACAATAAAGTTGATGATGAAATCTAAGCCTTGGCTCTCTTTTAGGTTGGTGAACACATATGGCTTGGTTGGACGCATGCGTTGTGTGTCTTGCTCCATCACCTCAAGTGACGCACCAACATAAGGTGCTAAATCGATCTTGTTGATGACTAACAGATCGGATCGTGTAATACCCGGGCCACCTTTACGCGGGATCTTCTCCCCTTCCGCCACATCGATTACATAGATAGTAAGGTCGGCTAACTCAGGGCTGAACGTGGCACTGAGGTTGTCACCGCCGCTTTCGACGAATACCACATCGAGGTTTTTGTGCAGCTTAGCAAGCTCTTCGACTGCAGCTAAGTTCATCGAGGCATCTTCACGAATCGCAGTGTGCGGACAGCCACCCGTTTCAACACCAATGATGCGATCTGGTTCCAGCGCTTCTGCTCGCGTGAGTATCTTTGCATCTTCTTGGGTGTAGATGTCGTTGGTTACCACGGCAATGTTGAGCTTGTCGCGAATTGCCTTACATAGCACCTCTAGCAAGGCTGTTTTACCAGACCCTACCGGGCCGCCAATACCAATTCGAAGTGGTTGCTTATAACTTTCCATTGTCTACTTCCTTATATTCTTTTTGCTACATCGTTCGCGCTAACCGCTACGAACGAAATAGTCGTGTGTATTGTGTTTCGTGCAGTGAACTCGCTAATGCCATCGAAGGCGAAAAGCTGCCTATCATCCAATCTTCTATCGTGCGGGCCTTTTCGATCACCTCAGGAAAGGTGTTGGTGATATTAATCAATGCCAACTGACCATCGGTTTGACCTAAAGGCACTAACTTGACCCCTGCGGTAACGATGTTTTCAAGCCAACTCCATAAATAACCCTGCTTGAGGCTCTCTAAATCAATACCCCAATGCTGAGCCGCCATACACATGCCCAACAATTGGTTTGGATGACTATCAACAGAATCCACCAGCGAAATATCGATATCTAAGCGCTTCAACAAGGTGTTCAATGCATGCCCACGCTGCTTTTCTTCTGCTCGCAATTCACTGGTTTCACGGCTTGAGTACAGGTAGTTACACCAATGCTCAATCTCATCGAGCTCACCTTTTTCTAGCGCGTGATAAAGGCGTTCTAAAATAGGTAATTCCAAGGTCGCGACACTGGAACTGACGATGGTATTAAGCCACTGTTCCATGCTGTTGCGATCGGTCACCCACCCCGCTTCAACCGCTAACTCTAAGCCTTGCGAATAAGTGAACCCACCAATCGGCAACGATGGACTGATCAATTGAAACAGACGATAGACGGCTACATTTTCTGTTGTGGTCATAATCGTGCCCTCAGTCTTCCAGAATCAAATAAGTTCGAGAGCCTACGCGCCTAACAGCAATAGTGCGCTTGCTGAAGCCACGCCGACTGACAACCATTTAGAGTAAACCGCGCGACCAACAAAAGTACCGATAACCATCAGAGCCAAAGCACTGATACTCATGCCTGTTGCGAACTGAGTCAGGTTGCTCGCGGCTTCAACGCCGTGTGCGTAACCATGGAAGAACAACATAGCAATCGAAGCAACTAATACGCTGTTTACACGCTTGGTTGATGGTGAGAATACATGCCATAAACATAAGCTGACGACAAACAGAGAAGCGATAATGGCAGGCTCAACAATCACAGAGAAACCTAGGGCTTGGCCTGCGATGAGTCCTACCACCAAAGACGCCAACCCGCCGCCAATCAGAGCGGCTTTTATCTTGGTTGAAAATGAAAGTGCGCCAATTAACAAACCAAAAGCGATCAACATGATCAGATGATCCATGCCAGTCACAGGGTGAGTTAAGCCAGACATAAACGAGTGAGACTCATGAACCGAATGCGCCCCATGTCCTGGGTGAGCGAAAGCCAATGTCGATGTTGTTAGAGAAGCTATTGTGAAAGTGCATAAGCCTGCAGCTGTTTTAAAGTTCATCGCGAGTTCCTTGCGTTTATCGTTATTAATATTTGTTGTTATATAAATCGTTTAGTGAATCATTAATGATGGTGATGATGCCCACCAGAGCGACCGCCATAAGCACCGCCTTCTGGTTCAAACGGTTGTTTCTCGGTGGTCACTGTCGCGCCTAAGCCTTCAACCATTTCATCTAAAACATGGTCGTGTTGATAACGAACCCAACCAGCTTCTACTTGCAGCGGAACATGACGGTTGCCAAGGTGATACGCCACTCGCGTTAACAGGAGCAAGTCTTCACAATAAACAGTCGAAACTGTTTCTGGTGCCGCTTTCACTTCTACGACTAAACCGCATTTACTTGAGAGTTGTTCGCCACCACGCAAGATATGACCTCGTGGTAGAAACAGCCCGGCATTGCGCCCGTCATCTAGCATCACCTTAAGGCGGCTTTTAATGCGGCTATCGATCGGCAGGCTCAAATAGCCGTCCGGTGCATTTTGTATTTGAGTATTCAGTTGAGTCAGTTCAATCATGCTATTACCTCAATCTCCTTGTGAGATTTATAACGTTTAAATTAGGAGCCTTCAGCCTAAAAGCCCTTAGCTAAGAGCTAGAACAAGAGCCTTCAGCTCAGCGCTAAAATAAAAGCCTTCAGCCGAGCTCTTAAAATAGAAAATACCGCTGTGCCATTGGTAGTTCTTCAGCAGGTTCACAAGTTAGCAGTTCCCCATCGGCGCGTACTTGGTACGTCTGAGAGTCGACCTCAATCTTCGGCATCCAATCGTTGAGCTTCATGTCGGCTTTGCTAATGTTTCGGCAGTTACTTACTACGCCAATCAAACTCTGCAAACCCAATTGCTTATCAATGTTCTGCGCCTTGGCTTCCTTAGAAACAAACAACATTGATGTGTTTTGACATGCCTTGCCGTAGCTACCAAACATAGAGCGGTAATGGACTGGCTGAGGGGTTGGGATTGAAGCGTTTGGGTCACCCATCGGCGCCATGGCGATCATGCCGCCTTTCAAAATCACACTCGGTTTCACACCAAAGAAAGCGGGCTTCCACAACACTAAATCCGCCAGCTTTCCTGCTTCAATAGAGCCGATTTCATGAGACATACCATGAGTGATCGCTGGGTTGATGGTGTACTTAGCGACATAGCGTCTTAATCGGAAGTTATCGCTGTAGTCTGAATCTTCTTTTAGGCTGCCGCGCTGAACTTTCATCTTGTGCGCGGTTTGCCAAGTTCGAGTTATTACTTCACCCACTCGCCCCATAGCTTGTGAATCCGAAGCGATCATCGAGAACGCGCCTAAGTCATGAAGAATGTCTTCTGCGGCAATGGTTTCACGGCGAATACGCGATTCGGCGAACGCGACATCTTCAGCAATTGATGGTGAAAGGTGATGACACACCATCAACATGTCTAAGTGCTCATCGACAGTATTGATGGTGTAAGGGCGTGTTGGATTGGTTGAGGAGGGCAAAACGTTCGGCTCACCTGCAGCACGAATAATATCGGGAGCATGTCCACCGCCCGCACCTTCGGTGTGATAGGTATGAATCACGCGATCACCGATTGCGCCAAGTGTCGATTCAACAAAACCAGATTCATTCAGAGTGTCGGTATGAATCGCAACTTGTACGTCCATCTCATCAGCCACATTTAAGCAGGTATCGATTGAAGCAGGTGTGGTTCCCCAGTCTTCGTGCAACTTCAAACCCACGGCACCTGCCGCTACTTGCTCACGCAATGCTTCAGGCTGACTTGCATTGCCTTTGCCTAACAAACCAAAGTTCATCGGGAATTGATCGAGTGACTCTAGCATGCGGTGCATGTTCCAAGGCCCCGGCGTACATGTGGTTGCGTTGGTGCCGGTATTTGGCCCCGTGCCGCCGCCGATCATGGTTGTCACACCCGACGCCAGTGCTTCTTCAATCTGTTGTGGGCAAATAAAGTGGATGTGTGAATCAATGCCACCAGCAGTCAGGATTGAACCTTCACCTGCTAAAATCTCCGTGCCCGGGCCGATCACAATATCAACGCCCGGTTGAACATCTGGGTTGCCCGCTTTACCCAATGCCTGAACTCGACCATCTTTGATGGCGACATCGGCTTTTACGATGCCCCAGTAATCCAACACAATCGCATTAGTGATCACCAAATCTGGAGTTTCGGCACTTGGACGTTGGCTTTGCCCTTGTCCATCACGGATAACTTTGCCGCCGCCAAATTTCACTTCGTCGCCGTATACGGTGTAATCTTTTTCAACTTCTAGCCATAAATCAGTGTCAGCAAGACGCACTCGGTCACCGACTGTTGGCCCAAACATTTCGGCATAAGCCTGTCTGGATATCGTCGCCATGTTCAATCCTTTGTTATTTTCATTATTCCGTGGAAGCGCTTATAGCTTGCCCATCACTTTTCCTTGGAAGCCATAGATCTCTAACTTACCGGCGTAACGCACTAACTCGACGCTGCGCGACTGACCCGGCTCAAAGCGGGTTGCAGTACCCGCTGGGATATTGAGTCGAAAGCCTTTAGTGGCTTCTCGGTCAAAGATCAGCGAAGGGTTTGCTTCATAGAAGTGGTAATGAGAGCCAATTTGAACAGGACGATCGCCAATGTTTTGAACCTTAACGGACGTTGTGTCACGGCCTTCATTGAGAGTGATGTCACCGGGAGCGGTTTCGACTTTTCCGGGAACGAATCCTGAGTATTGTTTTGTGGAACCAGCCATATTACTTCTCCCTACACGATAGGTTCATGAACGGTCACCAGCTTGGTGCCATCGGGAAAAGTGGCTTCGACTTGTACATCTGGGATCATCGAAGGGATCCCCTCCATAACGTCATCGACAGTAAGCAGTGTGCGTCCGAAATCCATTAATTCTGAAACGGTTTTACCCTCGCGGGCACCTTCGAGAATGGCACTGCTGATCAGTGCAATAGATTCTGGATAGTTGAGTTTTAAGCCTTTTTGTTTGCGCTGCTGTGCCAGCATTCCTGCGCAGAAGATAAGTAGCTTATCTTTTTCTCTTGGTGTTAATTCCATTTAGCCGCCCGCTGTTAGTGTTGTTTTCTTAGTGCTCAAAAACACATGAGCAGTAAGTGGGATTCAATCACAGCAAGCTTGAAAAAATGTACCTAGGGTCGGAAGTCACCCTAGGTACAAAAAGGGCTAATCGCTAAGTCGCCCAAATCCTTGGTAGATCAGGAGTCGTACCACATAAATGAGAGCGAGTTGCTTGCCAAATCTGACCAAAGGCCTGGAGGATATCTTCACTCCAATTACCCAAGGCTCGCACCACAATCAATCCTTCTATCTGAGTCGCACCCAATATTAATGTGGGCTCACTCGACATTTCTGATGTAACTGATTGCTGTGAAGCTTGCTGTGTAATAGATAAGAGCAAGCTCTGTACCAACTCTAAATCTTGCTTCTCATTTGAGGTGATATAAAAGGTTCCCATCATTGAACAATCAAGTAACCCCATATTTATCATTAACTTATCGCCGCCGTGAAAATTAAAACCTTCAGTCAGAAGCCTTTGATTATCAAGATAGATTTCTGTTTTCCCAACGAGGTGACCGTGCTCGAATCCCTCATTCTGTGCAGGACGTCCAAAACAGTGCATCTCCCAACCCCAAAATTGTGCACCCTTTTCTAGACGAATTTCAGTGTCTAAACGAACGTGTGCATTCGGGAAAAAGATGTTCTCTTGCGGCATCCATTCCAAGTGCGCATCTTTCTTCACTCGTAGGGTCTGCTTCTGCTTGGCGTACTTGTTGTTTGAGCGGTAAAACTTGGTCGCACCGGGTGTGGTGATCAACGCATGCGCACCGCTTTCGATGGTCGCTTCAATATTGAGAGTGTCACCACCTACTACTCCGCCGGGGGGATGGAGTAAGTAGGTGTGACACGTTTCCCCATCAGGATACAAGGGGCGTTGCACCGCAAGCGGACCAGACTGCTGACGATTCTTTAATACGGTTTTATCACCACGGTCGACAAAGGTGAGGTTTAAGCTCGCTTGCCAACCGTCTCGGATATCTTGCTCGATGGTCTCATTCAGAGACAACACTCCCGCTAAAGAAGTGTTTATTGCTTCACTCGAAGAATATAGAGAGCTCATACGGTTAGGTACTCCTTAATCAAGGACTCATTGAGCCCTTTCATTTCACCTTCTGCTACCTGACGACCGCGGTCGAGAATGCAAAATCGGTCACCGACCTTTCTCGCAAATGGCAGCTTCTGCTCAACAAGCAGTACGGTGAGTCCCATCTTCTCGTTGAGCATGAGAATGATGTCACCAATCTCTTGCACGATATTGGGCTGAATACCTTCTGTTGGTTCATCCAAGATCAATAGCTTTGGATTGACCACCAGCGCACGCCCAATCGCCAGTTGCTGCTGCTGACCACCAGATAAGTCACCTCCGCGACGATGCAGCATCTCTTTTAACACTGGGAATATATCGAAGATGAACTCTGGGATCTTACGGTCGCCCTTTTCTCGAATCGGCAAGCCTACTTCTAGGTTTTCTTGAACGGTAAGCATCGGAAAGATCTGACGGCCTTGCGGCACATAACCGATTCCTTGGCGAGCACGCTCTTCGGCATCGGTTTTAAGAAGCGACTCACCCGATAACGAAATGTCACCGCTCTCGACCTTAACTAGCCCCATGATGCATTGCAGCAACGTCGTTTTACCGACACCGTTTCGTCCCATTAACACTGTGCACTTGCCTTCCGGGATCTGCATATCCAAATCCCACAGCGTGTGGCTCTCACCGTAATATTGATTAACTGATTTAACCTCTAACATCCTATTCTCCGAGATAAACTTGTTTAACTTCAGGGTGAGCCTGCACTTGATCCATAGTGCCTTCAGCCAACACATGACCTTGATGAAGCACGGTGACATGGCTTGCGATAGAACGAACGAAATCCATATCGTGTTCAACCACTACCACTGAGTGCTTGCCTGCCAGAGAATTGAGTAACTCAGAGGTACGGTCCATCTCTTGGTGAGTCATGCCTGCAACGGGTTCATCCACCAGCAATAGCCTAGGGTTTTGCATCAATAACATGCCTATCTCTAACCACTGTTTCTGACCGTGAGACAGGTTACCTGCCAAATTCGCCGCTTCGTCTTTTAAATGAATCAGCTCAAGTACCGAGGTCAGTTTGTCTTTCTGTTCACCAGACATCACAGCAGTGAAAGTTGCCCACACTGAACGGTCACCGGCCATCGCTAACTCAAGGTTCTGCCACACGGTTAGACATTCAATCACGGTCGGTTTTTGGAACTTACGCCCAACGCCTGCATTGGCAATTTCAGCTTCGTTCATCTTCAATAAGTTGATGTTCGAACCCAACCACACCTCGCCAGTATCTGGCTTAGTTTTACCTGTGATGATGTCCATCATGGTGGTTTTACCTGCGCCATTAGGGCCAATGATGCAGCGAAGCTCTCCTTCATTGATGTAGAGGTTCAGATCGTTTATCGCTTGGAAACCATCGAAGCTTTTGTTGACGCCTTCCACATACAACAGCACGTTGTGGCGAGTATCGATAGCGGGGTGAATATCAGGTTTAAGGTAATCAAAGACTTGGTCTCGACGAGTGAATGCCTGAACCGATTCCTTTACGCTATTAAATGTGGTCATGCGATCACCTCCTTGGCTTTGTGCTGATCATCCTTATCTTCATCTTGGTTTTTCCCATTTGATGCCTTGCGTAGCTGCTGCCATTTTTCACTGACAAAGCCAATTACACCTTGTGGGAAATACATGGTCGAGAGAACGAATAGCCCACCCAGAGCAAATAACCACACCTCTGGGAACTCAACCGTAAACCAACTCTTGGCGTAGTTGATGATCAATGCACCGACAATGGCGCCAAACAAAGTGGCACGACCGCCTAAGGCAACCCAAACCACAATCTCAATCGAGTTAAGAGGAGCAAATTCTCCCGGGTTAATGATGCCAACTTGAGGAACATATAAAGCCCCAGCAATACCAGCAATAACCGCTGAAAGAACGAAGACCCACAGCTTGATGCCATCGACGTCGTAACCCATAAAGCGAGTACGTGACTCTGTATCACGAATCGCTAATGCCACACGACCTAATCGACTGGTCACCACCATGCGACACGCGATGTAGCTGAGAATAAGCGCAATACCAGTCGCGACAAACAGACCTATCTTGACCGCATCACTCTGTAAGCTCAGGCCGATGATGTCTTTGAAATCCGTCAGCCCGTTGTTACCACCAAAGCCCATCTCGTTGCGGAAAAATGCCAGCATCAATGCGTAAGTTAACGCCTGAGTCATGATAGAAAGGTAAACCCCTGACACGCGAGAGCGAAAAGCCAGATAACCAAACAAGTAAGCCAACGCGCCCGGCACCAACACCACCATCAAGCAGGCGAACCAGAACTGCTCAAAGCCCTGCCAAAACCACGGCAACGCAGACCAATCAAGGAACACCATAAAGTCCGGCAGGATTGGGTCACCATAAACTCCGCGGTCACCAATCTGACGCATTAAGTACATACCCATGGCATAACCACCAAGTGCAAAGAAAGCACCGTGGCCTAGACTCAATATTCCGAGATAGCCCCACACAAGATCGAGCGCCAACGCCAACATTGCGTAGCTCAGGTATTTGCCCATTAGTGAGATAGTGAAAGTCTCGACATGAAGCGGGTGCCCACTTGGTAACATGGTGTTAGCCAGTGGAATAAGAATGACGGCCGCAAGAATGGCAAGGATGGTCAGTTGGCCACCTTTGTCACCACGCATTGCCGAAAGTACAAATGATTTTGACTGCATGATGTTGTCCTTAACCTTCAGCCGCACGACCACGTTGCGGGAAGAGTCCGCGTGGGCGTTTTTGAATAAACAGAATGATGAAAACCAGTACCAGAATCTTGGCGAGAACCGCACCAGCCCATGGTTCTAAAATCTTGTTGAACAGACCAAGGCTTAAGCCAGCGACTAGCGTGCCCCATAGGTTGCCAACACCGCCGAACACCACCACCATGAATGAGTCGATGATGTATGCCTGCCCCATATTTGGACCGACGTTAGTCAGTTGAGAAAGTGCCACACCCGCGACACCCGCAACGCCAGAGCCTAAACCGAAGGTCATCGCATCAACTCGCTCAGAACGAATACCCATCGCACGAGCCATGCCACGGTTTTGAGAAACCGCACGAACCTGTAAGCCTAGTGGTGTCTTTTTCAGAACCATTAATAAGCCCATAAACACCAAACCACAGAACAGGATGATATAAAGTCGGTTGTAAGTCAGGGACAACATTGGGTTCAATTGAAGTGCGCCAGACATCCATTCAGGCGTGCTTACTGAGCGGTTCAATGGAGAGAAAATCGAGCGAACGGCTTGCTGCAAGATCAAGCTGATACCAAAGGTCGCAAGTAAGGTTTCCAATGGGCGACCATAAAGATGACGAATCACACTTCGCTCGATCACAATGCCCACCAAACCAGAAACAATAAACGCAGCAGGGATAGAGAGGATCAGAGCCAAACCAATATGATTGGGCATCAACAATTGCATGACATAGGTGGTATAAGCGCCAATCATGATCAACTCGCCATGAGCCATGTTGATAACACCCATCACACCAAAAGTGATCGCTAAGCCGATACCCGCTAGCACCAATACCGAACCTAAACTCAAACCGAAGAATACGGTTTCTACACCCGAATAGAGTGCTTGGCTTTGTTGATAGCTATCCATCGCACGTTCTGCTGCAGCGGTAATGCTTGGATCTTGCTCACTGTTCAGTAGTTGGTTCAGTGTTTTCAGAACGACCGAGTGTTTGAAGTCGCCAACTCGTTCAATTGAAGCCACACGATCTTCAGTGGTGGCACTGTTATTAAGAGAAGTGAAAATCGCTAACGACAAATCCATTAGCTCGGCTACTTTGCCATCTGATTCATTGGCTCTGAGTTCAGCTATGCGTTCAATGATGTCAGCGTCTTTGGTCCCTAGTAGATCCAAAACAGCTTTATAACGCACATCAGGATTACTGCTGTTGAGTCCGATAGAAGCAATTTCCCCGCGCAAGATCCCGCGAAGTTTGTTATTCACACGAACCTTTTTAAACTGTCTCGTTTTCTCGATATTCAGCGTTGAATCAGTCCATACTGACTGAGCTGACGTCGCTGTTTTGATGCTTTGAATGAGGTAGAGCTGTTTGTACTGCTCGCTCTGTTTCTCATTGAAGTAATAAAGGTTTCCGTTTAACCAGCCATCTAAAATAGGTTTCGACACACCTTCCGTTTGCGTCTCAATCACCCAATCGATAGCTAATTCTTTATCCGATGTTTTTTTACCAACTAGCGCCTTGGTAAAGCTAGCTTCATCCGTTATTCCCGCAAAAGCCAACTGAGCACTGACTGCCATGAGCAACAGCGCCTTAAATACGTTTAATACGTTTTTCATCCCTGCTTCCTTAACCAACCAAGTTAGATATTGTTATTTTTACTTGGAGGATGTGTGGATAGTGGTTGTTACCTGAAACGATGAGCCTTCCGTTCGCTTCGCCCGTTAAACAGACGCGTTCTTCCCAAACCGGAAGGCTCAATATTCCTGAATTGACGCTCTAGTTACCGCCAGAACACTTCTTCGTTTCGACGTTAAACGCACCACATGAGAATGGCTTCGACCAGCTAGAGAACAGTTTTGCCGATTCAGGTAAGTAACTCGACCAAGCATCACCCGCCACTAGTCCAGTGGTTTCCCAAACAATGTCGAATTGACCATCGTCTTGGATTTCACCGATCAGTACTGGTTTGGTGATGTGGTGATTTGGCAGCATGGTAGAGTAGCCGCCAGAAAGGTTAGGTACAGACACGCCAATCAAGGCATCTTGCACAGATTCAGGATCGGTTGTGCCCGCATTAGTAACCGCTTGAGCCCACATGTTGAAGCCAACATAGTGCGCTTCCATTGGGTCATTGGTGACACGATTTTCACTCTTGATGAACGACTGCCACGTTTCAACGAACTCTTCATTGGCTTCAGTATCAACACTCATGAAGTAGTTCCACGCCGCTAGATGACCTACCAGCGGTTCTGTGTCCATGCCTGACAGTTCTTCTTCACCAACAGAGAATGCAATAACTGGGATGTCTTCAGATGAAATGCCTTGAGCACCAAGCTCTTTATAAAAAGGTACGTTCGCATCGCCATTCACAGTAGAAACCACAGCGGTTTTCTTGCCCGCTTCACCGAACTTCTTGATGTCTGAAACGATAGATTGCCAATCAGAGTGACCAAATGGCGTGTAGTTGATCATGATGTCTTCTTCTGCGACACCTTTATCTTTTAGGTAGGCTTCAAGGATCTTATTGGTAGTACGTGGATAAACGTAATCGGTACCTGCAAGTACCCAACGCTCAACTTCAAGCTCTTCCATCAAGTAATCCACTGCAGGTATCGCTTGTTGGTTTGGCGCGGCACCGGTGTAGAAAACGTTTTTAGAAGACTCTTCGCCTTCATACTGTACTGGGTAGAAAAGGATGCTGTTGAGTTCTTCAAAAACAGGCAGCATGGATTTACGTGATACCGATGTCCAACCACCGAACACCACATCCACTTTCTCTTTTTCGATAAGCTCACGTGCTTTTTCTGCAAATAGCGGCCAGTTTGACGCAGGGTCAACCACGACAGGTTCTAGCTTCTTGCCAAGCAAACCGCCCTTTTTGTTCTGCTCTTCGATAAGCATTAGCACGGTATCTTTTAGCGTTGTCTCACTGATCGCCATAGTGCCAGAGAGTGAGTGTAGAACACCGACCTTGATGGTCTCATCAGCAGCAAACACTGTTGCAGAAGAAAATGAAAGTGTTGTACACAGTGCAGCTAGCGATAAATTGAACACCTTGTTCATGATATTACTCCATAATTGTATTTTTGTTATTCAATTACAGAGTTACAAGAAGAGTGCCAAACTTAAAAAGCAATCAATAAATTTATAAGCTTTTGTATTAATTAAACTTAATAGCCAGCCACACCAATAAAGTGCATAGCAATCATGTCACTATGTTTCATACTGGTGCAGTGACGATGAGAATGAACCAAGATGACACATTCCTGTTCATCAGATACAAAAAAGACCCAACACTTTGGTATTGGGTCTCTGGTATAACATCACCGATGGTCGTTCAAACCATGCTGTTTAAGGCTATTCCGCTGGTTGGAATTCGAATTTTACTCTCGACTTTGATTTCAACTCGTTGCAATCACCGTTGCAAAAATAGCTCGCCGCACCACAGGCTTGAAGCTTCTCAAGTTGGCTGCTGCACTCAGGGCAAAACCCAACTTTAGTAAAGTGAGCCTGACAACTTTCACAGTGATACTTGCCATCCCAAGCTAGCTCAGACTGACACTTAGGGCAGATATTTTCACTCATTAGCATTTCCTAATTCACTACTATTTTTACAATCTACTACCGCTGAGACTTCGCTTGCTTGATTTGGTACATGTTCTTATCAGCTTGTGCGATCAACTGGTCTAATCCTTGAGGATCTTTCTCACAAGACAATCCAACACTCACTGAGAACTGCACATCATTGATATAAAGCGCTTGTTGCAGTGCTTTCTCTAAGCTGTGGTAGAAACTAACAACGCTTTCTTGATCATCAAAGCAAGAGAACACCACAAACTCATCGCCACCATAACGCCCTATCTTGGCACATGCTGTGGTTGCCTCATCAAGAACTTCGGCAACCGCCAACAGCACATCATCACCAAAACTATGGCCATAGGTATCATTTATCGATTTGAACTTATCGACATCAACAAACAAACACGCCATCACCTTTTCTGAAAAGCATCGCTTAGCCAACACTTTCTCAGCTTCATTAAACAATGCGCGACGATTCAAGCAATGGGTAAGAGAATCACGATTGGCGAAAAAGTTAAGCTGATTCTCCAACTCGAACTTTTCTAGTGCTACCGAATACAGGGAAGCCAGTAGTTCTAAAATCTCGAGCTCAAATTCATGCGGCTCAGATATGTACTGGCTATAAATGGCAAAGGTACCCAGTACATGACCGTGCGATGAGATGATAGGTACCGACCAACAGGCATGCAGATTCGCTTGATTGGTGAGGGCTAAAAAAGGTGCCCAGTTTGGATGTGCATTTATGTTGGAGACCATCACTGCTTTCTTAAGCGCAGCCGCCTCGCCACAAGAACCTATTCCTGCACCAATCCCAACCCCTTCTATCTGCTGATTGTAAAAATCAGGCAGGTTTGGGGCATATTCAAGGTGTAAAGTTTTAGACTCTGAGTTGAGCAGTAAAATTGAAGCCATACGCTGCCCAAAAATCTGCTCGGTAAGCTGAATGATCTTATGGTTTAAATCTTTGCGATCCATCCCAAGAGCAAGCTTGCGCAGCAAACTATTGACGGCTCGGTGGCCTTCTAATAAAAATTGTTGTTCCATTCACTAAAGCTTTCAATTGTGTAATAGGGTACAGCTTGTTCTTATGCAAGCTTACTATTGGTTAATAATAACACACTAAATAAGCCGTACACACAATCGAAGATCATAGGTTGATCTTTCGCTTTATCTATTTTGATCAGCGATCTACCCCAAAAAGAATATTTATATCACCACACACCGAAAGCATAAGTTACATGTGCTGCATTTCAATTTTAAATAGTCATTTATATTAAAAGTTACATGTAAAAATAAAATAAACAGCACAAGCCATTTCAATCTGTAGTCTAAATCATCGTATTACATGCGTCAGCATTTCAATATGCTGGTCATCTAACTGGGTTAACTTAACCGATAAAGACTTAAGCTCTGACGTATTCTCGATGTGAGTACCACCACACGGAATAGACACTAAAATGTCGCTATCCAACTGCCATTCCCAATAGCGAGAGTCTGTTAATGCCTCACCTTCCAGTCTCATTGCTACTGGCGTTGAGTCTGCGAGCCAACCTTTAATCATCTGATTGATGTCGGCTTCGATACCATCAAGATTGGTTAGCATGTCTGCAACGTTCAAACCGCGCTTCTTCAGGGTTTTTCCCAAACGATACTTATCGGTACACAACTCTGGAGTCACAAAGCTAGTCACTTGCGCGTAGCTATTGAAGTCGTAACTGCCAAGCGGATCTTTTCTATCTGCATCTTTACGCCAGTAGCTCTCAGCCAATACTTTATTCAAGGCTAGGAAAGCGATGTGGCCAGCGCTGTGACCACGGCTCAAACTAGCTTGATACTCTTTATCAACCGACAACAGGACTTCGTCGCTAACCTTAATCATAGAAGCAGATGCGGGGAGCTGGTGGACAACCACAAACGCCCACCCTTCCGTATCACGCTTAACAGGGATATCTTCTGCGATATGAAGCTTGCCAGTAGATTGTTCTATTGCACCAACAAGACAGTCTTCAACTGGATATTGCACGTCACCAACATTCACAAAACCTTGGTCTGCTGGGTGGTCTGGCCAAATATGACTTACTGGGTGGAAAGGCGTCATGTCGGTGATCAGGTAGGTTTTGCTGTCATCGTTTTCAACGTACAACGCCTTTGCATTGATCTGCCAAGCCTGATGACAAAATTGAATAATGGTTGGTGTGATAACTATTATTGGTTTCATGGATGTCGCTGGTGTCATTGGATCGCTAGTGGTCATATCGTTCTTCTTTTGAAATTGAGTCTAATTCGTTAACCCATCACGATATGGAGATATGAGGTTATGGCTTAACGTGAATTTTGCTTAAAAAAATACCCGAGACAGGCTCGGGTATCAAATCTATTGGAAAGGTTTACTTACGACCTTTAACCATGCTCATCATACGCTTACGTTTACGTTCTTGAGAAATTGTCAGCTTGGTTGTCTTAGCTTCAAATGGGTTCTCGCTGTTCTGGAATTGAATGCGAATAGGTGTACCCATAATCTCTAGTGAACGACGGTAGTAGTTCATCAAGAATCGTTTGTATGAATCTGGCAAGTTACGTACTTGGTTACCGTGGATAACGATAATCGGTGGGTTGTAGCCACCAGCGTGCGCGTATTTCAATTTAACACGACGGCCACGAACCATAGGCGGTTGGTGATCATCAGTCGCCATCTTCATGATACGAGTTAGCACAGAAGTACCAACACGAGTCGTTGCTGACTTGTAAGCTTCTTGAACAGATTCAAACAAGTGACCAACACCTGTACCGTGAAGTGCAGAGATAAAGTGAATACGTGCGAAATCAACGAAACCTAAACGACGGTCTAGTTCTTTCTTAACGCGATCTTTAACATCGCTGTCTAGACCATCCCACTTGTTTACTGCAATAACAATTGAACGACCAGCATTCAACGCAAAGCCTAACAAGCTTAAATCTTGATCAGAGATGTTGTCTCGAGCATCAATAAGCAGCAATACAACGTTAGCATCTTCAATTGCTTTCAGTGTTTTAACCACTGAGAACTTCTCTACTGTTTCGTTGATATTTTTACGACGACGAACACCTGCAGTATCAATCAGAACGTATTCACGCTCATCACGCTGCATTGGAATGTAGATAGAGTCACGAGTTGTGCCTGGCATATCGTAAACAACAACACGTTCTTCACCAAGAATACGGTTAGTTAGTGTTGATTTACCAACGTTAGGACGGCCAATGATCGCTAGCTTAATTGGTTGATCTTGAAGGCGCTTGAATTCTTCTTCAGCTTCTTCTTCAGTGAAATCAACTTGCTCTTCTTCTTCGTCTTCAAACTCAGTTAAATCGCTTACTTCGCCATTCTCTGCTTTTAACGCTTCTGCGAACGGGTTAAGAGCAAGATCAATCAACGCTGTCACGCCACGACCGTGTGCTGCAGCGATTTGGTACATGTCTTCTACGCCTAGTTGCCAGAAATCAGCACTTGCAGCATCAGGGTCGATACCATCAACCTTGTTTACTACTAGCATTGAAGGCTTTTCTAGTTGACGAAGGTGCTTAGCAATAGCCACGTCTGAAGGTGTTAGACCCGCACGGCCATCTACCATAAATAGAACGACATCAGCTTCATCAATCGCCGCTAGCGACTGTTCAGCCATTTTAGTTTCAACACCTTCTTCGGTACCGTCGATACCACCAGTGTCAATAACAATAAAGTCATGCTCGCTAAAATGAGCATGACCGTATTTACGGTCACGCGTTAAGCCAGGGAAATCCGCAACCAATGCATCACGAGTTCGAGTCAATCGGTTAAATAACGTAGATTTACCTACGTTCGGACGCCCTACTAGAGCAACAACAGGTACCATAACAACCTCTACAATTTCTTCTCTAAATGTAGTTATAGGTAAGCACTTGATCGCAAGTTTAAACTCTTACCTATAACCACACGGTTTATTAATTTATAACAACAAAACGGCTCCTAGCTGTTACCAACCAGGAGCCGACTGTGAATTGTATCACGCTTTTATTGGCTAATCGTTAGTTTCTTTACATCGCCATTGCGAGTCGTCACTAAGTAGCCTTCAGGCATTTCAATTGGCGCAACCGCAAAGCCGCTATCATCGACGAGCTGTTGAGCAACAAACTCACCCGATGAACGATCTAACCAGTGCAGATAACCTTCTGTGTCACCCACAACTACATAACCATTAATAATAGCAGGTGCTGTCAGTAAGCGGTTTTCTAACAATGGAGTGCTCCAAAGTTCAGTACCACTACGCGCATCAACCGCAACCACATGGTCTTTGTCGGTAACAACGAACAAACGGCTACCATCACTCGCTAAGTCAATCGCTGACGAGTAGTTACGCTTCCAAATTGGCTTACCAGAACGGAGATCGATAGCGATTAGTTGACCATTGATACCTACGGTATACAGGGTTCCGCCAAGAACAATCGGTGATGCATCAACATCAACCAAGCGATCGATTTCCGTTGCACCTTTTGGTGTGCCTACTGGCTGTTGCCAAATAAGCTGACCACGGTCAACAATAGCGGCTGCTAAACGACCATTTGCAGTCCCCCAGAATACACCACCAGAAACCGCAACAGGCGAGCTATCGCCACGAAGTGTTAGGCTTGGAACTTCAGTGCTAATCGTCCATTTTTGTTCGCCGCTTTCTTGATCTAACGCGATCAGCATACCGCGACTGGTATGAACAATAACCATGTTGCTTTCAGTTGCTGGGGATGCAAGCACCTCACCATTCACTGATACACGCCACAGCTCTTCACCAGTTGATTCATCCATCGCGATCACTTCGCCATTTTCAGAACCAACAAATACTTTGCCGTAAGCCGCCGTTAAGCCACCCGATAAACGAGCCAGTACTTCTTTCTCAAGATCGACTTTCCACAGCTCTTTACCTGTTTCAGGGTCAAGCGCTTTAACCATACCTTCACGGCTCGCAACAAACACTTTGTCGTAAGCCAATTCTGGCGTTAGTTTTGAAAAGTAGTGGCCAACACCATCACCAACCGACGTAGACCATTCCTGACTAGGAGTGAACTCGCTATTTACTGTTGGTACTGGCGCCATGATTACGGTGTCTTCTTCACCCGCACAGCCAGCCAATAGGCCAAGAGCAATCGCACACAACGCCGCTTTTGGAAACATCTTCTTCATTCAAAGCGCCTTATTTAGCTAGGTCGTCAAGTTTGATTTGAAGCGTTTGGCTCGCATCAGCTGCTTGTTGTGCTTCAGAGTAAGCACTGTAAGCCGCATCTGTATCGCCTTTACGAAGTGAGATATCACCTCGCAGTTCAGCAACACGGCCTGTCCAAGATTCGTCAGTCATCGCTTCAAGATCAGTCAATGCTGCGTCAAATTCACCTTGCTCAGCTTTGATACGTGCAGCACGGTAAGTCAGTAGAGGCGTAAGTGCCGCATCCTTAGTTGCCGATTTTGCCCACTCAAGCTGTTCAAGTGCAGCTGCAAGGTCACCCGCTTGAACTTGCGCTTTTGCTAATTGCATAGCAGCAAGTACAGAGTATTCAGCGTCTTTGTTAGCGTCGATAAAAGCTTGAATATCAGATTGAGCATCAACGCCCTTAGCATCAAGAGCTGAAATTACAGAGGTGTAGCCTTCTGAAGCGACTTCACGCGCTTCAACGACTGAATCTTGGTAATAGCGCCAGCCAAATAGACCGCCTAAACCAATAACTGCACCAAAGATTACGGCTTTACCGTTCTCTTTCCACCAATCTTTAATGGCTTCAACTTGTTGCTCTTCGCTATCGTAAAGTTCCACTTCCTGTCCTCTTTAATTCTTTAAACGCCAGCATAGTGCTGACGTTGATATTCATGATGAGCGTTTGCTCAATGGCTAATTAGATTAGCGCAGCAACTTTCTCTGCAACGTCCGTTTGAGACACGGTTTCTTGCTCGCCGCCAACCAGATCTTTTAGCACAACTGTATTGTCAGCAACTTCGTTCTCACCAAGTACCAGCGCCACAACAGCACCTACTTTGTCAGCACGCTTGAATTGCTTCTTGAAGTTACCACCACCGAAGTGGTTCATTACGCGTACGCCTTCAACGGTATCGCGTAATTGATTCGCTAACTGCATGCCTGCGATCATAGTACCTTCGCCAGCAGCAACCACGTATACGTCAACGCTACGGCGAACTTCTGTTAGCTCTAGCGTTTCCATCATAAGAACTAGACGCTCTAGACCCATTGCGAAGCCAACAGCATTGGTTGCTTTGCCGCCTAGTTGCTCAACAAGACCATCGTAACGACCGCCGCCACAAACTGTACCTTGAGCACCAAGGCTATCAGTGATCCACTCAAATACTGTGCGGTTGTAGTAATCTAGGCCACGTACTAGACGCTCATTAACTTGGTATTCGATACCAACAGCGTCAAGAAGTTCACACAAACCAGCAAAATGTTGCTTCGATTCTTCACCTAAATATTCAGATAGTCGAGGTGCGTCACCTAAGATAGCTTGAACATCCGGGTTCTTAGTATCAAGTACACGTAGAGGGTTAGTGTGCATGCGACGTTTGCAGTCTTCATCTAGCACATCAATGTGTTGCTCAAGGAAAGCCACTAACGCTGTACGATAGCTTACGCGATCTTCTTGAGAACCGATTGAGTTCAACTCGAGGCGAACGTGCTTATCGATGCCTAGTTCACGCCATAGACGTGCTGTCATCATGATAAGTTCTGCGTCAACGTCTGGACCGTCTAGGCCAAACACTTCAACACCACATTGGTGGAATTGACGGTAACGACCTTTTTGAGGACGCTCGTGACGGAACATTGGACCCATGTACCATAGGCGCTGCTCATCACGGTTGATAAGGCTGTTTTGAATACATGAACGTACACAACCTGCTGTGCCTTCTGGACGCAGCGTTAGGCTATCGCCATTACGGTCATCAAAGGTGTACATCTCTTTAGAAACAACGTCTGTCTCTTCACCAACCGCACGGCTAAATAGGTTCGTTTCTTCAACGATAGGCATACGTACTTCGTTGTAACCGTATGCACTCACCACACTTTTAACTGCGCTTTCTACTTTCTGCCACAGTGGTGATTGAGTTGGTAGGCAGTCGTTCATGCCTCGAATTGCTTGGATATTTTTAGCCACAGTATTTATTCCGTAATTTCTCACGACCAGGTGTTAGTGCGAATAGACAAACACACCCCATCGCGTTGTATTAATCTTCTAAGTTTTCTACATCAATGCGATTTGCTTTATCAAGCACCGATGCTTTTGCTCGGATCTTCGCTTCAAGCTTGTCGACAAGGTCATCGTTGTCAAAACGCTCTTTCTGACGCTTACCGTCTTCGTAGAAGGCACTCTTACGAGCACTGCCCGCAAGGCCTAAGTGAGACACTTCAGCTTCACCAGGGCCGTTAACGACACAACCGATGATAGAGACATCCATTGGAGTCACTATGTCTTCTAAGCGTTCTTCAAGGGCGTTAACGGTGTTGATAACATCGAACTCTTGACGAGAACAGCTTGGGCACGCAATGAAGTTGATACCACGCGAGCGAATGCGCAAAGATTTGAGAATATCAAAGCCAACTTTGATCTCTTCGATTGGATCTGCTGCTAGCGAGATACGCAGCGTATCGCCGATACCTTCAGACAATAACATGCCTAAACCTACAGCCGATTTCACAGAACCAGCACGTGCTCCACCCGCTTCAGTAATACCTAAGTGAAGTGGTTGGTCAATCTGCTTAGCAAGCAAACGGTAAGAACCGACGGCTAGGAATACATCAGAAGCCTTCACGCTGACTTTAAATTGATCAAAGTTCAGACGGTCTAGGATATCGACGTGACGCATTGCAGATTCAACCAGCGCTTCCGCTGTAGGCTCTGTGTATTTCTCTTGGATCTCTTTTTCAAGAGAACCACCGTTAACACCAATACGAATCGGGATATTCATATCACGAGCACAATCCACAACAGAGCGAATGCGGCTTTCGTTACCGATGTTACCTGGGTTGATACGCAGACAGTCAACCCCATACTCTGCCACTTTAAGAGCGATACGGTAGTCGAAGTGAATGTCAGCAACCAAAGGAACAGAGACCTGCTGCTTGATTAGCTTAAAAGCTTCAGCGGCCTCCATAGTCGGTACAGATACGCGAACGATATCTGCCCCCACTTTTTCCAAAGCTCTAATTTGAGCGACGGTCGCGGCGACATCTGTTGTTCTTGTGTTGGTCATGGATTGCACAGCAATTGGTGCACCATCACCGATCGGCACATCACCCACATAAATACGGGTTGATTTGCGACGAATAATAGGAGATTCGTGTTGCATATTAACTCTAAGGTAAGGTTATTCTAGCTACTTTGCCTGAAGTATACCCAGAAAGGTCGACAGGTTCACTTGCAAATGTCATCGATACGCCTTCAGGCGCACCCAGAATCACTTTATATGGTGCAGTTCCAGAAAGATTTAATGTCTGGCCTGCTTTTTTAATGCCGGTAGATAACGTTTTGCCCGAAGCATCTTTCACTTGGATCCAGCAATCAGCAGAGAACTGCATCACTAGCTCGTTAACCACAGCTTCAGGCGCTACAGTCTCTGGTTCCGCAGTAACCGAAGCAACGTCTGCTGCTTCTGGTGCTTCTTCAATGACTTCAACAGGGTCAAGAGTTACTGAATCTTCAGCTGAACTCACTTCAGTAAGCTCATCAGAGTTTTCAGTAACAGGAGATGTCTCTGTGTTTTGTTCTGCTTCAATCACTTCGAGTGAAGTCAGTTCAGGATCAAGCGACTCTTCTACCACTAGCTCTTCCGAGCTTTCAGTATTGGCTAAAGATTGAGATAAGGTGTCTTGCTGTTGGTTCTGCCACCACCAAAGTGAGGAGATACCCACAATCACAGCAAAGATGCTCCAAGTAAGGAGCATAATACGGCTGTTGTGCTTCTCGGTTTTAGTCTTACGAGAGAAGCTCAACATTTCTTGTTCTTGATGTTGGGCATCACCAGAATGATGAAGCGCGTTCAACACGACTTTTTCATCAAGATTGACGTATTTCGCGTATGAACGAATGTAACCACGCATAAAGGTGGCAACCTGATCTGACTCGAATTGGTTTTCTTCAATTTGCTGGATAAGCGTAACGCGTAGCTTCAAGCGATCAGAGATCTGCTTTTGTGTTAAACCAAGAGATTCTCGTTTATTTTTGAGCAGCGTTCCCGCTTCAATTGCTGGAGCGACAGTTTCTTGCGTTTGTGTTTCTTGTTCTGTGTTCATAGAGAGTGAACTTCTAAAGTATTATTGCAGGTTGATGAGAGCATTTTTTATTTTCGTTTAAGCTCAATCTTACAACCTACTATGTGGAATTTTTCCTGTCACCCGGTTCATCAACCCTTAAAGTAGAAAACCACACACTGTTGGTGAGCGACTTTCTCAGGAAGCTAGTTTATCAAGTAGACAACCTAAATAGACACATTGACGATTATCGGGTAACAAGCGAGCACTTAAATTAATTTAAGATTATTTAATCATAAGCTAATGCCATTACAAGGCAAAAACACTTTCGACAAAATTTACCGTCAGCTCATGGTTTTGTCCAAAATTTAACGAAAAATGTAAGAAAGCGTGGGGAAAAAATCCAATTATTGGAAATTCACCTTCCAGAAAAGCAACAAGCCAGAAGGATTCCTTCTGGCTTGTTTAGTTCTAAATGGTATTTAAACCGCTTTTACTTGAATCACATCACCTGCGATTAAGTTAGCTTCAGAGGCGGCTTTCAGCATTTTAGTACGCTTGGTTCTATCAATGACATCACCAACCAGCTGACCACATGCGGCATCAATATCATCACCACGTGTTTTACGAACCGTTACTGTGTAGTTGTATTCCATCAGCGTTTTTTGGAAGCGATCAATTCGAGAGTTGCTTGGCTTCTTGTAAGGCGAACCCGGATAAGGGTTGAATGGAATCAAGTTGATCTTACAAGGCGTCTCTTTCATTAGCTCAGCAAGTTCACGAGCATGGTCCATATCATCATTCACATGATCCAATAGAACGTACTCAACCGTTACTTTACCGCGGTTAGCATTTGAAGAAGCAATGTAACGACGAACCGATGCTAGGAAATCTTGGATATCCCAACGGTCGTTGATTGGCATGATTTGGCTACGTAGTGCATCGTTTGGTGCGTGTAGAGAAATCGCCAGAGCTACATCGATGTTGTCTGTCATCTGATCAAGACCAGAAACAACACCAGATGTTGATACTGTCACACGACGCTTAGACAGTGAGAATCCTAGATCATCAAGCATCAGCTCTAATGATGGAATTAGGTTCTTCATGTTAAGCAGAGGCTCACCCATACCCATCATTACGACGTTAGTAATTGGACGACGACCCGTATCTTTCTCTAAACCGATTTCACGTGCAGCGCGCCAGATTTGACCAACGATCTCTGAAACTTTCAGATTACGGTTGAAGCCTTGTTGAGCCGTAGAACAGAATTTACATTCTAGTGCACAACCAACCTGTGAAGATACACATAGCGTCGCACGGTCACCATCAGGGATGTATACCGTCTCAACGTCTTGGTCACCAACGCTCATCGCCCATTTAATGGTGCCATCTGCAGAGTGCTGAGCTTCAGAAACGATAGGTGCAACAATCTCACAGCGATGCAGCAGTTTCTCGCGTAATTTTTTGTTGATGTTGTTCATTTGTTCGAAGTCATCGACACCGAAGTGATAAATCCACTTCATCACTTGCTCTGCTCGAAACGCTTTCTCATTCAGTTCTTCTGTGAAAAATTTACGAAGACCTTTACGATCAAAATCGAGTAGATTGACTTTAGCTGTGGTCATGATGCCTCTCAATGACGGAACAATAATTAAGGGCGCGAATTGTACAGGCTTTACGCAACTTCAACAAGCGCTGTAAAACCCTGTGTTTATTAAGACATTCAAAGTTAAGCGATTAAAACTTGAACAATTGTTTTGTTCGGTCTGAGAATACCTAAATTAAAGAAAAGATTCCCGATTACGCTCCTCCGTCGCTTTCGGGAATGACGTAAATAATCTCCACAAGCTCACCAATACTTACCACAAGATTGTGGCCCCGCCATTCATCGCTATCAGGTCATGAACTCCTCAAAGCCCGTCATTCCAGAACTGAGGAACGAGGTATCTGGAATCTCCAATAGTAAATTCAGATTCCCGATTTCACACCCTGTCGCTTTCGGGAATGACGGGCTTTAACCACCTAATATTCGAGCCTTTCTCCGATCTCCAGCTAACGCTACCCGTTACCTTCCCCCGACTTCCAACTAACACGACTTGCTCGTCATTCCAGAATCGAGGAACGAGATATCTGGAATCTCCAATAACAAACTTAGATTCCCGATTACACTCCTACGTCGCTGTCGGGAATGACGACTAAATAGATTATCGAGAATGCAAAGTCCACATACGAAAAAGGCTTCACCGAAGTGAAGCCTTTATTGATACTTGCTGTTGTCTGCTTATTCAGCTGGACGCGGGCAAATTTCAGATTCTGGGAAGAAGAATTCGATTTCGCGAGCTGCAGACTCAGGGCTGTCGCTGCCGTGTACTGAGTTGTAACGCATGCTGATTGCGTAGTCAGCACGGATAGTGCCGCATGCCGCTTCTTCTGGGTTAGTTTTACCCATTAGTTCACGGTAACGAGCAATCGCGTTTTCGCCTTCAAGTACTTGAACCATGATAGGACCAGAAGTCATGAACTCTTTAAGTGGTCCAAAGAACTCTTTACCTTCATGTTCTGCGTAGAAGCCACTTGCTTGCGCTTCAGTAAGAGAAACCATTTTAGCGGCAATAATCTGTAGGCCTGCTTTTTCAATGCGGTGGTAGATTTCACCAACAAGGTTACGCTTAACTGCATCCGGCTTAACAATTGAGAACGTTCTTTCTAGAGCCATAGGGATTCCTTCACTTCATTTTTTTGTTATTAAATACTGAAATTACTGAGATCATTCGATCTGAGTTGATGAATAAGCGGTATCGAAATACCGCTCACTCTTATTATTATTTTGCTTGGTCGATAAGAAGACGAGCCAGTGTACGAACACCCATACCGGTCGCGCCTGCAGCCCACTTATCACTTGATGATTTACGGTAAGTACCCGCGCAGTCCATGTGAATCCAACCTTTTTTGTAGTCATCGACAAAGTAAGAAAGGAACGCAGCAGCTGTACTTGCACCCGGAGTGTAATCACCAGAGCTGATGTTTGATAGATCAGCAAAATTTGAAGGCAACATGCCACGGTGGAAATCAGCAAGAGGCAATGGCCATAGGCCTTCTTTCTCTTGATTTGCAGCCGTTAGTGCTTGGTGAGACAACTCATCATCGAAGCTCAATAGCGCGTGGTAGTCATTACCTAATGCATTTTTAGCCGCGCCGGTTAGCGTTGCACAGTCGATGATCAGCTCAGGGTTTTGTGCACTTGCGTACATCAAACCATCAGCAAGAACCAAGCGACCTTCCGCATCGGTATTCATGATCTCAACCGTCTTACCATTTTTGTAAGTAATGATGTCGCCAAGCTTCAATGCACGACCCGAGATCATGTTCTCTGCACAACATAGGATAAGCTTGATACGCTTGTTCAGACCGCGTTCAATCGCTAGACCTAGACCACCAGTAATAGTTGCTGCGCCACCCATGTCAGCCTTCATTGCTGTCATGAATTGACCTGGCTTGATGCTGTAACCGCCTGAGTCGAAAGTGATACCTTTACCAACCAGACAAGCAAATACAGGTGCGTCTTCGTCGCCGGTAGGGTTGAAGTCCAGTTGAAGCATTGCAGAAGTACGCTCAGAGCCGCGGCCTACCGCGTAGATGCCTTCCCAACCTTCGGTTAGTAGGTCTTTGTCTTTAACGATTTTCGCTTTAACTGTGCCCGCAGGAGCCACTGACTTGATGTACTCCGCAGCCATCGTCGCTAGTTGACGAGGTGCCACTTCTTCTGCGGTTTTGTTGATAATGTCACGAGTCCAATCAGTAGAGCGAATGCGAGCTTCTAGCTCAGCTTGGTCGGTTTCTGAAAGTGCATCCCATTCCAATGCATTCTTTTTCTTTGGTCCACGGTAGCCTTGGTAGAAAGCCCAAACGCTTTCTAAATCCCACCCTTCACCGCTAAGTGAAACCAATGCGATACCTTGTCCGTCAAGCGTACGACCAGCACGTTGAACCGCCCCTAAATCGTGGCCTTCACCAATGTGAATTGTCGCTCCCGCTTCAGAAAACGATAAAATAGCTCTTGCTCCCCACTGAGGCTGGGCAGCTTCTTGACTTAAAAATACTGACATCTGTGTAGACATGATTTCTCCTTGTCATGAACCACCTTGAGTGTGTGATTCTGATTATTTTTTATTAGCGGACTGATGTTAGCATTATGTAGGAGAAAAATGTCATTTTGATAAAAAAACGGACCATAAGGTCCGCTTTTTTTAGTAAGAATTGTTAACTTGGCTGTGTTTTATATTGGATAAATTCCAACCAACGGCCAAATTATAGAACAAGAGGGCTAGTCCATCTCATCCATCCAGCACAAAATAATGGCCTCTAGAATTTTCTCATTCGAGTGATTCGGCTCATCATCAAAATCTTCGAGATCTAACACCCATTGATGCAAGTCCGTAAAACGCACCGTTTTAGGATCGGTATCTGGGTATAAATCACATAGTTCAATCGCAATATCTCGCGAATCAATCCATTTCAAGCTCATAACACTTCCTTATATTTATCAGCGACGATTTGTCATCTTCATGATTTATATACTATGCCAGTTCTACTAACAGTTTTAGCCGAGCTGAGTTCTTAGTGCTCTTCAGAAGCTAGGTTCAATGTGTACTTTGGAATCTCAACAACAAGGTCAGTATCCGCCACTTTAGCTTGGCAACCAAGACGAGATTCCATTTCCAGACCCCATGCTTTATCAAGCATGTCGTCTTCTAGGTCATCACTTTCTTCTAATGAGTCGAAACCTTCACGAATCACAACGTGACATGTAGTACATGCACACGACTTTTCACATGCGTGTTCAATACCAATACCGGCCTTCAGTGCAACATCAAGAACCGTCTCACCAGTTTTTGCTTCTAAAACAGCGCCTTCTGGACATAGATCTTCGTGAGGTAAAACAATAATCTTTGGCATGTTTATCTATTCTCTAACTATTAAATATTATCGACTGACTGACCTGACAGTGCAGCTCGAATTGATTTATCCATACGACGAGAAGCAAAGTCTTGGCTCGCTTTGTCGGTATTCTTAATTTCTAGTTCAATGGCATCGGAATTATCGCCATTACGCACTTCGATCAGTGCTTCAATCGCTTGAACAAGTTGTTGTTTTCCTTGTTCATCAAGCAGCTCGTCACCATCAGCTTGCATCGCAGCAATAAGGCCTTCGATAACACGATCCGCTTCTACGCGTTGCTCAGCCAGAGCGCGCGCTTGCATGTCTTCTTTTGCAAACGTCATCGAATCTTTCAGCATGCTAGCTACTTCGTTGTCACTTAGACCGTAAGAAGGCTTAACTTGGATTTCAGCTTGAACGCCAGTACTCTTCTCCATCGCGGTAACCGATAGCAGGCCATCAGCATCCACTTGGTAAGTGACACGAATATGCGCAGCACCTGCTGTCATTGGCGGAATGCCTTTCAGAGCAAATCGAGCTAGTGAACGACAGTCGTCGACCATTTCACGCTCGCCTTGCACGGTGTGCACTGTCATTGCAGTTTGACCGTCTTTGAACGTGGTAAATTCTTGTGCGCGAGCAACAGGGATCGTGGTGTTACGAGGGATGATCTTTTCGACCAAGCCACCCATAGTTTCGATACCTAAGGAAAGTGGGATAACATCTAGAAGTAGCATCTCAGAGTCAGGCTTGTTGCCAACTAAGATATCCGCTTGAATCGACGCACCAATCGCAACCACTTCATCAGGGTTAATGCTGGTTAATGGCGTACGACCAAAGAAGCCACCCACCATTTCACGGACAAGTAAGGTACGAGTTGAACCACCAACCATAACCACTTCCAGAACTTCGTCCGCGTCAACTTCAGCATCTTTCAGTGCGCGACGGCACGAAAGTAGCGTTTTCTTAACTAATGGCTTGATGAGCTCTTCGAACTCTTCACGAGTTAATGAACCAGACCAACCTAGTACGTCAACATCAACACTTTCAGCTTCAGATAAGCCAATCTTCGCTTCTGTTGCTGCGTCTAGAAGAATACGGTTCTGTTCTGCCGTTAGCTCTGATAAGCCCATTTGCGCTTGGAAATGCTCTGCAATCAAATGGTCAAAGTCATCGCCACCTAGCGCAGAGTCACCACCGGTTGCTAAAACTTCAAAGACACCTTTAGATAGGCGTAGGATAGAGATATCAAACGTACCACCACCCAAGTCATAAACGGCGATTACCCCTTCTTTACCGGAATCCAGACCGTAAGCAATCGCTGCGGCAGTAGGTTCATTAAGAAGACGTAACACGTGAAGACCAGCAAGTTGCGCAGCGTCTTTCGTACCGGCACGCTGTGCATCATCAAAGTACGCAGGAACGGTAATCACTGCACCAGATAGCTCGCCACCTAGTGTTGACTCAGCACGTTGACCTAGCGCTCGCAGAATGTCTGCTGATACTTGAATTGGGTTCTTGTTGCCTTGCCCTGTGCGAATCACAGGCAAACCATTATCACTTTCTTCAAACTGATATGGCAGAGACGGGTATCGCTGTTGAATATCTGACAGTGAACGACCGATTAATCGCTTAACTGAGATAATGGTATTTTTAGGATCAGTTTGTGCATTTGCACGCGCTTCATTACCAGTCGTATAAGATTCCGATTGGTAGTGAACAACTGAAGGTAAAATGCTTCGACCTTGTTGATCAACGAGTGTACTCGCCTCGCCACTGCGTACTGCAGCAACCAACGAGTTTGTTGTACCTAAATCAATACCCACAGCAAGCTTATGCTGGTGAGGAGCGGCGCTTTGCCCTGGTTCTGCAATCTGAAGTAGTGCCATGGAGGTGTCCTTGTTATACAAACTAGCCGATCAAACGATCTTCAACTAATTCGATTTCATTCTTTAATTTTGCAATAAACTTAAGCTTTCTTACTCGGTCTGCAGCTTCAAGCCAAGCTTCGCTTTCGAGTTCTTGTTGGATAGCGCTTAATTGTTGTTTATACATTTTGCTAACCTTGCCTTCAAATGCAAATAGCGCATCTTCGGGATCAGAACTGTCTGCGATGTCTTCCAGCTCTTCACGCAATTCCATCTGCTCCATCAGGAACATCGGATCTTGCATGGTCTGTTGTTCGCCACGAATGTCTTCACCGTGTTGAACCAGCAGGTATTCTGCTCGGCTGATTGGATTCTTCAATACCTGGTACGCATCATTGATTTGTGCCGCTTTTTGCACGGCTAATAAGCGATCTCGCTCAGAAGCTATCGCAAATTTATCAGGATGGAATTGGCGTTGCAGATCTCTAAATTGAGAAGAAAGAAGGCTACCATCCAGTTGAAACTGAAGTGGTAGCCCAAATAATTCGAAATGATTCATGTAAAGGTGGTCCTAAGTTTAGGCTCTTTGTTCAGAGCCTAATTTTATTCTTCGCTTACAACGCTTAACGATTCAAGCGTTTAAACATTGAAGCTCTCACCACAACCACATTCGCCTTTCGCGTTCGGGTTGTTGAATTCAAAACCTTCGTTTAGGCCTTCTTTTACATAATCAAGCTCAGTACCATCTAGGTATACTAGGCTCTTTGGATCAATGATGACCTTAACACCTGAATGCTCAAACACTTCGTCTTCTTCGTTAAGCTCATCAACGAATTCCAGTACATACGCCATACCCGAACAGCCAGTAGTTTTTACTGCTAAGCGTAATCCGAGACCTTTACCACGGTTATCTAGGAAAGCTTGAACTCGGCTTGCTGCCGTATCTGTCATGGTGATGGCCATACTACAACCTTGTGTTTTATATAAATTGAGAACTCAGGTGGGAGCACAAAGGGTGCTCCCAAATATTACTTATTTTTTCGACGTAATTACGGTATTGAAGCGATTAGTGCTTCTTTTTGTAATCCGCAACCGCTGCTTTAATTGCATCTTCAGCAAGAATTGAACAGTGAACTTTCACTGGTGGCAACTCAAGCTCTTCTGCGATTTCAGAGTTTTTGATTGCAGCGGCTTCATCAATACTTTTACCTTTAACCCACTCAGTTACTAGTGAGCTAGAAGCGATTGCGCTACCGCAACCGTAAGTCTTGAATTTTGCGTCTTCAATAATACCTTCTGCAGATACTTTGATTTGCAGTTTCATTACGTCACCACAAGCTGGAGCGCCAACCATGCCGCTACCTACACTTGGGTCTTCTTTATCAAACGAACCTACGTTACGTGGGTTTTCGTAGTGATCAATTACTTTTTCGCTATATGCCATGATAGTTACCTCGAATCCTCTATTTCCGTGAGATTAGTGATGAGCCCACTCAACAGTGTTCAAATCAATCCCTTCTTTATACATATCCCATAGAGGAGACATGTCGCGTAATTTATTTACCGCTACACGAATTTGTGCAATCGCGTAGTCGATTTCTTCTTCCGTTGTAAAACGGCCGAATGAGAAACGTACTGAGCTGTGTGCCAGTTCATCGTTCAGGCCAAGAGCACGTAAAACGTATGAAGGCTCTAGGCTTGCTGATGTACATGCAGAACCTGATGATACTGCTAGGTCTTTAAGAGACATAAGCAGAGATTCACCTTCAACGAAAGCAAAGCTCACGTTTAGGTTGTGTGGTACACGTTGGTCTAAGTCGCCGTTTACGGTTACTGCTTCTAGATCTTGAACACCTTTCAATAGGCGCTCACGAAGTGCTAGTGCGTGATCGTAATCTTTCTGCATGTCTTGTTTAGCGATAGCAAACGCTTCGCCCATACCCACGATTTGGTGAGTAGCAAGCGTACCAGAACGGAAACCACGTTCATGACCGCCACCGTGCATTTGCGCTTCAAGGCGAATACGTGGCTTACGACGAACGTACAAAGCGCCGATGCCTTTAGGGCCGTATGCTTTGTGTGCAGACATAGAGATAAGATCAACTTTCATCTCTTTTACGTCTAGTGGGATTTTACCCGCAGACTGCGCCGCATCAACGTGGAAGATGATCTTGCGTGCACGACATAACTCGCCGATTGCACCGATATCTTGGATTACACCAATCTCGTTGTTAACGTGCATGATAGAAACTAAAACAGTATCTTCACGCATTGCAGACTGTAGCTTGTCTAGATCAATGATGCCGTTTGCTTCTGGCTCAAGGTAAGTTACCTCAAAACCTTCACGCTCTAGTTGGCGACATGGGTCAAGAACCGCTTTGTGTTCTGTTTTACACGTGATTACGTGCTTACCTTTCTTCTCGTAAAAGTGCGCTGCACCTTTGATAGCAAGGTTGTCTGACTCTGTAGCACCTGACGTGAAAACAATTTCACGTGGGTCTGCATTTAGTAGATCGGCAATTTGCTCACGAGCATTATCTACTGATTCTTCTGCCTGCCAGCCGTAACGGTGTGAACGAGATGCAGGGTTACCGAAGTTACCGTCCATCGTCATGCACTGAACCATTTTTTCAGCAACACGTGGATCGACTGGGCATGTAGCTGAATAGTCAAAGTAAATAGGCAGTTTCATTTTCTACTCCAATGTAAAAACTGACCGCTAAGAGCGGGCATTAACACCGTGAGGTGCTGCACTAATCGTTGTAGTGCTCGTATTTTTATGTGCAAAACCATTATTAACCGCAAGATCGATATCTTGACGATCAGAAATCTGTAAAACTTCGTTATCTTTCATTAGCTCACCGAGCGTAATGTCGTTTAAGAAGCTGCTGATTCGGGAGCTTAAATCACGCCATAAAGTGTGAGTTAAACAACGACTACCACCTTGGCAGTCTGCTCGACCGTGACACTTAGTTGCGTCCACTGATTCGTCTACTGCTGCAATCACAGTTCCGACAGCGATGTCGCTCGCTTCAGCACCTAAACGGTAACCACCGCCAGGACCACGAACACTAGCAACTAAGCCAGCTTTACGTAACTTAGAAAATAGTTGTTCTAAGTAAGATAACGAGATGCCTTGTCGCTCTGAAATGTCAGCCAGAGGAACTGGGCTCTTTTGCGAATGCAGTGCTACATCTAGCATAGCTGTTACCGCATATCTTCCTTTAGATGTAAGTTTCATATCACACCGTATCCACATTGTTTATGTGGTTGGAATTTTCCCATACCCGACTAAATTGGTCAAGTATTTAGTTGACTATTTTAGTCAGGTATTCATCCCTACAAGCAGAGTGGGTTTGATTTGTCGTTTTTGCTCTTCTCAATTGAAGTCAAAATACCACGTAGAGTATTGATCTCTTGCAGTTCAGGACGAGCTCGGCTGAACAGACGACGTAGCTTGTTCATCACCTGACCCGGTTTATCCTTAGAGATAAATTGGGTATCAATGATCACTTTTTCAAGGTGTTCATAGAACATTTCTAGTTCTTCGTGACGTGGGTACTCATCTTGTTGCTGTGGCTGATATTGGCTCGCAACCATATCAAGGTGTGCCACGCGAACTTCATAGCTTAGCGTTTGAACGGCCATCGCTAGGTTCAATGAACTGTACTCAGGGTTGGCTGGGATACATACATGGAAGTGGCACTTCTGAAGCTCATCGTTAGTCAAGCCAGTGCGCTCACGGCCGAAGACTAATGCGACTGGGTGCTTTTGACCTTCAACGGCAAACTTTTGTCCGCACTCACGAGGCTCTAGCATTGGCCATTCAAGCGTTCTTGAACGAGCACTTGAACCAACCACCAAACCACAGTCTTTTACTGCTTCATCCAATGTAGACACAATGGTCGCGTTTTCTGCGATGTCACCAGCACCCGCAGCCAGTGCTAAGGTCTGCTCGTCAACTTCACATTGAGGGTCTACAAGAACTAATTGACTCAAACCCATCACTTTCATTGCGCGAGCTGCTGATCCGATATTTCCCGAATGAGACGTACCAACCAGAACGACTTTTACATTGTCTAACATGCTATATGACACCACTTTAAAAATAATCGCGAGATATTAACACATAGCTAAGTAAAATGGTCAGACCCTTCTCGTAATGTGAATTCAAGAGTTCAAAAAACAACCACTTCCCTTTTGCAAAAAATTTGGTATACTCGCCGCCGCTTTAAATTGTTCTTTAACATCTTGTGGGAAAAACCTATGCATCCAATGCTAAACATTGCGATACGCGCTGCGCGTAAAGCTGGCAACCATATTGCTAAATCTCTAGAAACAACTGATAAGATCGAATCGTCTCTAAAAGGTAACAACGATTACGTTACTAACATTGCTCAAGAAGCTGAGTACATGATTATTGAGACAATCAAATCATCTTACCCAGAGCACAGCATTATTTCTGAAGAGTCAGGCCTGACTGAAGGTAAAGATTCTGACGTACAATGGATCGTTGACCCACTAGATGGCACCAACAACTTTGTAAAAGGTTTCCCTCACTTCTCTGTATCTATTGCTGTTCGTATGAACGGTCGTACAGAAGTTGCTTGTGTTTATGACCCAATGCTAAACGAGCTATTCACAGCTCAACGTGGCTCTGGCGCTCAACTTAACAACGCTCGTATGCGTGTTACTCAACTTAAAGACCTTCAAGGTACTGTTCTAGCGACTGGTTTCCCATTCAAGCAAAAACAGCACTCTGAATCTTTCATGAAGATCATCTCTGGTCTATTCGTTGATTGTGCGGACTTCCGTCGTACTGGCTCTCCAGCACTTGACCTATGTTATCTAGCGGCTGGCCGTGTCGACGGTTACCTAGAACTAGGCCTTAAGCCATGGGATCTAGCAGCTGGCGATCTAATCGCTCGTGAAGCTGGCGCTATCATGACTGACTTTGCTGGCGGTACTGATTACATGACGTCTGGTAATGTTGTTGCTTCAAGCGCACGTGGTGTTAAGTCTATTCTTAAGCACGTTCGTGAGAACTCTAACGAAGGTATGCTGAAGTAATTCAGACCTTACGTTAATGCTCTTTAATTAAGAGCAGAAGATTTTCAAAGCCTCGCTATTGCGGGGCTTTTTTGTATCTGCGATACGAGATACGAGATACGAGATACGAGCAAGATGGCGGTTAGTTTGCGACGAGCACAACGCACTTCGCCAACAAGTTGCGACAAGCTTATCGACAGAATACAGATGTAAAAAAACCGCTAGTTGCCTAGCGGTTTTTTTGGTTCAGCGAAAATTGTTAAGCCAAGGCCTAAGGCATTTCGTCAAACTCTTCACCTTCTTTATCCACTTGTGGTGGCATTAGGTGTTCACGCGTAATACCCAACTTCATAGCGAGTGCAGATGCAACGTAGATAGAAGAATAAGTACCAACGGTAATACCCAATAGAAGTGCAGTTGCGAAGCCGTGAATCATAGCACCGCCCTGAGCGAACAGCGCGATAACTACGAATAACGTTGTACCAGAAGTAATCAATGTACGGCTCAATGTTTGTGTGATTGAGCTGTTCAGTACTTCGGGTGCTTCACCCTTACGCATCTTACGGAAGTTCTCACGAATACGGTCAAACACGACTATGG
Organism: Vibrio sp. OPT20; assembly: GCF_963889365.1. NCBI lineage: Bacteria > Pseudomonadati > Pseudomonadota > Gammaproteobacteria > Vibrionales > Vibrionaceae > Vibrio > Vibrio sp. OPT20. Next base: position 31,559 of record NZ_CAWPOA010000001.1, on the reverse strand, counting down.
TATCGTTGAGGGAATAACCGACTACCGTTAGCAAGGCTGCTACGATGGTAAGATCCACCTCAATTTGCATTAGAGAGAACACACCCAGTGTGATAATAACGTCGTGCGCCAGTGCTAATACCGCACCTGCTGCCAAACGCCATTCGAATCGCACTGACACATAGATCAAGATACAGATCAGAGAAACAAGGATAGCAAGGCCACCCGCTTCTGTTAGCTCGTCACCCACATTAGGGCCAACGAACTCGATACGACGCATCTCAACTTGCTCACCAGTACCATCTTTAATTGCAGACAGGATCTGGTTACCAAGTGTTTCGCCAGCAACACCGTCACGTGGACGTAAACGAACCATGACCTCACGTGCAGAACCAAAGTTCTGTACCGTTGCATCACCGAAACCTTCCGCTTCTAGTGCACTACGGATATCAGGTAGGTTTGCTGGTTGCTCAAAACCCACTTCAATCAGAGTACCACCGGTAAAATCTAGACCCCAATTCAACGATTTCGTTGTTAAGGTAAAGATGGCAGTACCAATCATCAAGATTGAGAATAAAAAGGCAACCTTTGACCAACGCATAAAGTCGATCATTTTTTCTGCTTTTAGAATCTGAAACATATTAATTCCTAGCCTTAGATCGACAGTTTCTTAACGCGTTTGCCGCCATACATCAGGTTCACGATACAACGTGTTCCGACAATAGCTGTAAACATTGAAGTTAAGATACCGATAGACAGCGTTACCGCGAAGCCTTTAATTGCACCTGTACCTACAGCAAATAGAATGATTGCTGTTAGTAGTGTGGTGATATTGGCATCGGCGATGGTGCTAAATGCGTTCGCATAACCTTGGTGAATCGCTTGTTGTGGACTGCGTCCATCTCGAAGTTCTTCACGTATACGCTCAAAGATAAGTACGTTGGCATCGACCGCCATACCAACCGTCAATACGATACCGGCAATACCTGGCAGAGTCATAGTAGCCCCCGGGATCATCGACATCACACCGATAATCAACACCAAGTTAGCCATCAGAGCAACGTTCGCAATCAAACCGAAAGTACGGTAGTAAAGCAGAGTAAACAACATTACTGCAGCCATACCCCAAACCATCGCCATGATGCCCATATCGATGTTTTGTTGACCCATAGATGGACCAATCGTACGTTCTTCTACAATCGAGATAGGTGCAATCAATGCACCAGCACGCAGTAAAAGTGCCAAGTTATGAGCTTCAGCCGTTGAGTCGATACCCGTAATACGGAAGTTACGACCTAGCGCAGATTGAATCGTCGCTTGGTTAATCACTTCTTCGTGCTTACTTAAGATCACTCGACCTTCAGGTGTTTTACGACCACTGTCTTTATACTCTGCAAATACCGTAGCCATAAGCTTACCGATATTCTGACGAGAGAATGTAGACATCTTGCTACCACCTTCGCTATCTAGCGAGATGTTAACTTGTGGGCGACCATATTCATCAACACTTGAGCTTGCATCAGTAATACTTGAACCGCCTAGAATAACGCGCTTCTTAAGTACCACAGGGCGACCATCACGGTCTTGCTTGATTTCGCTACCCGCAGGGGCACGACCAGAAGCGGCAGCGGCTAAGTCAGCACTACTATCAACTTCACGGAACTCAAGTGTCGCCGTTGCACCAAGAATTTCTTTAGCGCGCGCCGTGTCTTGAACACCAGGCAATTCCACTACGATACGGCTAGCACCTTGACGTTGAACCAAAGGTTCAGCAACACCAAGTTCGTTAACACGGTTACGTAGAATGGTAATGTTTTGCTCTACTGCGTAGTTACGGATTTCTTGAAGACGAGCATCTGTAAAACGAGCAACCAAAGAGAAACGACCATTAGATTCTGAATCTACGAACGTCATATCTTGGTGCTTAGATTGCAGTAGCGATTTCGCTTCAGCAAGCTGCTCTTCGTTACGTAGAATCACTTCTACTGCATCTTTACCCGATGGGCGAATAGCACGGTAACGAATTTTTTCTTCACGAAGTTCACTACGGAAGGCTTCTTCTTGTTGGCCAACGAGCTTTTGCATCGCAGCATCCATATCCACTTCCATTAAGAAGTGAACACCACCACGTAGATCAAGACCCAGTTTCATTGGTGCAGCACCAATAGATTCAAGCCAATCAGGAGTTGAAGCCGCAAGGTTTAAAGCAACGATAACATCATCACCTAGTGCTTCTGTGATGATATCACGGGCACTAATTTGCGTATCTGTATCGTTAAAGCGAACAAGAATGGAACCGTTTTCTAGAGCAACGGATTTAGTAGAAAGGTTCTCTGCTTCCAGAGCATTGGTGACAGCATCCAGCGTAGACAGATCTACAGAGGCGCCACGCGCCCCTGTAACTTGAACTGCCGGATCTTCACCGTATATATTCGGAAGTGCGTACAACGCGGCGATAGCGATGGCAAACACCACCATCAAATACTTCCATAACGGATAACGGTTTAGCACAGCGAGGATCCTCTAGCTGTTTATAGTGATTTCAGAGTACCTTTTGGTAGCACTGCTGTAACGAAGTCTTTCTTGATAACAACTTCGTTGTTTGCGTTCAGTTCGATAGCAACGTAGTCGCTGTCTTCTGCAATCTTAGTAATCTTACCGATTAGACCGCCGCTTGTTAGAACTTCATCGCCTTTGCCCATAGAAGACATAAGGCTCTTATGCTCTTTTACGCGCTTAGCTTGTGGGCGGTAGATCATGAAGTAGAAGATCACAGCGAACATACCTAGCATGATAAGCATTTCGAAACCGCCGCCTGCTGGTGCACCTTCTACTGCTGCGTGAGCTTGAGAAATAAACATTAAAAACATCCTCTATTATATTTTGGTAATTGTTTGTCTAATTGGGTTGTATCCCTTTATTTTCAAGCCCCAACTCTCGGAAGAGAGATGGGGCTCGCAAAAAAGAAATACTAAGATTCTTTACCTAACGGTGGCACTTCACGCCCCATTCTTGCGTAGAACTCAGCAACGAACTCTTCAAAACGGTCTTCATCAATAGATTGACGAATGTCTGACATAATTCGTTGGTAGAAACGCAGGTTATGAATCGTGTTCAGTCGAGCACCTAGGATTTCGTTACAACGATCCAAATGATGCAAGTACGACTTGCTGTAGTTCTTACAAGTGTAACAGTCACAATCTGAATCTAGTGGTGTTGTATCGGTTTTATGCTTCGCATTACGGATCTTGATCACACCTTCAGTGACAAACAGGTGGCCATTACGTGCATTTCGCGTTGGCATTACACAGTCAAACATGTCGATACCGCGACGAACACCTTCAACTAAGTCTTCAGGTTTGCCTACGCCCATTAGGTAACGTGGCTTATCTTCAGGCAGCTGAGGGCATGTGTGCTCAAGAATACGGTGCATGTCTTCTTTTGGTTCGCCTACTGCTAGGCCGCCAACAGCGTAACCGTCAAAACCAATTTCTGTTAAGCCTTTAACGGATACGTCACGAAGATCTTCGTATACGCCACCTTGAACGATACCGAATAGTGAGTTCGGGTTTTCTTGCTTATCAAAGTGATTGCGTGAACGCTGAGCCCAACGAAGAGACATCTCCATTGAGTCTTTAGCTTCTTTATGCGTCGCAGGGTAAGGCGTACATTCGTCAAAGATCATTACGATGTCTGAGCCTAGATCCTTTTGGATTTCCATCGACTTTTCAGCATCCATGAAGATCTTGTCACCGTTTACAGGGTTACGGAAGTGAACACCCTCTTCAGTGATTTTACGCGTCGCACCTAGGCTGAATACTTGGAAACCGCCTGAATCAGTCAGGATAGGTCCTTTCCAGTTCATGAAATCGTGCAAGTCACCGTGCAGTTTCATGATTTCTTGACCAGGGCGTAACCATAGGTGGAACGTATTACCTAGCAAGATTTCAGCACCTGTGTCTTTCACTTCTTCAGGTGTCATGCCTTTAACCGTACCGTAAGTACCTACAGGCATGAATGCTGGTGTTTCAACGCTACCACGTTCAAACTGAAGTTGACCACGACGTGCGCCGCTGTTTGTTTTTTTAAGTTCGTATTTTAATTTCACGAAGCCTCCAATATGCCAGAGAAACAATCTGACTGATAATTCAGAACCTTAAGCTAAACATAAGTTCAATCTAGCGAGTTCTATGAGGAGCGGTCGCGTATTCCTTGCGAGAGATTAGACAGACACCCTGCCCGACTCCTAGCTTACTGCTAGCACCCGTAAATTCTGCTTATATCGTTTATAACCAGCTAAAATTAGCTCGTTTTCTTATTGATGAACATCGCATCACCGTAGCTGAAGAAACGGTATTCGCTCTTCACTGCGTGATCGTATGCGCCCATCACATTGTCATAACCAGCAAATGCACTCACCAACATGATCAATGTTGATTCTGGTAAGTGGAAATTGGTAATCAAGCAATCCACCAACTGGTATTCATAACCAGGGAAGATGAAGATTTCTGTGTCACCAAAGAAAGGAACTAACTCAGTGCCATTTTTCAATGCATCTTGAGCCGCACTTTCTAGTGAACGCACAGAGGTTGTACCGACAGCGATAATGCGTCCGCCGCGAGCTTTTGCTGCTGCAACCGCATCAACCACTTCTTGCGGTACTTCAACGTACTCTGCGTGCATGTGGTGATCGTTAATATTATCTACTTTTACCGGCTGGAACGTGCCAGCACCAACGTGAAGCGTCACGTAAGCAAACTCGACACCTTTTTCTTTCATGCCAGCCATTAGCTTGTCATCAAAGTGAAGGCCTGCTGTTGGCGCTGCAACCGCACCCGGCTTTTCATTATAGACAGTCTGGTAGCGCTCTTTATCTGCATCTTCATCAGGACGATCGATGTAAGGAGGCAGTGGCATGTGACCAACACTGTTAAGAATTTCTAGAACGCTTTGATCGGAAGTGAAATGGATTTCAAACAACGCATCATGACGCGCTACCATTTCAGCTTCATACTCATCATTCTCACCAAGGAACAACTTAGTGCCCGGCTTCGGTGATTTAGAACAACGAACATGCGCAAGAATGCTTTTCTCATCGAGCATACGCTCCACTAGCACTTCAAGCTTACCGCCTGAGGCCTTGCGACCGAATACACGAGCAGGAATCACGCGAGTGTTATTAAAAACAACAAGATCGCCTGGCTCAACCAAGTCTAAAACGTCTTTAAACGAACCATCAGCTAGGTTACCGCTGTTGCCATCTAATTTAAGCAGGCGGCTTGCTGTGCGCTCCTCTTGAGGGTAGCGAGCAATGAGTTCATCTGGTAGGTCAAAGTGAAAATCTGAAACTTGCATGTTTGTAGTCTTGTCTTAGTTGATGAGATTTGTGCTGTTGACGAATAATAAATCATGGTTGCAGATCAATCGTTACGGTAAGTCAATCGTTACCAGAAACACATCACAAACACGACTAAAAATTTCGCAGTGGGCTAGTATAGGCACACGAGCCGCAATAGCAAGGTTTACAGCACTGGATTATTGTAAAGAGGCGTAAAATAATGCTACTGATTCACCACCTCAAAATAAAGAATTAGTTGCATAAAACTCACCCAAGAATGCGTCAGATCTCAGTTATTTTTTGGATAAAAAACTATAGTAATAGCAACAAATAAAAAAGAAGGAGGTTCGTATGATCAAGGTTGAAGATATGATGACTCGCAACCCTCATACCCTATTGCGCTCACACTCACTGGCCGATGCTAAGCACATGATGGAAGCGCTTGATATCCGCCATATTCCGGTCGTTGATTCCGACAGGCAACTACTTGGCGTCGTCACACAGCGAGACGTTCTAGCCGCTCAAGAATCCAGCCTACAAAACATCCCACAAGCTCAATCTTTTACTCTTGCCACTCCCCTCAACGACATCATGCACAAAAGTGTTATGTCGGTAGAGCCGCGTGCGGGTTTAAAAGAGTCAGCTATCTATATGCAGAAACACAAAGTGGGCTGTTTACCTGTCGTAGAAAACCACGAACTAATAGGCATTATTACAGACAGCGATTTTGTCACGATAGCGATTAACTTATTAGAGCTACAAGAAGAAGTCGAGCCAGAAGAAGTCGAAAGTTAACCAGCGTTGTGTTATCCACTATCCCCCTAGAGCCTTTCAACTCAAGGCTCTTTACATGTCCAACTATCACATATTCACTGTGAAACTCACTACAGCCCTCATTTCTTCTTAGAGACCAGTTCCAAAGTTCAGGCCTCTCAATAAACCGACCTCACTTATTGTTCTTATATATGAGAATGTAAGGCTCTAATTAGATTTATTGATATATCTATCGTTTGGATAGTGTGAAAATTTGTTAACAATAAAAACAAACTGCCTTTCTGGGAATGATACTTATGAGTTTAAAGAAATTGCTGTCCTTGGGTTTTGGCGTAATTCTTGCGCTAATTTTGGTTATTTCAATCGTTGCTTCATTGCGCTTTTATCAATCGAGTGATGGGTTTAATACCTATCGTTCCCTAGCATTAACAAGCGTATCCACAGGGCGAATCCAAGCCAACATATTGGAAGCTCGTTTATCTGCATTAAAATATATAAAGAACCCTGTTGCATCGCATGCTTCAGAACTGGACAAGCGCATCACTACATCAATTCAATTGATCGACGAAGTGTTAGAGGCTCATCTTGACGACCTCCATAAAAATGAGTTCTTAGCGATAGAGAAGCAGCTTAAACAGTATAGCCAAGGATTTAGCCAGGTTGTTCAACTGGTCAATACTAGAAATAACTTAGTAAAAGAGAGCTTAGACCCATCAGGTTTAAAAATGCGACAAGCAGTGACTAACTTAATGACTCAAGCTTCTGCTGAAGAGGATTTAGAGGTTGCAGTCAGTTCAGGACAACTTCAACAACACGTATTGCTATCAAGATTGTATGCTTCTAAATTTCTGACCAGTAACAACACAGAAGATGCTCAGCGAGCAGAAAAAGAATTTGCATCCGCAGCGTTGCTTGTAGAAACAATAGAATCTCAACTAATGTCGAACGAGCAAATTCGATACTTAGCTGATTTTAATAATGCCTTTAAAACCTACCGAGTCACTTTTTCAGAAGTTGTTAACACGATAAAGGAACGAAACAACATCGTTTCTGGAACCCTTGATATTGCAGGTAGCAATGCGGCGAAAACCATTGAGGAAATCAAACTATCCACAAAGTCAAAACAAGACTCTGTAGGACCAAGCATGGTTGAACGATTTTCAAGTGCTCAATTTATCTTAGGCGCACTTTCAGTCATTGTTATCGCTATCGCTCTTGGTATTGCAATCTCAATTTACCGAAGCGTATGGAAAGTCGTAGGGGGTGAACCTAGCGAGATTCAATCGATTGTCGAAGAAGTTGCTTCTGGCGATCTTTCAAAACAGATTCCAGTAACAGGTAAAGAGACGGGTATATACGCCAACATTTTAGAAATGCGCCAAGAACTACGTCGCATCATCGATGGATTCCACCAAATTTCAGACAATGTATCAGCAGCTTCAGTTGAGTTAACAGCCGTAATGAGCCAAACCGAGGGGAACGCTCAACAAGAACTGAGTCAAATGGAACAAATAGCAACAGCCATCAATGAGCTTTCTAGTACGGCGAATGAAGTCAGCCATAATGCTGCTAGTGCTGAGAACGCGGCAACTGGTGCAACTTCCAATGTCAAAGAGGGAGGAGTTTCACTCGATGCATCCGATGATATCTCTCGCAAGGTTGAAGACTCAATCGAAGAAACATCCAACATCGTCAATCAACTGCAAGAGTACTCGGTAGAGATCGGTACTGTTATTGAAGTGATCAACTCCATCTCTGAGCAAACGAACTTGCTAGCACTCAACGCAGCCATTGAGGCCGCACGAGCTGGTGAGCAAGGGCGTGGTTTTGCTGTCGTTGCTGATGAAGTTCGTTCTCTGGCGGCTAAAACACAACAATCAACTGTCGATATTCAAGAGATAATCTCTCGACTTCAAGCGCAAGCGAAAGATGCCAATCAATTCATGCAATCTAACCTATCGCTAGCTGTAGAGTCGCGTCATTACAGCGAACAGCTTAGAACTGCATTTGCATCAATAACTGAATCCGTGAGCCTGATTTCAGATATGAATACACAAGTAGCGACAGCATCTGAAGAGCAATCAGGAGTCACACAGGATATTTCACAAAATGTTTCTTTGACCTTTGATATCGTTCACCAGAATGTATCAGGCATTGAACAGAGCAAACAGGCAAGTGAAGAACTCTCTTCATTAGCCGTTAAGCAAAAAGACTTACTGAGCTTTTTCAAAATCTAACACTATAGATAGCTTCCCAACGCCACAGTTTGTGGCGTTTTTCTTCTCAAATGAACAAACAAAAAGAGCGGCTAAAATGGCCGCTCTTTTTGTTTAATGTTCTAAATTTTACAGCAGTTCAGAAACCACATCCGCTAACTGATGGAATGTCTCTAGACGAGACGAACTTGGTCGCCAGACCAGACCAATATCTCGGTATGCCTGTTGGCCTGGAGGATCGATCACCACTAGGTTTTGGTTTTCCAGCAAGCCGTGATCGATGGCCATCTGCGGAATAAAGGTAGTACCTAAACCGTTCGCGACCATTTGCACCAATGTGTGGAGGCTTGTGGCGGTGAACGGATTTATCTTCTCTTTGTCGGTTAACTTACAAGCTGATACCGCGTGCTCGGTTAAGCAGTGCTCGTTCTCCAGCAAAAATACAGACTCATCTGGCAAGTCATCGTATTTAATCGGAACACGAATGCCATCGGCTTGATTACGACTGATCACCATTCTGAACGGGTCTTGCCCAACAACTTTACTCTCCATGTTGTCGATATCAACAGGCAGAGCCAGAATCAATACATCTAACTCACCATGACGTAATGCAGCCAATAAGTTAGTCGTCGTGTCTTCACGTAACAGTAAGTTCAACTGAGGAAAACGATGATTGGCTTCTTGAACCAAATCACACAGAAGGAATGGCGCTATGGTAGGGATACACCCGACTCTTAGCTGCCCTTGCATCGCGTCCCCGTTACACAAGTTTCCAAGTTCGACAAGATCTTGCCCTTTCGCCAATAGCTCTCGACCGTGCTTAACCACCAGCTCACCCGCTTGAGTGAAAACCAATGGGCTCTTTTTATCTTTCTTCTCATAAAGAGGACAACCAATCAGCTCTTCGAGGTTTTGAATGCCTTTACTTAGCGTAGATTGACTGACGAAACAGCGATCCGCAGCGTCGCTAAAGTGACGGGTTTCGTGAAGGGTAACAAGATAATGAAGCTGCTTTAGACTTGGCCATTTATTCATGAAATTACTTTGTAATATGAGTAGGATAAGTTACGTAAAGGTCAGTAGACCTAAGGACTGGGCAAAGATTAGGCTCATCGCTTTTTTCGATTAACTTAATCTATTTAATTCGCTTTTTTCTATAGTACCGATTGTACTATAGTTTGTCCCGTAGAAACGGAGCCCAAACAAAGATGTGTTGGGCCAACTAATTTTTTAGGAGATTCCAAATGGTACTAGTAGGTCGTCAAGCCCCTGACTTTACTGCAGCAGCTGTTCTAGGTAACGGTGAGATCGTTGATAACTTCAACTTCGCAGAATTCACTAAAGGTAAGAAAGCTGTAGTTTTCTTCTACCCACTAGACTTCACTTTCGTTTGTCCTTCAGAGCTAATCGCTTTCGACAACCGTCTAGAAGATTTCCAAGCTAAAGGCGTTGAAGTAATCGGTGTTTCAATCGATTCTCAATTCTCTCACAACGCATGGCGTAACACTGCTATCGCTGATGGCGGTATCGGTCAAGTTAAGTACCCTCTAATTGCTGACGTTAAGCACGAGATCTGCAAAGCATACGATGTTGAGCACCCAGAAGCAGGCGTTGCTTTCCGTGGTTCTTTCCTAATCGACGCTGACGGCCTTGTACGTCACCAAGTAGTTAACGATCTTCCACTAGGTCGTAACATCGACGAAATGCTACGCATGGTAGACGCACTAAACTTCCATGAGAAGAACGGTGAAGTTTGTCCTGCACAATGGGAAGAAGGCAAAGCAGGTATGGACGCATCACCAACAGGTGTTGCTGCGTTCCTATCTGAGCACGCTGACGACCTAAGCAAGTAATTACCTCTTAAGCCTGAACTCAACTCAGGTTAATGGTTGGAAGACTCTCTATAAAGAGAAATAAAGCATAAGCTAATAGCGCAAAGCGCACCGCCAATCAGTTAAGAAGTAAAGTCCTATTAAAAGCCCGAAGTTAACGCTTCGGGCTTTTTTCATATCTATTCGACGGCCTTTCATTTCCCCAAAGCTCCCTCTGCAACATTTAATAGAGGTAATTACAAAAACAAACTTTACCCCTATTTTCCTCTGCGACCACCTATTCATATCCGTATCTAGATTGCTATGATTTCATCAGTATCTTTTTGAACGGATAAACATGATGAACACCGAAATTGAAGTCTGTATCGATAACTTAGAATCTCTACATAACGCACTATCTGGTGGCGCGAATCGAATTGAGCTTTGCTCTTCATTGGCACTTGGCGGGTTAACTCCAAGCTTCGGAATGATGAAGCAAGCGGCAAAAATTTCATCCGCTCCTGTCTACGCTATGATACGACCGAGACAAGGCGACTTCATTTTCGATAATGACGATATGCTCTGTATGCTTGAAGATATTGAAGCTTGTGCAAGTGCTGGGTTGGATGGAGTCGTACTTGGTGTATTAGCGCCGAACGGAAGTATTGATATGCCAAAAATGCAGCAACTGGCTGACAAAGCGCACTCATTGAAGCTTGGAATGACGTTTCATAGAGCTATTGATCAAAGCTCTGATTACCAAACAGCATTAGAACAGGTCATCACACTTGGATGTGAAAGAATCCTAACATCAGGGCTTGCTGTTAATGCTGAGCAAGGCATCAATGTGCTCGCAGATATGGTCAAACAAGCCGATGGCAGAATCGATATCATGGCTGGCGCTGGCGTCAATGCAACGAATGCTAAGATGATTCAAAGTACCACCCAAGTACCTGCACTTCACCTTTCAGGTAAATCGACAAGACCGAGTCTAATGGAAAGCAACTCAAGCGCTCAAATGGGCAGTGATGATATTGATGATTATCAGATACCAGTAACTGATGCTAGCAAGATATCCAGTGTGAGAGCCGCTCTCATCGCTTAGGGCAATAGTCGCTAACACAAATCCAGAGAACCTCGCTGACTAATCTAACTGACTGACGTATATTAGATTTAATAGCGCAGAAAATTTTCATGGATAGATATGGCTAAAGACTTATTCAGCTCTCTTGATTTAAACCTGTTACGAACATTTCTGATTGTTTATCAAGAACAAAACACCAGAAAGGCTGCGGAGCGTTTATTCGTTTCTCAGCCAGCGGTTAGCCAAGCCCTGCAAAAGCTAAGACACCACTTCAACGATGACCTTTTCGTTAAAGTTCATGGAGGTTTGCAGCCTACCGCTTTCTCAGAACAACTCACCAATGAAATAAAGCCGTTCATGGACGGTCTATCTGTCGCGATCAATACATCAAATACTTTTGATCCAAAAGAGATCGATTACACACTCAAAATAGCGCTATCACCTATCGTGCTATCTTGTTTATCTGGTTCTTTATTTAAAATGATAAGAGAGCAAGCACCGAATGCGAATCTAGAATTAGTCTCTTGGACCAATGCTTCTGTTTCTGACATTCAGAAAGGTGAGGTGTTGATGGGGATCAGTTACCTTGGCAGTAAAACGAGTAAAGAAGTTTATACGAAAAAGTTAATTGAACTAACAGGGCGTATTTTTGTAAGAAAAGACCACCCTTTAAAGCAAGAAATCGTTACACCTTACGATGTGGCAGGCTACGATATCGCTTCACTAGTCACACCCGGTTGGAACGACAACCATAGTTTGGCATCGGATATCCTAACTGATCTCTCCGTTGAACATAATGTTGGTTTCCGTAGTGAGCTAATTATGGCGGTCATTGATGTCATTCAACACACAGATATGTACATGCCACACTCGAATCTTTTCCTCGTTGATAATTACCCAACCCTACGCGGAATCGATGTTGTGATAGATGGCGAGCCTCCCAAAACTCCTGTTTACTGCCATTTACATATTAAAAACAGAAACTCCCCTATTGCCAATTGGCTATTTGAGTTAATACAAAAAGCACTATCAACTCAGGTTAATAAGTAATGCTTATTATAGAGATACCAATATCTACTTAGCCTAAAAATAAAACACTATTTAATATTAGCCCTATCAAAACGGATACTGAACTACGAAGGATCGTGCAGTTAAGTTAACCCTAAATAGAGACTAATATGAAAATTGCACTTACTACCCTAATTTCAGCTTCACTACTTTCTGTTCCAGTTCTTGCAAACAACTTTGACGGCCAACACCGTGTGGGTATTGGTTACAACCAAACTCAGGTAGACGACTGGCTAACCGATGACACAGTTGATTGGGGTAACGGTATCAAACTTGAATATGGTTATGAATTTAACCGTATCGTAGGTATCAACGTTTCTTACGCAACGAACAGTGACGACGAAAACGTTGAAGGTATAAAAGCCGAGATCGATGGTTACAAATTCCAAGTTGATGCTGATATCGGTTACAAATTTGAATTAGATGGCTTCTCTTTGAAACCTTATGGTGTTCTGGGCCTAGCTCGTCAAAGTGAAGATAATTCAATTAGCATCCTAGACAAGAAGTGGACTGAATCATACAACGATACCAGCTTCGTTGTTGGCCTAGGTGGTCGAGCTGAATTCGGGCCACACCTATACACCGACATGCGCTTTGAATTCGCGAGCTACGATGACGTAGATTACGACACATTCTCATGGACTGTCGGTTACCGCTTCTAATAGATTGAAAAAGCCAGCGTCTAAGCTGGCTTTTTACAATCAGTCAATTGCTGGGTTTTAACACCTCATCAAAGTTGACTCACTTTTGAACAATTCTCAAATCAAAATTCATTGCAGCCACGGACGGCTAATTGCTTTAGGTATTTTTATGAAGATAAAAACTTCCCTGCTTTTACTTTCTGTCCTCTCCACTTCCGTTTCAGCAAGTGCTATTCATTTATCCCCAGAACTAAAGATTGGTTCTTATCATGGCTTTGGAGTACAGGCGGGTATTACTGATGTGGCCAGTTTAGGTGCCGTTTACCTAAGCTACTCTCATATTTGGTATGAAAGCGATCGATATGATGAAACGGTTGATGCGTATCGCGTTGGTATCCAGAACATGTTTGGAAGAAACCAAAACCACGGCTTTCAGGCTGAAATCGGTGTGGCAAGCTATGACGGCACAAAAACGCGCTCAGGCGAAGTTGAAGAGAAGACAACACATGGTTTAAGCCTAGGCGGTGCCTACGTGTACCAAGCGACACCAATGCTTGGACTACGTGCAGGTGTTGATATGAATATCTTTGATCACAATAAAACCTTTGTGCCTTACGACACGACGGTCAATTTCAATCTTGGTGCCATTATTAGCTTTTAAAGGCTCGACCTACTTCAGTGCGTCATCAAGGCTTTGATCGCCTAGGTGACGTACATCTTTACCCTTCACAAAGTAAATAATGTATTCGCAGATATTTTGGCAACGGTCTCCCACTCGCTCAATCGCACGAGCTGACCACATCACCTGTAAAATATTTGGGATGTTCTTAGGATCTTCCATCATATACGTCATTAACTGACGAATGACTGCCTCGTATTCCGCATCCAACTTATCATCAAGTTTGTGTACTTCTGCCGCAGCATCGACATCCATACGAGCAAACGCATCTAATACTTGGTGAAGCATGGTGATTGCCTGCCGACAAAGAGGCTCTAATGAGACATGAAATTTTTGCTCTTTGGTCGAAGGGATCTCGATCGCGCCTTGAGCAATTTTAGAGGCAACATCGCCAATACGTTCTAAGTCGGTAATGGTTTTGATAATCGCCATAATCAAACGCAGATCTTTTGCGGTCGGCTGACGCTTCGCAATAATACGAGTACATGCTTCATCGATTGAAACTTCCATCGCATTCACTTTGTGGTCATCACGAATCACTTTCTTGGCCAGTTCCGCGTCATCTTTATGCAGAGCTTGCATCGCAAAGGACAACTGCTGCTCTACCAATCCACCCATGGTTAATACGTGTGTACGGATAGATTCTAATTCGACATTAAACTGTCCTGAGATGTGGCGACCAAAATGCATGTCAGCTCCTTAAAAGAAATGAATAAAGCCGTTTTTGTAGAGTGACTTAGCTCTAGATGACGCCTCTGTAGAGGTTAGCCATATCTACCAGTAATGTAGTCTTCCGTTTGATTTTTCAATGGCGAAGTAAATATCGAATCGGTATCTGAGTACTCGATCAACTTCCCCATATGGATAAAAGCAGTATGGTCACTCACACGCGCCGCTTGTTGCATGTTATGAGTAACAATAACCACGGTGTATTGGGTCTTCAGTTCATTGATCAACTCTTCAATCGTCAAAGTAGAAATCGGATCGAGTGCCGAGGTCGGCTCATCTAATAAAAGCACTTCAGGTTCGATAGCAACCGCACGAGCGATAACCAAACGCTGCTGTTGACCACCCGATAAACCAAAGGCGTTCTCATGCAAACGGTCTTTCACTTCATCCCATAACGCAGCTGCACGCAGAGAGCGCTCAACCGCATCATCCAGATCTCGGCTGTTGCTCACGCCTTGTAGCCTCAAACCATAAACCACATTCTCATAGATAGATTTAGGAAAAGGGTTCGGTCGCTGGAATACCATACCAACACGGCGTCGTAAAGTCGCGACATCCACCTTAGGGTGATACACATTCTTGCCATGAAGCTTCACTTTCCCGGAAACCTTACAGCCTTCAACAAGATCGTTCATGCGATTAATGCAGCGCAGCAGAGTCGACTTACCACACCCTGATGGACCGATAAACGCGGTCACCTGCCCCTTAGGGATCTGCATTGAAATATCATCGAGTGCTTGGCTCTCTTTATAATAAAGGTTCAGCCCTTCAATCGAGATAGCAATTTGCTCATCCTTCAGGTTGTGTACATCAAGTGGTGCTTGGTAACCCAAGGTTTCATTAATCGAGAACATCTAATCTTGTCCTAAGGTTCGGTATTTTTCACGCAAGTTATTACGGATATTGATAGCGGTTAAATTCAGTCCAACGATAACCGTAACCAATAAAAATGAAGTCGCATACACTAAAGGGCGCGCCGCTTCGATATTCGATGTTTGAAAACCAACATCGTAGATATGGAAGCCTAAATGCATGAACTTTCTCTCTAAGTGTAGATATGGGAACTGACCATCTACAGGCAAGCTTGATGCTAGCTTCACAACACCCACCAGCATTAATGGAGCCACTTCCCCCGCAGCTCTCGCGATTGCCAATATCAAACCGGTGATAATCGCAGGGCTTGCCATCGGTAAAACAATGCGCCAAAGCGTCTCAAATTGAGTAGCCCCAAGCGCTAATGAACCGTGCCTCACGGAGCTAGGAATACGCGTTAAGCCCTCTTCCGTGGTTACAATAACAACGGGTAATGTTAATACCGCTAAGGTCAGAGCAGACCATAATAGGCCCGGTGTACCAAATGTCGGAGCGGGTAATCGCTCTGCATAAAATAAGGAATCGATTGAGCCACCGATGGTATACACAAAGAATCCTAAGCCAAATACGCCATACACAATCGACGGTACACCCGCTAAGTTAATCACGGCAATACGAATCAAACGTGTTAGTGCGTTGTTTCTTGCATATTCATGAAGATATATCGCTGCAACTACGCCAAGTGGCATCACGACAATCGACATGAGAATAACCAGCAGCACAGTGCCGAAAATGGCAGGAAACACCCCACCTTCAGAGTTTGAGTCTCGTGGGTTCTCTGATAAGAACTTCCAAACTTGTTTGCCCCAATGCCCAACCTTTTCAAGATAAGACATATTATTTGGGTACCAATAATCCAAGATATGACTGAGCGAAATTTCAACCTGCTCTCCTGTCATATCTTCCACCAACAAGCTTTCGACATTGAGCTGTGTTCTAAGATGCTCAAGCTTTACTTCGGCTTCCGCTAACTGGCGATTTAATTCCAGTTTAGTTTGAGTATAGGTTTTAAGGTATTCATCGCTCACTGACTCATTGAGTTCAAGCTTACGTTTTTCTAAGCGTAGATTTTCCAATTGCCAGCTGATATTACGGATTTCTTGGTTCACAACACGCGACGTTTCTTTACGTAACGTATCAGCGAACGCCAAGCCTTGTTCGAGCTTTTGGTCTATGTTCGAATCAAAGGTGCCAGAAGCGGTTTTAAAACCCACCGGTTTACCAAAGAAATAACCACCTCGACTTCGTTCAATCACAATCCAATCAAGCGGCGTTGTTGGTTCACGTAAATTGACATCCAGAATGGAAACAAAATCCGCAGGATACAGTTCTCTGTTGGCGACTTTGATACTTAAGCGCTGAATTAGCCCCGTCGACAAATTTTGAGGCGACAAGAGGTCGTGTACTTGAGGAACTTGCTCTATCGGGATGTATTTACGTTCATACAACTGGCCAATCAATACATCTTGCTTTGATACCGTTTCGTCAAGATCGACCACTAACGATAGGTCTTTGGAGTCGACTTGCCATTGATATAAAGGAGCAGGCCAAAAATAGGTTAAGCCCTTCCAGCCAATCAACAACATAAGGCCAAGAACAGAAAGCATACTGATGCTCACCGCCCCGCCCGTAAGCCAGATCCACGGAGATCCCGATTTAACCCAAGATAATAATGACTTCAATTTGTTCATCATGATCGACCTTGCTCTTGACGTGCTGAAACCAAGAAACAGCCAAGTTCGCGAGATACGCTAGTCACGCAACGAAAAGCCATTGAGACACATTGAGGTGAACCTTTAAAACTACAGCGCACGATATTTATCTCTCAATCTTTGTCTAACCCACTCTGCGACTGAGTTCACCGCGAACGTGAAAATAAACAGCAAGAGTGCCGCTAAGAACAACAAGCGGAAGTGAGAACCACCCACCTCTGATTCTGGTAGTTCGACAGCAATCGTTGCGGATAGCGTCCTCATCCCTTCCAAAATATTCCAATCGAGAATCGGTGTATTACCTGTAGCCATCAAGACAATCATGGTTTCGCCAACCGCTCGCCCTAGCCCCATCATGACCGCTGAAAAGATACCTGGGCTAGCCGTCAATAACACCACATAAATAAGGGTCTGCCACGCCGTCGCACCCAACGCTAATGAGCCATCGGATAAATGTTTAGGCACAGAGAAAATAGCGTCTTCGGCGATAGTAAAAATCGTTGGAATGACAGCAAAACCCATAGCAAAACCAACGACCAGCGCATTGCGTTGGTCAAAGTCGATGCCATAACTAGCCAAGAAAGTACGAATATCACCACCAAACAGCAAGGCTTCAATGCTGTTTCCACCAGCAAAGACGGCCACCACAGTAATCACCAATACCGGGATCAATATTAGGGCATGCCAACCGTTAGAGAAACGACTCGTCACCATCTTCGGCAAGCAGAACCAAACAAACCCCGTCAACAATGTACTCAACGGTAATAACACCATTAATGAGAAGACGGCCGTTAAATGCGTTTCGACAATTGGAGCAAACCAAAGGCCAGCCAAGAATCCGATGATGACGGTTGGAAGCGCTTCCATCAGCTCTATCGAAGGCTTAACCACTCTTCGCATTCGTGGAGACATGAAGTATGCGGTGTAAATGGCTCCGAGCACAGCAACCGGCACGGCAAACATCATCGCAAACAGAGCGGCCTTAATGGTACCGAACGTAATGGGTACTAAACTGAATTTCTCTTCAAAGTCATCATTCGCCGAGGTTGATTGCCAAACATATTGTGGCTCAGGGTAGCTTTCGTACCAGACTTTTTGCCAAAGCGATGAGAATGATATTTGCGGGTATTCATTATCGACCTTAGCCACACTGATGGTGCCATCAATCAGCGTCGCCAGATGCAGTTCATTGGCAGACATAGCCGCTAATTGTGGTGATTTATCAAATGCGCGCTCGAACAGCGACAGCTTTTCACTGGTCGTATAGTGGCTTTGTAATGTGCCGTTCTTATAGAAGCTATAAAAACCCTTTCTATAAGTATCGGGCAAAATAAATTGCACTTGTTCAGCAAGTTGGAAGTCTCGAATATGGGTCAGGCTACGCTTTTCATCTTTGAGTACATCGAACCACTGAGAAACCTGTCCGTCCTCATGCGTAACCAACAGTGAATAAGCTCCAGACAGTAAATCGATACTTTTCACCGAGTGCTTCGCATCATTCAAGCTAAGATCAATCACTTCACGAACATTGAAGCCGCTATCGGATAACTTCAAAACCACTAAATCCGATTGGGCTCGGAGATATAAGGTTTGGCCATCAGGTGTGACTAACAACTGTTGCTGCAAGCCCAACTTATCCGATAACCATTGGCTCTTCTGAAAAACATACTGACCCGTAACATCACTTTGGTACCACTTCACTAAGACTCGTTGGTCACTTAGCTGAGCGGCAACCGTGATACCACGTCCATTCTTCGAGAACGCGAATTTTTCGATTGTCGTCCCATTTGACGATTCATCATTTAAAAATGGTTCAGGGAGATCGATTTGCTCAATTTTAGGATCGGCTTCACTGCCCTTTTGCAGCACAGGCGCACTATACTCAGGATAGAAAAAAGTAAGGTTGCTTGCACTATCGGCAAAGGCAAACCAGTTTTCTGATGGGGTATTTCGAGAGAAGGCAACAGGATTGGCTAAAACATTTCGCTCAAAGTAAGAGTGTGTATTTTGAGACTCTAAATCCCAAAACTGCACCAAGCCAGATTTTTCAATAGTAAATGCATGCTGACCGTATTCATCAACAGATAAGGCGATAGGCTTTTCTACAGCAACGGTCTTTACGGCTTGGTCTGTCTCTAAACCAGTATCAGAAAACACCGGTAAAATGACCATCGCCAAGTAAACAAAGATCAATACCAGAGCAGCTAGAACACTGACGGCACCACATGTCACTGAAAAACGGACGAGACGATCTTTCAACCATCTTTTTTTGTCACGCTCTTTCAATGAAAATTGGGCTGAAGCCATCTGTTTATCTACCTTTTTTTAGCTACTGACATAATATGTACGTTAGATGACAATTATATTACAAGTTACGTTAAACAACTGAAACTAATAACAAGTTTGTTGACCATATTTCTTAAAGTAAGATCATAGATTTTGTGAATTTTGTCATTCTAAATTAAAGTAATCAGCTCTATAGCCAGCACTCAAGGATTATCATCTCGATGGAAAAAGACTATGTCACAAAAGAACTTAGCTGGTTATCCTTCAACGAAAGAGTGCTCCAAGAAGCAGCCGACAAGTCAGTGCCCTTAATCGAAAGAGTTCGTTTTTTAGGTATTTACTCAAAAAACCTCGATGAGTTTTACAAGGTCCGATTTGCTGACGTGAAACGAAAGATCTTACTTCAAGATCCTCAATTACCTGCCAACTCGCAGAAAAACTTACTCACTCAAATGCAGAGCAAAGCAAGTAAGCTCGATGCTCGATTCCATGAGTTGTATAACGACCTATTGTTGGCACTGGCGCGCAATCGTATTTTTTTGGTCAACGAACAGCAAATCAGCGAAGAGCAAAGTGAGTGGATCAAAAAGTACTTTAAGAAAAAAGTGCTGCCACATTTAACTCCGTTTCTCTTGAACGAAGATCGCCAGTTGCTCAATATTATGAAAGACGAGCAAAGTTACTTAGCCATCGACATCGAGCGTGAGGCATCTTCTCAATACGTATTACTCGAAATCCCATCAGAAGCACTCCCTCGATTTGTTAAATTACCAGACACCTCGGGTTCTCAGCGTACTACTTTGATCTTATTAGATAATATAGTTCGATTTTGTTTAGATGACTTACTTAAAGGGTTCTTTGAGTATGACTCAGTGCGTTGCTTTGCTATAAAAATGACTCGTGACGCCGATTATGACCTTCAAGAGAACAATGAAAGCAGCCTATTAGAATCGATGTCTTTAGGTTTAGAACAGCGCTTAACGGCACTACCGATACGTCTTATCTATGAGTCAGAAATGCCAGCTGAAATGCTCAGTTTCTTACAAGTCAGACTAAAACTGTCTGACTACGACAGTGTTATCGCCGGAGGTCGCTACCACAACTTCAAACATTTCTCTGAGTTCCCAAGCCTTAACCGACGTGATTTAGTTAATCGCCCATTACCCGCGATTAAGTGCGCCCATTTGAGCCACCATCCAAACTATTTTGAAGCGATCAAAGCTCGTGACATCTTGTTGCATTACCCTTATCACACCTTTAATCACATCACTGAGCTCGTGAGGCAGGCTTCCTTTGACCCGAAAGTAACCTCCATCAAAATAAACGTTTACCGTGTTGCAGAAGGCTCCAAACTCCTTAGCTCAATCATCGATGCGGCACACAATGGAAAAAAGGTCATAGTGGTTGTCGAGCTGCAAGCTCGCTTTGATGAACAAGCCAATATTCAGTGGACAAAGAAACTTCAAGAAGCCGGTATAAAAGTCATCCATGGCATCCCAAGTTTGAAAGTCCACTCCAAACTGCTGCTCATTAAACGGAAAGAAGGCAAGCATACGGCGCATTACGCCCATATTGGCACCGGTAACTTTCATGAAGTAACAGCGCGCGTGTATACCGATTTTTCTCTGCTCACTGCGAATGAAGATTTGACCCAAGAGGTGAGACAAGTCTTTAAATATATTGAAAACCCTTATCAAAAATCACAGTTCAAACAACTGATTGTGTCACCGAAGAATACAAGAAAACGTCTGTATCAGTTGATAGATAATGAAATACAAAACGCGATGGAGAACAAGCCTGCAAGCATCACTCTAAAACTCAACAATTTGGTCGACCGAGAGATCATTGAGAAGCTCTATCAGGCCAGCCAAGTCAATGTAAAAGTGAGAATGGTCATTCGTGGCATGTGCTCTCTTGTCCCTGGCATACCCAACATCAGTGACCATATTGAGATTGTCAGTGTGGTCGATCGTTTTCTCGAACACCCAAGAGTGATGATCTTTGGTAACGCTGGAAAGCCGAAAGTCTATATATCCTCAGCTGACTGGATGACGCGAAACTTCGATCATCGGATCGAAGTCGCCACTCCAATTTTAGATCCAAATATCAAGCAAACCATTATCGATATCACCGAGTTTCATTTCGATGACAGCAAAAAAGCTCGAGTGCTAGACCAATCGATGAGCAACCCTTACATAGAAGCGCCAGCAACCCAACTCGATTACCCGACATCACAACTCTCCACTTACCACTATATTAAACGTATGGAGAAACTTGCTCGCAAGAAGTACAAACAAGAGAAGAAATCATGCCGCTAATTGATAACAAACATTCTCGATGTATTGCCGCTATCGATTTAGGTTCGAACAGCTTTCATATGGTGGTTGCCCGAGTATTCGATCAACACCTGCAATTAGTCAGCAGACATAAACAGAAAGTGAGATTAGGCGATGGGTTGGATGAGCATAACTTCTTATCCGAAAGCGCTATCGAGCGAGGTTTAGAGTGCCTCAAGGTATTCGCAGAACGACTAGCGGATTTTGAACTTGATGATGTCAGAGTCGTCGCGACTCATACCCTAAGAAAGGCTAAAAATACCAAAGACTTCTTAGAGCAAGCTAAACCATTGTTTCCTTTTCCAATAGAGATCATCTCAGGTCAAGAAGAAGCTCGAATTATCTATAACGGCGTAGAGCACACTCAAGCCGCTTCCGAATCTAAATTAGTTATTGATATAGGTGGCGGGAGTACCGAAATCGTCGCAGGACAAGGCTTTACACCCCAAATAATGCGTAGCTTACCGATGGGATGCGTCAGTTTTACTCAGCGTTTCTTTGCCGATGGAGGGCTGACATCACAGCACTTCTCCGATGCTTATGTCTCTGCTACTCGCCAGTTGATGCCATTAATTGAAGAATACAAACAAATCTCTTGGGAAGTTGCCTTTGGCTCATCAGGTACCGCCAAATCAATAAAAGAGGTACTCATTGGCTTAGGGTTCACCGATGGTCTCATTACGCCGCAACGCCTATCCTATTTGAAGAACCACTTATGTGAATTTCCATCTTCTAAGGGATTAGACCTTTCAGGTTTAAGCGATGAAAGAAAGCCGGTGTTTGCCGCTGGCGTCACGATTCTTTCAGCAGCTATGGATATGCTAAACATCAATGAATTGCATTTCTCCGATAGTGCCTTAAGAGAAGGGGTGCTTTATGACATGGAAGATCGGTTTAAAGATATTGATGTTCGAACAAGAACCGCCGAAACACTTGTCTCTCGATACCATGTTGACGTAGTTCATGGCCAGAAAGTCAAAGCACTCGCCCTTTCATTACTGAAACAAGCGCAACCTCAGGTGAGTACTGCGGTAAATAATGAACTTTATGATCTGATTGGATGGGCTGCATTGCTTCATGAAGTGGGACAAAGCATCGCATTCCAAGGCTATCACCGTCATTCAGCTTATCTGCTTAAACATACGACTATGCCCGGTTTCAATACTGAGCAGCAACGTTTGATCTCAGCATTAGTTCGCTATCAAAGAAAAGCGATTAAGCTTAGTGACTTACCGGACCTCACGCTATTCAATACAGCGCAGATAGCGTTGTTAATTCGAATACTGAGGATAGCAATCCTGCTCAATCGACAGCGAAGCCAATCGCCAATACCGAATGTAAAATTAACCATTGAGCAAGATGAGAGTTGGTATTTAGAAGAAGATACCATCGACTGGTTAGCTGAAAATCAACTGATTGATTATGAACTCAAAGAAGAACAACGACGCTGGCAAGATGCTGGTTGGTCGTTGAAGCTTGAATGATGCGCCGACAAAATAAAAACAGCCTGCGGCTAGCAAGCTGTTCATACGTTAGGTTTCTACGTTAAGTTTCTACGTTCATAGTACCTAAATCAGAGTCCGATTTTTGCCAATTCTTGCTCAGCGAACTCTGACGGTATCGCTAAATAGCCATCTTTCTCTACCAGTTCTTGCCCTTGCTTTGAGAACACAAAAGTGAGGAACTCTCTTTCAACAGGAGAAAGTGGTTTATCTGGGTGCTTATTCACGTACACATAAAGAAAGCGAGATAGAGGGTAATCACCGCTCAAGGTATTCGTTCGAGTCGGCTCTACATAATCAGAACCATACTCTGCGATAGGAATTAACTTAACACCGGCCACTCGATAACCAATACCTGAGTACCCTATCCCGCTGATTGATGAAGCAACCGACTGTACAACCGATGCAGAACCTGGCTGCTCATTAACTCGGTTCTTAAAATCACCGCCGCACAGTGCATTTTGTTTGAAATAGCCGTAGGTTCCCGAAACGGAATTACGACCAAACAGTTGGAATCGATGTTTTGCCCACGGCTGGTCAATGCCCAAATCTTGCCAATTATTTAGTGGCTTAGTCGCGCCGCAGCGCAATGTCTCTGAGAATATACTGTCAATCTGGTGAAAGTTGAGCCCTTCAATAGGGTTATCACGATGCACAAAAAGTCCAATCGCATCGATAGCAACTCTCAGGGCTGTCGGCTTATAGCCATGCTCTCTTTCAAACGCTTCGACCTCTCGTAGGCGCATTGGACGACTCATTGGTCCAAGGTGAGCAGTGCCTTCCGTTAACGCAGGAGGGGCAGTAGAAGAACCAGAAGCTTGAACTTGAGCGTTCACATTCGGGTAGTAAGACTTGAACTCTTCCATCCATAATGTCGTCATACCCGCCAAGGTATCCGAACCAACAGACAATAGGCTCCCTGAAATACCCGGAACTTTAGCGTAATCAGGAAGTGAGTCGACACCCTGCTCGGCATGAACTGGGTTAACCAAAGCAAATGTTAACAATAAGCTGACGGGTAAACGCATCCTGCGAGTCAAAAAACTCATGACACGGTCAATCGATTAGGTAGCGTGAAATGGAATCGGCTACCAACGCCAACTTCGCTTTGAATTTCTAAATGTGAGTCATGATGACTAAGAGCATGCTTCACAATCGCTAACCCAAGACCACTACCACCAGTATCGCGTGAACGCGCTTTATCAACACGGTAGAAACGCTCTGTAAGTCGATGTAAATGCTGTGGTTCAATACCGTCTCCGGTGTCTGACACGTCCAAACACGCGCCTTGACTGGTTTGGTACCAACGCACCTTAACCGTTGCGCCCGGTGGTGTGTATTTAACTGCATTATAAACCAGATTCGATATCGCACTTCTCAGCTGATCTTCATCAGCTAGAACTCGTAGACTCTTGTCGATATCAAATTCAAGCTTATGTTCTCGATCACCACTTAGGCTTGCGGCTTCTTTTTCAAGAACCTCAAGCATAGCCGGAACATTCACCACTTCATCGAGCTCATGCATCGGTGCAGCTTCGATTTTTGAAAGTGTTAAAAGCTGATTCACTAGGCTGTTCATGCGATTCAACTGCTCGGTCATCACACCATGAGCCTTAGGCCACATAGGCCCAACGACCATGTCTGGATCTTCCGTCATTTCAAGATAGCCCTGAAGTACGGTCATTGGAGTGCGTAGCTCGTGAGAAACGTTAGCGAAAAAGTTACGACGCATGCCTTCTAGCTGTTTTAGCTGAGTAACATCACGTACTACCATGAGGTGTTCGCCCTCGGTATACGGCACGATACGAAGCTCGAGCATACGCTCCACATTAAGTGGCGACGGCATCTCTAACGGCTCTGAGAAATCTTGTTTATTAAGGTACTTGATGAAGTCCGGCGTGCGGATCAAGTTGGAGATAGGTTGCCCAGAATCGTCTGGCCAGCGAAAGCCCAGTAAATATTGAGCAAGCTTGTTACACCAAACGATGTTTCCTTCACCACGAAACACCACAACGGCATCGGGTAAGGATTCAGCACCATTCCTGAAACGGCGGATCAGGTTAGTCAGTTCTTTGCGTTTGCGACGCTGCCTCTGCTGCATACGATAAATACCGTTAAACAGAGATTCCCAGTTTCCAGAACCTGACGGTGGTGTTAAACGCTTTTCATCCCATAACCAAGCGGATAAACGCATTTGATAATGTAGATGCCAGCCGAGCTGCAATACCGTAGCAGCCAGCAGTAACCAAGGTAAGTAGCCGAATATCCAACCGACTAAAACCCAAGGTGCGTAAAAAAAAGCCAGCTCCCAAGCCAGCTTTTTCCAGGTTAACTTTTCAACCATTCAGGACTCCGTAAACTGGGTAGCGAAGCCACATTAAGCCTTTGTAGAAAAACGGTAGCCCGCGCCGCGAACCGTTTGGATTAGCTTATCGTGACCTGCAGATTCAAGTGCTTTACGCAGGCGTCGAATATGTACATCAACAGTGCGATCTTCAACGTAAACGTTGGTACCCCAAACGTTGTTCAGTAGTTGCTCTCGACTGTACACTCGCTCTTGGTGAGTCATAAAGAAATGCAGCATTTTGAACTCTGTTGGTCCCATATCAACTGGACCTTCGCTTGCGGTAACACGATGAGATACTGGGTCTAGCTTAAGACCTTGTACATCAATCACATCTTCTAGTGCAGTAGGCGTTACACGGCGGATAACCGCTTTCAGGCGAGCAACGAGCTCTTTTGGTGAAAATGGCTTGGTGATGTAATCATCAGCGCCCACTTCTAAACCACGCACCTTATCTTCTTCTTCGCCACGAGCCGTCAGCATCACCACTGGGATGTTGCGAGTTAACTCTTCACGCTTCATGTGCTTGATAAAGTTTATCCCACTACCACCAGGTAGCATCCAATCTAGTAATACTAGATCTGGGAAAGGTTCACATAGCTTGTTTACCGCTGTATCGTAATCTTCAGCCTCTACTGCTTGGTAGCCTTTTTGTTCAAGTACAAAACACAGCATCTCACGAATAGGTGCTTCATCTTCAACGACCAGAATCCTTCTCGACATAATTGAATAGCCTTAGTATTTAATCAACGCATTGCATTATCTGGTTTAATTATGACACTTTTGTGACCTTTGAAAACAAATTTTCATATAACTGTCTCAAACATTTCACTTTTAATTTTTATTGCAGGTATAAGACAAATGGATCGAAATCTCCTATGATGAGCGTCTTCAGATAAAGGTATGAGAAATATTTATGTGGTTTAAGAATTGCCTCGTCTATCGCTTTAATCGTGATATAGACTTCAACGCAGATCAGCTAGAGAAACAACTTGAAGAGTTCCGTTTTACCCCTTGTGGTAGCCAAGACAAACAGAAGTTTGGTTGGGTAAATGCGATGGGTAGACACGGCGATATGATGACGCATGTATCAGAAAACCGCATTCTCATCTGTGCTAAGAAAGAAGAGAAAATGCTTCCAGCTTCTGTTATCAAAGATTCATTGAATGCAAAAGTAGAAACGCTTGAGGCAGAGTCTGGTACTCCTCTAAAAAAGAAAGAGAAAGACAGCCTAAAAGAAGACATCATCATCGATCTTCTTCCTCGTGCTTTCAGCCGCAGTAACTTCACTTACGCACTGATCATGCCGAAAGAAGGCTTTATTGTGGTTGATGCTAGCAGCTACAAAAAAGCTGAAGATGTATTGGCATTACTACGTAAAACTATGGGTAGCCTGCCAGTAGTACCCGCTATTCCAGAGCAAGCGATTGAAACGACTCTGACAGAGTGGGTGAAATCAGGTGATACGCCTCAAGGTATCACCATGCTCGATGAAGCCGAGCTTAAATCAATCCAAGAAGACGGCGGTATTGTTCGAGTTAAGAAACAAGAACTAGAAGCTGATGAGATTAAAAACCACATCGAAGCCAACAAAGTTGTGACTAAGCTTCTGATCAACTGGCAAGATCGCATTGAGTTCATTCTTGCAGAAGATGGCAGCATCAAGCGCCTGAAATTCAGTGATGAACTAAAAGACGAAAACGACGACATTCCTCGCGAAGATCAAGCTGCGCGTTTTGATGCAGATTTCTCTCTACTTTGTGGTGAGTTCAGTGTTTTCCTTCCAAACTTATTTGAATCATTAGGCGGGTTAACTCAACCTAACGCTTAATTGTTCCGATTTGATGCTCAGGTATCGACGATACCTGAGCTTATTTTCTTTCCTACTCCCGCTTATCAATACCTATCGACTCGCTTCTTAATACCATTGTTATCTTTAGGGCTATCAACCAAACTCATTTTAGCGTAAAATTTGCGCCCCTTTGATATCACTTGGTGGTATCAACCTGACTTGAGATCAGATTAGAGAACGAAGCAATGACTACACAGAAACCATTTGTACCTGAACTATTATCACCGGCAGGAAGCCTTAAAAACATGCGTTACGCATTCGCCTATGGCGCAGATGCAGTATACGCAGGCCAGCCACGTTACAGCCTTCGTGTTCGTAACAACGAGTTCAATCACGAAAACCTACAAATCGGTATCGATGAAGCTCATGCTCAAGGCAAAAAGTTATATGTTGTATGTAACATTCAGCCACACAACTCTAAATTAAAAACATTCATTCGCGACCTTAAGCCAGTTGTTGAGATGGGCCCTGACGCTCTTATCATGTCAGATCCTGGTCTTATCATGATGGTACGTGAATCGTTCCCTGAAATGCCGATCCACCTTTCAGTTCAAGCAAACGCTGTAAACTGGGCGACTGTAAAATTCTGGTCTACCCAAGGTGTTGAACGTGTAATTCTGTCTCGTGAACTATCACTTGAAGAGATCGAAGAGATTCGCGAGCACTGCCCAGAAACAGAGCTAGAAATCTTTGTTCACGGTGCTCTATGCATGGCTTATTCTGGTCGTTGCCTACTTTCAGGTTACATGAATAAACGTGACCCGAACCAAGGTACTTGCACTAACGCTTGCCGTTGGGAATACAAAACAGAAGCTGCGAAAGAAGACGAAAACGGTCAAATCGTTGAAGCTAATCCAACTGGTGTAGCTATTCAAGAAGTAGAAGCGCAAGAAGTTGAAGTTCAAAATGAACGTCCAGATAACACGCTAGGCCTTGGTAAACCAACTGACGAAGTCGTGTTGCTTTCTGAGTCACACAAACCAGAAGAGAAAATGGCAGCGTTTGAAGATGAGCATGGTACTTACATCATGAACTCAAAAGATCTTCGCGCAATCCAACACGTTGAACGCCTAACGAAGATGGGCGTTCACTCTCTGAAAATCGAAGGTCGTACTAAGTCTTTCTACTACTGTGCACGTACAGCACAGGTTTACCGTAAAGCTATCGACGATGCTGTTGCAGGCAAACCATTTGATGAGAGCCTTATGGGTACGCTAGAGAGCCTAGCTCACCGTGGCTACACTGAAGGTTTCTTGCGTCGTCACACTCACGACACATACCAAAACTACGAGTACGGTTACTCAATATCAGATACTCAACAATTCGTAGGCGAATTCACTGGCAACCGCCGTGGTGACTTAGCGGAAGTCGAAGTGAAGAACAAGTTCCTAGTTGGCGATAGCTTAGAAATGATGACACCAAAAGGTAACATCGTTTTCAAATTAGAAGTTATGGAGAACCGTAAATCTCAGCCAGTAGATGACGCAAAAGGTAACGGTCACTTTGTATTTATTCCAGTACCGGCTGATCTTGACCTAGAATTTGGTTTGTTAATGCGTAACTTGAGCGCAGGCCAAGATACACGTAACGCTTCAGGTAAATAACTTTACCTAGAAACTCTACTGAGAAGAAAGCAATGGCTCTGTTAATAACTGACAAGTGCATAAACTGCGATATGTGTGACCCAGAATGCCCAAATGGCGCAATCACGATGGGTGACAGTATCTTCGAAATCGATCCTGATTTATGTACTGAGTGTAAAGGTCACTATGAGAAGCCAACATGTCAGTCAGTGTGCCCTATTACAAAGTGCATAATCACTGACCCAAACCATATTGAAACTGACGACGAATTATTAGAAAAGTTTGTCATTATTCAAGGCTTGACCTAAAAGATAAAAGGTTCAACTTAATCATCAAGTTGAACCTTTTTTTTAACCCGATTTTTCAATGGGATATATGTTGCAGAACATCTCTTTCTCAAATTGGTATTCAAGTTGTTCTCGCCAATTTTTAGTTTGGGATACAGGTACCAAATAAAAACTCTCCCGACTGGTATCAGTGACAAACGCCATTCCATACTGCATCAGTTCATAATGAACATCATTAACAAAACTAGGATCTAACCGCTGTCGACCGGTTAGCTGGTTTATATCTTCTCTAGAAATTGAAATACCAGTCTTCTCACTATTGAACCTATGTCTTAACCATTTAGAGAATTCCCTCGCGCAAATCATAGTCATTGTCTTATCCTTGAATTTTTATAGACGGGTATCAGACTCTGATTTTCATATACTTCACATAAGCCGCATCTTTCACCCAAGAAACACGCCATCCCTGACCAAGCATTATCAAATTCATCGTTATTTTTGCTCTTGTCGTTATTCGTTTGTTTTGATATCAAACGATGTTCTTAATTACGTGTTTATAAACTCTAGACAAAAGTGTGACATTTCTCCAGTTTTAGAATCGCGAAAACCAGTGGCATTACCACTGTAAAACACCTCGATAAATACATTACCTATTCGATATCAAGGCCAAACACTGACTCGGCATCACTTTAACTTTCTTTTTTTTCTTAGTTTTAGCCACTTTTTTAGGTGGAGGAACTGGAATGGTCTGCGGAGCCCAACTTGCAAGTTCATCGCCACAACCATCACCTTTAGGCGGATTTGCTTGAGCGATACAGTTAGAACTGCCTTTAGGGCATTTTAAGCGAACATGAAAATGGGAATGATGACCCCACCAAGGCCTGATTTTGCCTAACCAGGTTCTATCATTGTCATCAGGATCTTCTTGTTCACAAAGGGCTTGTTTAATCACTGGATGGACAAAAATACGCACCACTTTTTCATCTTTCGCGGCATAGCGAATGACTTGGAAGTGATCATCAGTCCAATTCGATTTGCGCAATTTGTAGTTGGTAAGATCGACAACGCTGATTGGCTTAGGAACAGCGAGTTCATTTTCGGACAGCCTCTTATCAGTGAGCCTTAACCATATATCAATATCCAAGCCAGTCTGGTGACTTGAATGACCAGACGAAAAGCGCCCTCCTCGAGGTAGAGAAATATCACCAACCAATAAATTAGTGTTGAGCTGTTCGCTCGCGGTCACACCTAGCCTTTCAATAAACTGAATGGCCTCTGTATGTCCATAGTAGCGCTCTCTCTGAGGACGAATCACTTGGTAACCTTGACCGTCAATTGGCAAAGCCTGCGCACCGTCTAGACAGCCATTAGCGTAACTACCGATAGATGAGGTTGAATTTCTTGTCGGGCTCTTTTCTTTTTCCCATGGGGTTGCCGATACGTAAAACGAACAAAAGATAAGAGCTGATGTACAAAATAACCTCATAACAATTCCAAATAAATGATCTCTATTTTCATACTAGTCGTCATTAGGAAATAGGTGCATATCGAGGATGATATTTTGAAGATAAAGAGGAATTTTCATTTGGAGAGAGGGTTAACATCCAAATAATAGAAAGCAAAAAGGCTCTAGCATTTCTGCCGGGACGCGCAGTCTAGAGCCTTAAATATGGCAGGGGTGGACTGAGCCGGCACTCCGGAGATTAGACCGGGCTGGCGATCTAGCTCACAACATTACTTCGAAGAAGCAACAGACGCAAAAAAGCCCCAGCATTTCTGCTGAGGCTTCGTATATGGCAGGGGTGGAGAGATTCGAACTCCCAACACGCGCTGTTTTGGTAAGTCGGGGAATCCGCTGCTCTGCTAATGGCGTATGTATATTAGATTCAAAAAGCAAAAAGGCTCTAGCATATCTGCTAGAGCCTTAAATATGGCAGGGGTGGAGAGATTCGAACTCCCAACACGCGGATTTGGAATCCGCTGCTCTGCCAATTGGAGCTACACCCCTATTTCAGTTTTAAAGAGCTGAACCTCTGAATAAGTGGCGGAGTGGACGGGACTCGAACCCGCGACCCCCGGCGTGACAGGCCGGTATTCTAACCAACTGAACTACCACTCCGCAGTGGTCAACTCACTTAGTGAGCGTCCATATCCCCAGGTTGGTCAACCTAAAGATTTAATTTAAAGCCTGGCGATGTCCTACTCTCACATGGGGAAACCCCACACTACCATCGGCGCTATTGTGTTTCACTTCTGAGTTCGGCATGGAATCAGGTGGGTCCACAATGCTATGGTCGCCAAGCAAATTTTAAAATTCGGAAAGCTGCTTCTCTATTTAATAGAGCTGTAAAAGTATCTCTTCAAACGCATTCAAGGTCTGTACATCTGAGTCCACAAAACCCCTTGGGTGTTGTATGGTTAAGCCTCACGGGCAATTAGTACAGGTTAGCTCAATGCCTCGCAGC